>CAXTCF010000045.1:0-24729 GCA_964242945.1 uncultured Rhizobiaceae bacterium | reverse complement strand
CCCGCAGCCCCTTCCGGCCCTCGGCCGGGGAAGCGCGGCATCCCCGGCGTGGAGTCGATCATCGCCGTGGCGAGCGGCAAGGGCGGCGTCGGCAAGTCCACGACCGCAGTCAACCTCGCCTTGGCTCTAGGCACTCTCGGCCTCAGCGTCGGCATCCTCGACGCCGACATCTACGGCCCCTCGCTGCCGAAGCTCACCGGCCTGTCCGGCAAGCCCGAAACGCGCGACGGCCGCATTCTCCAGCCGATGCGCAAGTGGGGCCTCAAGCTGATGAGCATGGGCTTCCTCGTGGAAGAGGACACGCCGATGATCTGGCGCGGGCCGATGGTGATGTCCGCGCTCACCCAGCTTTTGCGCGAAGTCGATTGGGCGCCGCTCGACGTGCTCGTCGTGGACATGCCCCCCGGCACCGGCGACGCGCAGCTGACCATGGCGCAGCAGGTGCCGCTGTCCGGCGCGGTGATCGTCTCCACCCCGCAGGACCTCGCCCTGATCGACGCCCGCAAAGGCCTCAACATGTTCCGCAAGGTGGACGTGCCGGTTCTCGGCCTAGTCGAGAACATGAGCTACTTCGTCGCGCCCGACACGGGGCGGCGCTACGACATTTTTGGGCACGGCGGCGCGAAAGCGGAGGCCGCGCGCATCGGCATCCCCTTCCTCGGCGAAGTCCCCATCGAGATGCGCATCCGCGAAACCTCCGACGCCGGCACGCCGGTCGTCGCCGCCGAACCCGACAGCCGCGAGGCCGCGCCCTATCTGGCCATCGCCCGAAACGTCCTGGAAAACCTGCGCGCCGCCGAAGGCGCCTCCGCCGCGCCGAGCATCGTGTTCGAATGAAGCCTTGCACGAATTTGCGCCTTGCAGGCGCCTCGGCGCTGGCATAATCCAGCATCAGCAAAAGTCATACTATTTAAGGGGGCAACGTTATGGCCGGCGAAAAGACCGCGAAAAAATTCCGCAGCCAGGAGTGGTTCAACAACCCCGACAACCCCGGCATGACCGCGCTCTACCTTGAGCGCTACCTGAACTTCGGCCTCACCCGCCACGAGCTGCAATCGGGAAACCCCCTGATCGGCATCGCCCAGACCGGCTCCGACCTCAGCCCCTGCAACCGCCACCACATCGAGCTCGCAAAACGCATCCGCGAGGGCATCACGGCCGCCGGCGGCGTCGCCTTCGAGTTCCCCTGCCACCCCATCCAGGAAACGGGAAAACGCCCCACCGCCGGCCTCGACCGCAACCTCGCTTACCTTTCCCTGGTCGAAGTCCTCTACGGCTACCCCCTCGACGGCGTCGTCCTCACGGTGGGCTGCGACAAGACCACGCCCGCCCTCCTGATGGCCGCGGCCACCGTCAACCTGCCGGCCATCGCCTTTTCCGTCGGCCCCATGCTCAACGGCTGGCACAAGGGCGAGCGCACGGGCTCCGGCACCATCGTCTGGAAGAACCGCGAGCGCCTCGCCGCCGGCGAGATCGACTACGAGCAGTTCATGGACATCGTGGCCTCCTCCGCGCCTTCCGTCGGCTACTGCAACACGATGGGCACCGCCACCACCATGAACTCGCTCGCCGAAGCCCTCGGCATGGAACTCCCCGGCTGCGCCGCCATCCCCGCGCCCTACCGCGAGCGCGGCCAGTCCGCCTATGAGACGGGCAGGCGCATCGTGGAAATGGTCCATGCCGACCTGAAACCCTCCGACATCATGACGCGCGAGGCGTTCGAGAACGCCATCGTGGTCAACTCGGCAATAGGCGGCTCCACCAACGCCCCGATCCACCTCAACGCCATAGCCCGGCACCTGGGCGTGCCGCTCGACAACGACGACTGGCAGCGCCTCGGCCACCCCATCCCGCTCCTCGTCAACCTCCAGCCCGCCGGCACCTATCTCGGCGAGGATTATTTTCACGCCGGCGGCGTGCCCGCGGTGGTGGCCGAGCTGATGAAAGCGAATCTTCTGCCCCACCCGCAAGCCCTCACCGCGAATGGCAAAACCATCGGCGAGAACTGCCAAACTGCCGAAAACCTCGCCCCGGAAGTCATCCGCCCGGTGTCCGACCCGCTCAAGCGCGAGGCCGGCTTCATCAACCTGAAGGGCAATCTTTTTGACAGCGCGATCATGAAGACCTCCGTCATCTCCCCGGAGTTCCGGGAACGCTATCTCTCGAACCCCGACGACCCCGAAGCCTTCGAGGGCACCGCGATGGTGTTCGACGGCCCGGAGGACTACCACGCCCGCATCGAGGACCCGTCGCTCGGCATCGACGAGCACACCGTCCTGTTCATGCGCGGCGCCGGCCCCGTCGGCTATCCCGGCGCCGCCGAGGTCGTAAACATGCAGCCCCCCGCCAGCCTCCTCAAGCGCGGCATCCACGCGCTCCCCTGCATCGGCGACGGCCGCCAGTCCGGCACCTCCGGCAGCCCCTCCATCCTCAACGCTTCCCCCGAAGCCGCCAGCGGCGGCGGCCTTGCCCTTCTCCGTTCAGGCGACCGAGTCCGCATCGACCTGAAGAAGGGCTCGGCCGACATCCTCATCCCGGACACCGAACTCACCGCCCGCCGCGAAGCCCTGCAGAAAGCCGGCGGCTATCAGTACCCGAAGCATCAGACCCCCTGGCAGGAAATCCAGCGCGCCTACGTCAACCAGCTCTCCGAAGGCGCGGTGCTGACGCCCGCGGTGAAATACCAGGATATCGCGCACCGGGAAGGCATCCCGCGCGACAACCACTGAGCGTCGGCTCAAGGGCTCGCGGCCCGCCGTGGCGGGCCGGTTGCGAGAGCTCATCCCTGCATCCGCGCAAGCAGCGCAAGCAGCGCAAGCATCACCTCCGCCGACGGCATCGGCAAGCGCGTGGATCTTGGCTGCCAGTCTACCTCGGGACGACCGAGACAGTAGCCAGCCTTCAATCTTCCTCGCCAAAAATGGAGGGCTCAAGGTTCATGGTTGCGCCGGCCATCCGGTCCTTTGTGCATCGCGAGTGGGCGTAGATCGTCTGCCACGGATCATCCTCGCTGCGCCGCCCGTCCGCCCAGCGCCATAAGTTTGCGACGTTGATGACCACTGCCCCAGTGTCAGCGCGATCTATAGCTTTGCCGCAGAACCAGCACTCAAAGTCATTCATGCCGAGCAAAATGCTGCAACCGACATGCCGCCGCGATGGATATCCCTCTGCCTAGGCATCGCCATTTATGAGTTTGCGTCTTAATCCGGAATGTGACCTGCTGCGCAGCTTAGTAAGAAATTTAATAAATCACATTAGACCATCGATTTCCATGAGTTTCTACTTTTAATCTTTTTTCACCTGAATTTGCTGTATACAAATCTAACAGAATTCGGTCTTCGAATTCAATGGTTGGAAAAATAAGGACACCGTTCTCGTCTATATCAAATTCAAAAAGAAAATTTACGCAAGAGATATCTGGAAGAAATATTAGCCCACAATGTATTGTATAATGTGTCCAAATAGAAACCATCGATGGATTCGAATTTAAAAGGTTGTCTATATATTTTCTGAAACGTTCTGTTGACTTCGATTGAAAATCAATGTCAAATTCTGTAACCGGCTGAAATCCGAACTTCGAAAATGAACTCCTCATATCTTCGGCTTGGGCGACGCTGCTTAAATCATTCTCGGTGATAGCCCGGTTGGATAAGACAGAAAGTTGAATTAGATACTTTCTTATATATAGCTTCTTTCGTCGAAGCTTCTGACTAGGAGCAAGCTGTTTCATCTGCTCGGATAACGGCATCAGTAGTCAGCTCTTGACTTGCGGCTTGTCAATACTGGTCTCCCGTAGTTGTTCATGCGTACAGCGCCTGTCAAAGGATCAGTTTTGACCGCGCCTGCCTCCCAATGTGACTCTCCCAGATGGCTTCTGTCCATGGTTTGCTGTTGAACTGACATTCTTTGTGTCCCCCCTCCAGGCGCGGGAGTATCGTAGGAGTACTCGTAACCAGAGGCGTTCCGGGACTGGGCAGCAGGTTGTTGACTCGTTGGTATGCCTTCATCACGCATTGACTGCCTTCGTGCGGCCCGTGAGGTTATAGATCCTTCCTCAACGATACCTGACGCGGCTGAAAGCCTAGGTCAATGTATACATAGGCCTGATCCAATCAAGCTTTGTTCTACAACCTGCAAGTTAAAACCACCTTTGCACTGAAGATTTTTCTGTTCTACAATTCTATCTAACATCAGTAGAAAATGAGGTCCATCAAACGGTTTCGGTGCTCACGCGTTAAATACCTTTGTTGATTATTAAAAATCGTGTCTCCCAGGTCTCACTATCGAAAAATAATATGTATTCATCTAAGTCGTTTCCTTTTTGCTTAATGCGACATGAGTAAACTTCTTCTACGCTGTATTTTTTCGGTGGGAGAAAATCAGTAACTGGCACAAATATTCCCAACTTTGCCCCAAGCACATTCTTCAGAAATTCGGACGCAGAGAGATCTTGAGTAATATCTTGAAATACATCGATCCTAGACATGTTAATTTTTACCTAAGCAGATCCTTGAGTTTTCCAAATTCCTCAGACGTAGCTGGGCGAATGGTTCCATCTTTAACGCGATTAAGATGTGCTGCATTCGTACGTGTGGATGTTCCAGAATCCACTCGACCGCCTTGTGTTATCCAAGACTCTCGCCCTTTAGAGCCACGAACAACGAAATTCCCATTTCTATTATCAATGAAAACATCGCTTGGCCTAGCGCGTTGGGCATCTTGAACAGCGGTCCCGATTGGTCGACCCTGCTCTGCCCTCAGCTTAGCATGATCAGTTCTCCGTTCCTTCTTTTCTTGATTGTTATCATCATCGGGAGGAGGTGTCGCAGCAATCCCAGATCGATCTGGTCCTGTGACTCCGGTTCCACCGTTGCCGCTTCCGCTACTGCCATTGTTGTTGCTACCTACCGATGGGTTTGGTGTGCTTTTTTGCCCTCCACCGAAGAAGCCTAAAAGTCCTCCCAGCAGACCTGCTAATCCCCACCCTCCCGTAGGTGTGCCGCCGGATGATGCACCTCCGTAACTCCCACCGCCCATCTCGAAACCATCGGGTCTTCCGTCGTGGTTGCGATCTCCCGGGTCCGCATAGACATGCCCGTTTGGGTCGCTTTTGTTGATCGGATCGTTCTCAGAATAGCCGTAGCGGTTCGTGCCAACTCCCGGCGCTGTTGGATCGAGCGTGTCAGGCGAGATGAACCGCGCCTGCGCGGTTGCCGCTTGTCCAGCGACAAGGCTGATAGTTAGCATCAGCGTGAGAAGCGTTCGCAGAACTTGACCTACCCACGTTTGCAGACTTTGACTTGCCGTTCTATGCTCCCCCGCGATTGACATTTGCCCCGTCACCGCGCCCGCTGCCCGTCTGTTTCGCGCCAGCCCTGCGCCTCGGCTTGTGCGTATGCTGCCCTGTTCTCGCGAAAGAGGCGTTGCGCCTTCGGCAGCCTGTCCGCCGGGATGTCGCTCTCGCGTGGGTACCGGCTGATGAAGTCGCGCCGCAGCAGGCGCTGGTACGCGTTGCCCTTCTGGATCATGGCGTAGGTGTTGGCCGGCCACGCCTCGATCAGCACATCCGCCGTGGCGATTGCTTCCTGGTAGCGTCCCGCGGCGAGCAGACCGTCCAGCACCGCCGTCGCAATGGTCGCCAGCGCCTCCTGCCGGCTGAGCGTCTTCAGGTACACGCCGTTGGCAAGGGCCGCGTCCGTCATCGGCAACTGCTCGCGGTAGCGCTGGTCGCGCGTGGCGCCAGCCCCGCTGGTCGCCTCCAGGTTCCATGTCTTGCCCGTGGCGCGGTCCGTCCACTTGACGAACAGGTGTTGCGGCGCAGTGGACAGGGTCAGTTCTAGCCCCAGCTTCTCGCCGAGCGCCACGAACAGCAGCGGCATCGACACGCAGTTGCCCTTGCGCGTGAAGAGGTAGCGCGACAGCATCTGCGCCCCGGGAACACGGCCGAGCGGGTCGGACAGGTCGTAGGCGAAGGGCTGATTGTTGTTCCACCAGCCGGGTTGGTAGAGGAACGCACGCAGAGCGTTCATCCTTTCCATGTCCGTCGTGGCAGCCTCGGGCGGCAGGGTGGTGAGCATCTTCTCGACAGTGCCTGCCATGCGGTCGAGTTCAGCCAGGGTGGCGTTTACGTCGACGCTGGGAGCGACGAAGTGGTCCACCGCAAGCTTGGCCTGAGCGAAGCTGATCTGGTCCGGCGAGGAGAACACCAGCGTCCGCACGAAGGCGGCAGGCGCGATCGCCTCCTCGGCGTGCGCGGCAACCGCAAGCCACGCGCAGCCGAGCAGCGCCAGGCAAAGCCGAACAAACATCCAGCCAATCCCCATTCCCGATGCAACTTGTGCGATAGAAGGACCGGATTTGCAATATGCCGCACGCTAAATCTTGAATGCCTTTTGAGCGCGCCTCCTAAGAGAAGGCCCGCCAGCGATGCTCGGTCGCCGCACGTCATGTGCCGCCTGCATCCGCAACAGCGTATCAGCACGCAGACCAAAACCTCTCTCGAACCGAACTGCCATCTCGGCAGAGAGACTGGCGTGGCCGTTGAGCAGGTTGCTCATGGCTTGACGGATCACACCGAGCTTGTCGGCGGCAGCCGTCACGCTCAGCCCGTGCGGCTCGATGATCTCGGACATGAGCCATGCACCCGGTTGAACGGCAAAGCTCGGGTGAAGCTTGATGGCCATCAGGGATAATCCTCCAGGTCCATATCCTCGATCGCCGGCGCCGCGTTGACGCGGAACGTCAGGCGCCAGTTCCTGCTCACCGTTCTGCCCCCGATCCCGCAAAGCCGGCGTGTGTAGAAGCATTCCGGCATGGATTCTCGGCTCAAGGCCGAGAATGACGAAGGGAAGGAGGTTTGATGCCAGCCTCCAACGTCAGTAGTTTACCATAAAGCCCTTGTGTATTCGTCATTCTCGGCCTTGAGCCGAGAATCCATGCCGTGACCGTCCCGTTGGTACCAACAGCGCAGGCACATGCTTGCGCGCAAGTCGGCCGACCTAGCCGATCTAAACAGTAGGACGAGTGGACGAACTTTTTCAGCCGCAACGACGATTATCGTTGTGCACGCTGCACTTGAAGGTGCGCAACCGGAATTTTCGCACGATTTCATCCACCACTTCCGACCTTCCCTTACCTTCCGCCCCGTTCCTCCCGCGGGGAAGCCTGGAAGCGCACCGGGGTTTCAGGGGGAGGGGCCGGTGCCAGGTCGGTCGTGCAACGGTAAGCGCGGCTGGGCGATGAGCCCCCAGGTCTGGGCCCTAGAGAAGCAGGGTGACTGCTCGGAAAGAGCGGACCCGGAACAAGCTTCGGGGCAAGCAGCCGGCGGTGTGCGTGGTGCAAGCCACGTAAAAAAGTAAAAGAGGCCTGTGCCACGCACACCGGCTTCCCCATTCAGCCTTTCGAAAGGGCTGAGGCCGCCAGGGCGGCGCAACGAAAACCCTGCGCCCGCGGCCCCAAGCGAAACGGCCGTACCCGTCAAACCCCGCCGCCGAGGAGGCGCGCGGGCGCGCCTTCGCACGTCCCGTTTCCCGTCCCCAAAGGAGTCCTCCCGCCATGCCCCCCAGAGCCGCCACGCCCGCAGCGCCAGGCAGAACCCCCGTCCCTGGGGGCAGCGACCTCTCCCACTTGCCCGGCGCCTGGATCGGCGCGGAGGTTTTCGCCGGCGTCGAGAGCGAACTGGCGGAAGCCGAGCGTTTCTTCTGCACCTTCGACCTTGCGCCGGAGCGTTGCTCCCGGCGCGAGTGCCGCCAAAGCCTCGCCTGCCTTGCCGAAGGCCCGGCCGGGACGATCCACCGGGAATGCCGGGGCAAGCCCGGCGCCCATGTCCGCTCCTGGGTGGTCGGCCTCTGGCTCCTGCGCCTGCACGACGTCATGCAGCCGGAACGCGCGGGGGAGGGGGCGCAACCCGAGCCGGCGCCCCCGACAAGAAAACGGCGCCGGGGTGAGCCGGCGCCGTTCGATCTGCGGGGGTGAGGGCGGAAAGTTAGCCGCGGAGCAGGTCGCCGTTGTTGGGGCCGCTCGGCGTCACGTCCACGTCGGGTTTTCCCGAGCCGTTGCGGCGGGACATGAAGCGGTCGAACTCCTCCTGGTCCTTGGCGCGGCGCAGTTCCCTGGCGTAGGAGTCGAACTCCTCGCGCATCGCGTCGAGCTTGCGGCGTTCTTCCGTCAGGCGCTCCAGTTCCTTCTCGCGCCAGTCGTCGAAGGCGACGTTGCCGGTGCGGCCGAAGGTGGAAGCGGCGCGGCGGGAGCCGCAGCCCCATTTCTTGGCGGCCCAGGGGCCGTTCCAGTCGCGCCGGAAGGCGGGAAGCCGGTCGCCCCAGAGGATGAAGGCCAGCATGGCGAGGCCGAGCGGCCAGAAGACCATGAAGCCGACCACTGTGAGCGCGATCGTCGCCGGCGTCCAGGCCGGACGGATCAGTGCGGTGGTGCTCATTTCGGGTGTAGTTCCCTGTTCGTTGGGGCGGTCGCCCGCGCTAACGCGTGCCGCTTGAGAATCGAGATGGGAATGCGAAAAAGTCGATTCAAGAACGGCAGCGCCAAAACCGGACCTGCCCGCTCGGTCAGGCTTTCCGCAGCCGGTTCAGCGCCAGCACCGCGACGCCCGCGCAAAGCCCCCAGAACGCCGCCCCCACGCCCGCCACCGTGATGCCGGACGCGGTGACGGCCAGCGTCGTGATCGCCGCCACCCGTTCGCTTTCCTCCCGCAACGCCAGCACCAGCGCATTGGTAAACGGCGCCAGCAGCGCCAGCCCTGCCACCAGCACGATCAAGGCCGGCGGCAGGATCGCGAAGAAGGCGACGAGCGAGGCGCCGAACAGCCCGAAAATGCCGTAAGTCAGCGCATAAAACATCCCGGTCTTCCAGCGTTCCGCCGGGTCGGGATGCGCATCCGGCCCCGTGCAGATCGCCGCCGAGATCGCCGCAAGATTGGTGGTCAGCGACCCGAACGGCGCCGTTAAAAGCGAGCCCAGCCCGGTCACGCCGATCGCCAGCCGGGGCGACGGATAAAAACCCGCCGCGCGCAGCACCGCCAGACCGGAAAGGTTCTGGCTCGCCATCGTGACGAGATAGATCGGCACGGCCAGCCCGACCGCACTGCCGAACGTAAATTCCGGCCGGATCAGGGTAAGCGTGGAAACGTGCAGTTCCGGCAGCGCCTGATCCACCCGCCCCAGGAGAAAGGTCAAACCAATCCCGCCGAACAGCACCGCCAGCACGGAAAGGGCGGGGTTGAACAGCCGGATGACAAAGAACAGCAATACCAATGGCAGCACAAGCGTAGGGTCGAGCGGCACCGTCTGCGCCGCCTTCAAGGTGAAGCCGAGCAGGATGCCGGCCAGCATTCCCGACGCCACCGAGCCCGGTATTTTGGCGATCAACGCCGTGAGCGGCTTGAACAGGCCGGTCGCGATCAGCGCCAGCGCCGCCAGGATGTAGGCCGCGACCGCCTCGCCGATCGTGTAGCCCTGGCTGGCGGCGAGCAGGGCCGAGCCCGCCGTGGACCATGCGGTGACGACCGGCATGCGGGTCAGCAGCGAAAGCGCCAGCGTTTCGCCGAACAGCGCCAGGCACATGGACGTCACGGCGCTCGCCTTCTGCGCCGCCGTCGCCCCCAGCGTGTCGTTGGCGGCAAGCACCAGCGCCAGCGTGCCGCCGAAGCCGACAAAGGCTGCAACGACCGCGGAAGCCGGGATGGAAAGGCGCATCAGCCGATGATCCTGGCGATCATGTCGTCCAGCGCGCGGGCCAGCAGCGCCAGATCCTCCGGGCGCGACAGGCGGTGGTCGCCGCCGGGCACAAGCGAGAAGGTCACGTCGTCGGCAGGAAGCTGCGACACGAGTTTTAGGGCGTGTGCAACCGGCACCACCGCGTCCGCGGAGCCCTGAAGGATGTGGACGGGGCAGTGCGTGTCGATGCGGCCCGTCAGCACGCGGTTGTTCCGCCCGTCGGTCAGCAGCGCGGCGGTGTAGATGTCTGGATCGGAGGCGTATTCCGACTGTTCCGCCACGAAGCCTTTTTCGGCAAGCATCAGGCGGTCGGCCTCCCCCAGCTTCGGCTCCACGAGGTCGATGGTGAAATCCGGCGCCGGCGCGATCAGCACGAGACCGGCAACCCGGCCCTTTTCGGATGAAAGCTCCTCCACCATGCGCAAGGCGATCCAGGCGCCCATGGAGGAGCCCACAAGGATTTGCGGTCCTTGCGTGAAGCGCCTGAACACGGCAAGGCTGTCCGCAAGCCAGCGGGAGATCGTGCCGTCCTCGAAGCGCCCGCCGGACTCGCCGTGGCCGGAATAGTCGTGGCGCGTGAAGGCGTGTCCCTTTGCCGCGGCATAAGCGGAAAGGGACTCGGCCTTGGTGCCCCGCATGTCCGATCGGTAGCCGCCGAGCCAAACCAAGCCCGGCGCCTCTCCCGCCTGAAGACGAACGGCGATCTCATCGCCTTCCACGGTGAGGAAAAGCGGCTCTGACGGTTCCGGAAGGTTGGGCATGGCGATGCGGATTCTGCGGGCGAAGGTGGAACAGACCTGCCGCAATACCTATTTCGAAACCAAAGGCACAGGCGGTTTTGCAAACTGTCCGCTGTGGGGGAGTAACCCGGCGTGAATCTTGGCTTTGGCCGGCACGTCGGACGTGATTTCCGATGCGCCACATGCTATTGACTTCCCGCTCGAAAGCGGCATGGGCGAGGCTCGCGCCGTTTTAAGGCATTTCACATCGCGTCGAAACAGATCAGGAGATCACGACAATTCGCAGACCGTTCAAGTCAGCCGCACCTACCAAGGACGGGCCCCGCTCCAACCGCGACATCCGCGTTCCGCGCGTCCAGTTGATCGATGCCGACGGCCAGAACCGCGGCGACACCGCCATCAACGACGCGCTTGCGCTGGCCGAAGAGGCTGGGCTGGATCTCGTCGAGATTTCGCCCAATGCCGTTCCGCCGGTGGTGAAGATCCTTGATCTTGGCAAGCTGAAATACGCCAACCAGAAAAAGGCGGCCGAGGCGCGCAAGAACCAGAAGGTCATCGAGATCAAGGAGATCAAGATGCGCCCCAACATCGACGATCACGACTATGACGTGAAGATGAAGGCGGTGCGCCGGTTCTTCGAGGAAGGCGACAAGGTCAAGCTGACGCTGCGCTTCCGCGGACGCGAGATGGCGCATATGGAACTCGGCATGCAGCTGCTGAACAAGGTCCGCGAGGAGGTCGCTCCGATCGCCAAGGTCGAAGCCGAGCCGAAGCTCGAAGGACGGCAGATGATGATGGTGCTTTCGCCGAAATAAGCGCGCAGGCGCGGGCTTCCTGCCCCAGCAATGCCACACGGCGAGGAAACAGCGCCCGCATGAAAAGCATCTCGCAGAGCCAAGCCGCTGCCGGCTCCAAGCCGCAGACAAATAAAAGCTCCGACCGGGCGCTGGAGCGTTTTCAGCGCATCCGCCGCGGCGTGGTCATCCTGATCTTTGCGGTGCTGAGCCTCGTGATGGTCTTCGGCCGCTCGAAGCTACCGGAACTCTTTCACGAGCGCCTGGAGATGATCGGCATCATGCTGATCGTGATCGGGATCGGCGGCCGGCTCTGGTCAACCCTTTATATCGGCGGGCGCAAGTCCGCCGAAATCGTCGCAACCGGCCCGTATTCGGTCACGCGCAACCCGCTTTATCTGTTCACCACCTTCGCCGCGGCAGGCGCCGGCGCGCAACTCGGCAGCCTTGCGGCGACCGTCGGTTTCGCCGTGCTCTGCGTCGTCGGCTTCCACATCGTCATCCTGCGCGAGGAAGGTTTTTTGCGCGCGCGGCTCGGTCGCCCTTACGAGGACTATTGCGCGCGGGTTCCGCGCTTGCTGCCCAACTTCCGGCTCTACCGCGATCAGGGTGAAGTGACGTTTCGGCCGCGCCTGCTCCGCAACACGCTGCGCGACGGGTTGATTTTCTTCCTGGCACTGCCGCTTTTCGAAACGATCGAGATCGCGCAGGATGCCGGCGTGCTGCCGGTGCTCTTTCACATGTGGTGAAGGCGGTCAGGCCTTCATCATCGATCTGGCGACGCGCCGCGCTTCGCCGTCCGCGGCGAATACGGCATCGAGGTCGAACTCCTGCGGCAGACCGGCAAGCAGGCGCTCCATCGCGGCTTCCACCACTTCAGCGATTTGGAGGAAGCCGACCTGGCCTGCGATAAAAGCTTCCAGCGCCGCCTCCTTGGCGCCGTTGAGGACCGCGCCGGCCAAGCCGCCGGCAGCCATGGCTTCCCGCGCGAGGCGGAGCGCCGGAAAGCGCGTCTCGTCGGGCACGGAAAAATCCAGGCGGGCGAGCTTGGCGAAATCGAGCTTTTGCACCGGCAGGGCGGGGCGCTGCGGCCAGCCCAGCGCATAACCGATTGCGGTCCGCATGTCGGGGGAGCCGAGTTGCGCCAGCACGGAGCCGTCGCGGTAGCCGACCATGGAGTGGATTACCGACTGGGGATGGACCACGACTTCCAGCATCCGGCCGGGCGCGCCGAAGAGGCGGTCGGCCTCGATCATCTCCAGCGCCTTGTTGAACAGGCTGGCGGAGTCGATGGAGATTTTCAGGCCCATCGACCAGTTCGGGTGCGCGGCGGCTTGCGCCGGCGTCACGTCGCGCATCCGCTCCAGCGGCCAATCGCGGAAAGGCCCGCCGGAAGCGGTGAGGATGATCCGCTCCACCGCTTCCGGCTGGTTGCGGTCGAGCACCTGGAAGATGGCGTTGTGCTCGCTGTCCACGGGCAGCAGCGTGCCGCCGGCTTTGTCTATCTCGGCCAGGAACAGCGAGCCCGCGCTGACCAGGCACTCCTTGTTGGCGAGCGCGATCGTGGCGCCTTGCCTTGCCGCGGCAAGCGTGGGCGCAAGGCCCGCCACGCCGACGATGCCGGCCATCACCCAGTCCGCATCGCGCTGCGCCGCTTCGACCAGCGCTTCCGGCCCGGCCGCCGCCTCGATGCCGGTTCCGGACAAGCATTCCTTAAGATCGCCGTAGCGCGCGGGATCGGCGGTGACGGCGAGCCTGGCGCCGGTTTCCTTCGCCTGGGCGGCCAGCAGTTCGACATTGCCCATGCCGGTCAACGCCACGACCTCGAAAGCCTCGCGGCCGCCCAGATGCCGGATGACGTCCAGCGTGCTTTTGCCGATCGAGCCGGTCGAGCCGAGAACGGTGAGTTTCCGTCGTTTGCCGCCGTGCTTTTCCTCCGATGCCGCCATGCGCCTTGCTATCCTCCGCCCGACTTCTTTCCTTGGCGCAGGCACGACGAAAGGGGAAGCGGCAAGGTCGTTCGCCTGTTGTGTTTTGATCGCCCCTTCTGTATAGCGCGCCGGTTCGAACCGCCCGGCAGGGCATGCCGTGGCGGTTTCTTATGCTGAAAACCTGCTCAGAACTCGCGCCAAACCGAGCGTAAGCGAAGGCAAGCGCGACCGCGTAGGGTCTGATGACCCGCCCTCGCGGAGGCCAGCGCCGTCAGGCGCGAACAGGCCGTGAGCGCAAACAAAGGACCCAAAGCGAAATGCCCAAGATGAAGACCAAATCTGCCGCCAAGAAGCGGTTCAAGATCACCGCCACGGGCAAGGTTCTCGCCCAGGCCGCGGGAAAGCGGCACGGCATGATCAAGCGCACCAACAAGTTCATCCGCGATGCCCGCGGCACCATGGTTCTCGCCGAACCGGACGGTCGCAAGGTCATCAAGAATTTTCTGCCGAACGGCCTCTGAGCATTTTGCAGCCGGGCGGCACGTCCGGCGCCGCACAAATGCGGAAAACAAGAAACCGACCCGGCCAAGAGATTTAAGGAGAATTTGATATGTCTCGCGTGAAACGGGGCGTCACCGCCCATGCCAAGCACAAGAAGGTTCTGGAGCAGGCCAAGGGCTTTTACGGCCGCCGCAAGAACACCATCCGCATCGCCAAGCAGGCGGTGGAAAAGTCGCTGCAATACGCCACCCGCGACCGCAAGGTGCGCAAGCGCAATTTTCGCGCGCTTTGGATCCAGCGCATCAATGCGGCGGCGCATGAGCAGGGGCTGACCTATGCCCGCTTGATCGACGGCTTGAACAAGGCCGGCATCACGATCGACCGCAAGGTGCTGTCCGATATGGCGATCCACGAACCGGCGGCGTTTGCAACACTCGTCGCGCAGGCGAAGACGGCGCTGGAGTACCTCAAGAACACCACGCCCAATGCATTTGAAAGGGCTGTTGCCGCCTGAGCATTTCCAGCGGATGCGTCAGCATCCGTGTCGGGCAACGCGGCTCACGCGGGAAAGACCATGATCCCCTAGGAGCATGGTCAGCCGGCGCTTCCCAAGCACCGGAAAATTTGATTTGGGAAACCCGCGCGAGGCCCGTCGGCCCGTGCGGATTTTTGTTTTCTGCCGACGCGAACGAACAAGATCATGCAGGACTTGAGCGACACCAGCCTGGAAACCTTGGAAGCCCATGTGCTTTCCGACCTTGCCTCGGCTTCGGACGAAGCAGGCGTGGAAGCCGTGCGGGTCGCCGCGCTGGGCAAGAAGGGCTCGGTCTCGGAGCGCATGAAGGGGCTCGGCGCGATGAGCCCGGACGAGCGGCAGGTCATGGGGCCGGCGCTCAATGGCCTCAAGGCGCGGGTGACCGATGCGATCGCCGCGCGCCGGGCGGAGTTGCGCGAAGCGGCCCTCGTTCAGCGCCTTGCCGCCGAGCGCGTGGACGTGACCCTGCCGGTGCGTCCGTCGCCCGCCGAGAAGGGCCGCATCCACCCGATCAGCCAGGTGATCGACGAGATCACGGCGATCTTCGGCGACCTCGGCTTCGCGGTCGCCGAAGGGCCGGACATCGAAACGGATTATTACAACTTCACCGCGCTCAACTTTCCCGAAGGCCACCCGGCCCGCGAGATGCACGACACGTTCTTCCTTGAGGCGTTGGCGGGCAATGAGCGCAAGGTTCTGCGAACGCACACCTCGCCCGTGCAGATCAGGACGATGGAAGCGCAGAAGCCGCCGATCCGCATCGTCATCCCTGGAAAAACCTACCGGCAGGACTCGGACGCGACGCACTCGCCGATGTTCCATCAGGTCGAGGGGCTGGTGATCGACCGGACCGCGAACGTCGCCAACATGAAGTGGGTGCTGGAGGAGTTCTGCAAGGCTTTCTTCGAGGTGCCGAACGTAAAGATGCGCTTTCGGCCGAGCTTCTTTCCTTTCACGGAGCCGAGCCTGGAAGTGGACATCCAGTGCGACCGCTCGCGCCCCGGCGAGGTGCGCTTCGGCGAAGGCTCGGACTGGATGGAGATCCTCGGCTGCGGCATGGTGCACCCCAACGTGCTGCGTGCCAGCGGGCTCGACCCCGACGAGTTCCAGGGCTTTGCGTGGGGCTTAGGGATAGACCGCATCGCCATGTTGAAATACGGCATGCCGGACCTGCGCGCCTTCTTCGACGCCGACGTGCGCTGGCTCTCCCACTACGGGTTCAGGCCGCTCGACATGCCGACGTTGTTTGGAGGGCTTTCGGGCTAGCGAATGCCGACAGTTCTGCGCGAGGCTGGTCTGCGTTTTCACTTCTTCTCTGCGGATCGGAACGAGCCACCGCACGTCCATGTCGATGGACACGGCCGCAGGGCGAAGATTTGGCTCGAGACGCTCAGAGTGGCAAAGAGTGGCGGCTTCGGCGATGTTGAGATGAAGCGTATGGTTCAGGTCGTTGCGGCCAATCAGGCTCGTTTTCTGGAGGCGTGGAATGATTTCTTCGGATGACTACCCGGAAAAGGATCAGCCGGTTGAGGCTTGGTGCGACCTCCACAGTGTGCATGTGCGGCTTGCTGATGGAAGGCAGGTCTCCACGCCGCTCTGGTGGTATCCGCGTCTTCTTCATGCCACGCCAGCACAGCGAAACACCGTTGAACTGATGCTGGACGGCGTGCACTGGCCGGAGGTGGACGAGGACCTGTCCGTTAATGGCATGCTCCAGGGCTGGAAAGCATCTGGCGCCGTCGAACCCGCGCAAGCGGCGGAGTAGGCCATTGTCTCACACCGGCTCCTGCCGCTGCGGCGCGGTTCGCTTCTCGTCGTCCGCCGAGCCGCACCACGTCAGCTACTGTCATTGCATCGACTGCCGTCGCGCGAGCGGGGCGCCGGTATCGGCCTTTGTGGGCTTCCGGGCCGATGCGGTGTGGCTGGAGAGCGAAGCGCTGCGCAGCTTCGAGAATGGGCCGGTCTCGCGCAGCTTCTGCGGGACCTGCGGCTCGCCGATCGCTTATGTCGATGCGCGGCTTGCGAACCGGATCTACTTCATGCTGGGCGTGATGGACCGCCCCGAAAACTACAAGCCGACGCTGCATGCCTGGACGGACCAGCAGCTGCCTTTCGTGCATATGGACGATGGCCTGCCGCGCATGACCGGCACCAGCGTTCCCAGACCTGACGGAATTCTTCCATGAAATTCACCCTGTCCTGGCTCAAGGACCACCTCGACACCGACGCCACGCTGGAAGAAATTGCGGAAAAGCTCACCGCGATCGGGCTGGAAGTCGAGAAGATCGACGACAAGGCGAGCCTGAAGCCGTTCGTGATCGCGCGCGTGCTGACCGCGGAAAAGCACCCGCAGGCCGACAAGCTCCAAGTGCTTTCCGTTGATACGGGCGCGGGCAAGCCGGTGCAGGTGGTGTGCGGCGCGCCGAATGCGCGGGCGGGCCTTGTCGGGGCCTTCGCTGCGCCGGGCGCTTACGTGCCGGGCATCGACGTGACGCTGGGCGTAGGCAAAATCCGCGGCGTGGAAAGTTTTGGGATGATGTGCTCGGAGCGCGAGCTTCAGCTTTCCGACGAGCATGACGGCATCATCGATCTGCCCCCCGACGCGCCGGTGGGCGAGAGTTTTGCCTCCTATGCCGGCTTGGACGATCCGCTGATTGAGATCAACCTGACGCCGAACCGCCCCGACGCGACATCCATCCACGGCATAGCGCGCGACTTGGCTGCGGCCGGGCTGGGAACGCTGAAGAGCCAAGCGATCGAGCCGGCGGCGGGGCAGGGGCCTTGCCCTGTGCGTGTCAGAATCGAGGCGCCGGAGCTTTGTCCCGGTTTCGCGCTGCGGCTCGTTTCCGGGCTCACGAACGGCTCATCGCCCAAGTGGATGCAGCAGCGGCTCCTCGCCATCGGCCAGCGTCCGATCAATGCGCTGGTGGACATCACCAACTACCTGACCTTCGACCGCGGCCGGCCGCTGCACGTCTTCGACGCGGCCAAGGTGAAAGGCGACCTCCTCGTGCGCCGCGCTAGGGAGGGCGAAAGCGTGCTGGCGCTGGACGGGCGGGAATACGCTCTCACGCCGGAGATGTGCGTGATCGCAGACGAGAACGGCATCGAATCGATCGCCGGCGTGATGGGCGGCGAGCACTCCGGCTGCGACGAAAGCACGACGGACGTGCTGATCGAGTCGGCCCTGTGGAATCCCCTGAACATCGCCCGCACCGGGCGTTCTCTGGGCATCCGCACCGATGCGCGCTACCGCTTCGAGCGCGGCGTCGATCCGGAGTTCGCGGTGCCCGGCCTGGAACTCGCGACGAAGCTGGTTCTCGACCTGTGCGGGGGAACGCCGAGTGATGTGGAAGTTGCGGGCTTGCACCCGCACGAGCCCAAGATCGTCCGCTTCCCCGTTGGGGAGGTGAAGCGGCTGACCGGCCTCGACGTGTCCGCCCGGCAAAGCCTCGACATCCTGCGCCGCCTCGGCTTCGAGTCCCAGGGGGACGATGAGATAGTAGATGTCACGGTTCCCTCCTGGCGCCCCGACATCGACGGCAAGGCGGACCTCGTGGAGGAGGTCATGCGCATGGTCGGCGTGGACCAGATCAAGCCGGAGCCGCTTGCCAGCCACGCGGCGGTCAACGGCAAGATCCTGACGACGCTGCAAATCCGAACCCGCGCGGCCAAGCGCGCGCTGGCTTCGCGCGGCATGCTGGAGGCCGTCACCTGGTCCTTCATTCCGGAGGCCCAGGCAAGGCTGTTCGGCGGGGGCAAGGCGGAGTTGAAGCTCGCCAACCCGATCGCCGCCGATATGTCGGACATGCGGCCCTCGCTGCTGCCCGGCCTGATCGCGGCGGCCCGGAGAAATGCCGACCGCGGCTTCAGCGATGTCGCGCTGTTCGAGGTGTCGGGCATCTACGAGGGCGACAGCCCCGAAAACCAGCGCCGCGCGGCGGCCGGCGTGCGGCGGGGCACGGCGCACCTGGAAACCGCCGGGCGCTCCTGGGCGGGCGCGGCGCCGAATGTGTCCGTGTTCGACGCCAAGGCGGATGCGCTGGCAGTGCTGGAAGCAGCCGGCGCGCCGGTCGAGCGGTTGCAGATCGAGGCGGGCGGGCCAGCCTGGTATCATCCCGGCCGCTCCGCCACGATCAAGCTGGGGCCGAAGCTCACGCTGGGCCACTTCGGCGAGTTCCACCCGCGCACGCTGGAAGCTTTGGACGCCTCCGGGGCGCTGTGCGGCTTCGAGGTTCTTCTCGACGCCGTTCCGGAGCCGAAGGCGAAGCCGACGCGCACCAAGCCCCGGCTGGACCTTTCGCCGTTCCAGGCGGTGTCGCGCGACTTCGCTTTCGTGGTGGACAAGGCTGTGGAAGCCGGAACGCTCCTGCGCGCCGCGGCGGGCGCCGACAAGAAGCTGATCGCGGGCGTCAACGTCTTCGACATCTTCGAAGGACCCAGCCTTGGGGCCGACAAGAAGTCGGTCGCGCTCGAAGTGTCCATCCAGCCGGCGGAAAAAACGTTGACCGACGAGGATTTTGAAGCTTTGAGCCGCCGCATCATCGAGAACGTCAGGAAGCAGACGGGCGGCGTGCTGCGCGGCTGATCGGCAATTGAGCAGGGAGGAGAAGCATGTTCCGCTGGGGTATCCTATCGACGGCCAAAATCGCGCGGGAGCAGTTGATCCCGGCGATCCACGCTTCGGAGAACGGCGTGCTGGCCGGCATCGCCAGCCGCGATCTCGCAAAGGCGGAGGCGCTGGCGGCGCAGGCGAATGCCTCGCACGCCTTCGGCTCCTACGAGGAGATGCTGGCCTCAAAGGAGATCGACGGCGTGTACATCCCGCTGCCGACCTCCAGCCACGTCGAATGGGCGGTGAAGGCGGCGGATGCCGGCAAGCATGTGCTGGTGGAAAAGCCGCTTGCGCTGCATGCCGATCAGATCCGGCAAGTGATCGCCGCGCGCGACCGCAACCGCGTGCTGGTGTCGGAAGCCTTCATGGTCACCTACAATCCGCAATGGCTCCAGGTTCGGGAGTGGGTGCAGGGCGGCGCGATCGGACGCCTGCGCCACGTGCAGGGCGCCTTCTCCTACTTCAACGTCGATCCCACGAACATGCGCAACCAGCTGGACCTCGGCGGCGGCGCGCTGCCCGACATCGGCGTCTATCCCACCGTCTCGACCCGCTTCGTGACGGGCGGGGAGCCCTCGCGCGTGCAGGCGACGGTCGAGCGCGACGAAAAATTCGGCACCGACATCTACTCCTCCGTGCGCGCCGACTTCGGCTCGTTCGAGCTTTCCTTCTACCTCGGCACGCAGCTTGCCGCGCGGCAGCTGATGGTGTTCCACGGCGACAAAGGTTTTGTCGAGGTTCACGCCCCGTTCAACGCCGGCCTCTACGATCACCAGCGCATCGAACTGCACAATGCCGGCCATACGGAAGCGACCGTGCTGCGCTTTCCCGCTGCCGCGCAATACAGGCTGGAAGTCGAGAGCTTCGCGCGCCGCGCGCAAGGCGAAGACGTTCCGGTTTTCTCGCTGGAAGACTCGGTGAAGAACCAGAAGGTCATCGACGCGATCTTCCGGGCCGGAGAAACGGACGGTTGGGTTTCGGTCTAGGTCAAGCCCGCGCGGCGCGCGAGACGGAGTTCTTCCGGCGGCATTTCCGCGGACAGTTTCCGGATTTTTACGGTTTTGTCAGGGATTTGGCGTTCTCATCCCGCCTGTCGGGCAGGCGGGAAAAGCATGAAGGGTATCGTATTCAACGTCCTGGAGGCGGCGGTGGAAGCGCAGTTCGGGGCGGATGCCTGGGATGCGCTTCTTGTTGCGGCAGGGCTGGACGGCGCCTACACCTCGATCGGCTCCTACGGGGACGAGGAGATCGCCGCCCTGGTGGAAGCCGCCGGCGCGCAGCTTGGGCTGTCGCGCGGCGAGGTGCTGCGCTGGTTCGGGATGAGCGCCATGCCGCTCCTGAAAGCCCGCTTTCCCGCGCTGTTCGCCCAGCACGGGTCGTCGCGCAGCTTCGTGCTCGGCGTCAACAACATGATCCATCCGGAGGTGCGCAAGCTCTACGCCGGCGCGGCCTGCCCGATGTTCCACTTCCGGGAAGCCCCTGACGGATCGGTTTCCATGGGTTACGCCTCGTCGCGCCGCATGTGCGAACTGGCCGACGGCTTCGTGCGCGGTGCGGCAAAGCTGTTCTGCGAGGAGGTGGAGATCCATCACAGCGCCTGCATGAACCAGGGTCATGCCTCCTGCAAAATGGAACTGCGGTGGGCCAGCTAGACCGGAGGCCGGATGCGGCTTCCAACCTCCCCGGACGCGACGCGGACTCGGCCGTCGCCCGGAATCTGCGCATCCTTCAGCTTGAGAACCGGCTCCAGCGGGAGCGCTCCGCCCGGTTCCAGGCCGAAGCGATCGCCGAGCGGCACATGCGCGAGCTCTATGACAAAAGCCGCGCGCTTGAACTCCTGGAAACCATCGCGGCGGTGGCCAACGAGAACCGCGGCGTGGAAAAGACGCTGCGCTTCACGGTGGAGGCGGTCTGCCAGCACACGGGATGGCAGTTCGGCAACGTCTTCGTGCTGGCGCCCGACAGCCCAGAACGCCTCGTTTCCGCAGACATATGGCACGCGGAAAACCGCGCGCGGCTGGAACCCTTCATAGTCCTGTCGCGCGCCAGCGTCTTTCCCGCCGGGCGCGGCCTGCCGGGCCGGGTCTTGTCGTCCGGCAAGTCGCACTGGATCCCCGATGTGACGGTGGACCCGAACTTTCCCCGCGCGCCGGTCGCCAAAGCGTGCGGGCTGCATGCCGCCTTCGCCTTTCCCGTGCTCATCGACAGGGAAACGGTCGCCGTGATGGAGTTCTTCTACCGCGACTGCCTGGCGCCCGACGACGCGCTGCTGGCGCTGGCCGGACAGGTGGGCACGCATCTCGGCCGCGTGATGGAGCGCAAGCGGGCCGAGGAAAGGCTCGTCCACGACGCGACGCACGATCCGCTGACGGGCCTGCCCAACCGCGCGCTGTTCACGAAGCTTCTGGAGGAGGCCGTGGCGATGAGCGCCTACGGCATCACGAGCGCCCGCTTCGCCGTTCTGTTCATCGACCTCGACCGCTTCAAGCTGGTCAACGACAGCTTGGGCCACGGGGCGGGCGACGCCATGCTGGTCGAGATCGCCCGCCGCCTGTCCGCGGCTCTCGCCGCGGTGGCGTTCGGCACGCAGGCGACGCTCGCCCGGCTGGGCGGCGGCGAGTTGACCGTGCTGCTCCAGGGTTCGGGCGCGATCGCTTGCGCGCAAGGGGTGGCCGAGAGCCTGCTCGGATCGCTCCGCGCGCCGATGCAGGTCGCCGGCCACGAGATCCACGCCTCCGCTTCGGTCGGCGTCGCCACCAGCGACTTAGGGTTCGAGGATGCGGCGGCCATCCTGCGCGACGCCGACCTGGCGATGTACCGCGCCAAGTCCGAGGGCCGCGCACGCATCGAAGTGTTCGACAGGAGCCTGCACGCTTCCGCCAAGCGGCGCCTTTCCCTGGAGCACGACCTGCGCCACGCCATCGAGCGGGAAGAGCTGACGCTGCGCTTCCAGCCGATCGTGACGCTTGCCGACAGCCGCATCGTTTCCTTCGAGTCTCTGCTGCGCTGGGAGCACGAGGGCCGGCTGGTTTCGCCGCTCGACTTCATCGGCATCGCCGAGGAAACGGGGCTCATCGTGCCGATCGGCAACTGGATTCTCCAGCAAGCATGCGGCGCGCTTGCATCCTGGCGGAAGCTGCATCCCGAACTCGTCCGGGCGAACGGCTGGCGGCCGCTTTCGATCGCGGTCAACGTTTCGCCGCGCCAGTTCCGTCAGCCCGACTTCGCCGCCCGCGTGATCGCGGCGGTGGAGGGGAGCGGCGTCGATCCCGACGCGGTGTACCTGGAGATCACCGAGGGCATGTTCATGGAGTCGTCGGCGCGTTCGGCCGCGATCCTGCTCAGCTTGCGCGAGTTCGGCGTGCATTTCAGCATCGACGACTTCGGCACGGGCTACTCTTCCCTGTCCTACCTGCATCGGCTGCCCGTCGATGTCGTCAAGATCGACAAATCCTTTGTGCAGGGCATGGAGGACAGAAGCGGCAACGGCGTGATCGTCCAGACGATGCTCGACATGGCGCGCAACCTCGATCTGGCCGTTGTCGCCGAGGGTGTGGAAACGCAGGCGCAGGCGGCTGAACTGCACCGCATGGGCTGCGTCTTCGGACAGGGTTTTTTGTTTGCGCGCCCGCTGAGCTTGAGTGCCGCGACGGACGCGCTCGTTGCGCGCCTGCCGCTTTCGGCAAGCGCGCCCTGAAGCGTTGCTTCCGGCGGCTGAGGCTACTTCTTCGGCGCCGCCGTCGTGCCGCTCTGCATTGTGCCGCTTTGCATGGCGTCCGTCCCCATCGTGTCGCACGCCGCCGCCATGTCCTTCTTCTTCATGGCGTCGGTTTCCGCGTCGGCCTTGGCCATGCAGTCGGCCTTCATGGGATCGGCCGCCATGGAGTCGCTCTTCGTCGGCTCCGTTTTCATCGCGTCCTCGGCGGATGCGGGAACAGCGGCCAACCCTGCAAAGGCAGCCAGGGCGAGAGCCGAAAGGGTGAGACGGAAAGTTTGAGACATGGCGCGATTTCCTTTTTCGAGGGTGAGGGCGCGTGGATCGCACCCTCAGGGAGGAATTCGGTTCGTTCCGCCCGCCGTTACGCCGATCACCGCGTTGTGAGTTTTACGGCTTCGAAGCGGCCGGCCTGCCGCCGCCTTGCCGTTCCGCGTGGCGCCCCGTAACGTCCGGCCTGCGCCGCGCGAAGAACGTTCCGGATGCCGATGCACGATGCGGAGACCCGATTGGGGGCCTTGATGCGCGCTTCGCTCGCCGGCGACGCGCGGGCCTATCGCGTGCTCCTAAGCGAATTGGCCGTGCTTCTGCGGGCCTATTTCACCCGCCGGCTCCCCGCTGGAAACGCCGAGGCCGAGGATCTCGTGCAGGAAACGCTGCTTGCCCTCCACAACCGCCGTGCGACCTATGACGCGGCGCGGCCGTTCACGGCGTGGTTCTGGGCGGTCGCCCGCTACAAGCTCATCGATCACATCCGCCGCAACCGCCTGCGCCCGACAGTGCCCCTGGAGGAAGCAGACGATGTCGCCTTGCCCGAAAGCGGGGCCGGCGAGGCGCGACTGGACCTGGACCGGCTCCTGGCGACGCTTCCCGCCCGCACGCAGGCGCTGGTTCGGGCCGTCAAGATCGAGGGAAGGCCGGTGGCGGAAGTGGCCCAAGCAGCCGATATGACGGAAGTCGCCGCCAGGGTGGCGATGCATCGCGGCCTGCGCGCGCTGATGGCGCGGCTGAAAGAGCGCGACTCGTGAAGACCGAACAATTGATCGACGACCTTGCTGCCGGCCTCGCGCCGGTGCCGGCCCGCCCCTTGAGCCGCATCCTTGCCGGCTTCCTCATGCCCGGTGCTCTGGTCTCGGCGCTGCTGATGCTGTTCTGGCTCGGCCTGCGCCCCGACCTCCGCGTAGCCGTGGCCACCGCGCCGTTCTGGATGAAGTTCGCCTACACCGCCGGCCTTGCCGTGCTCGGCATTGCCGCTGCCGGGCGGGCCGCCCGGCCGGGCGGCAAGGGCAGCATGCGGCTCCTTGCGATGCTCGCAGTGGCCGTCGTGCTCGGCTGCCTCGCCGTTGTGGAGTGGGCGGGCACGCCGCCGCCTGAGCGGCTTGCGCTGCTCTGGGGCCACACGGTTGCCGTGTGCTGGGAGCGCATCATCCTCCTGTCTCTGCCCCTTCTCGGCGCGCTGTTGCTGGCGATGCGGCGGCTTGCGCCGACGCGGCTGCGCTGGGCGGGTTTCGCTGCGGGAATGGCGGCGGGTGCCATGGGCGCGGTCGTCTATTCCTTCCACTGCGACGAGAGCGCCGCCGTCTTCGTCTCCGTCTGGTACACGCTTGGCATCGTTCTGACCGGCATGCTTGGCTCCGTTCTCGGCTCTTTCGTGCTGCGCTGGCGCTGACGGGGCTGTCTTCGCAAGCGCCTGCAAGCCGCTCTCCAGCCTTGCGCGGGTATGAGGCCCCACTTATATACCCGGCAACCGTTTGGCCGGCTTTTTGACCCCGCCGGCCAGAGGGGAATTTCTTTAGATTCGGGAGTTGCCGCGGGAACGCCTGATGGGTCCTGGCAGCTTGCCAAGAGGAGAGAATGCAATGGCAAAAGTTATCGGCATCGACCTGGGAACCACCAATTCCTGCGTCGCCGTCATGGACGGCAAGGACGCCAAGGTCATCGAGAATGCGGAAGGCGCGCGCACCACGCCCTCCATCGTCGCCTTTTCCAACGACGGCGAGCGGCTCGTCGGCCAGCCGGCCAAGCGCCAGGCGGTGACGAACCCCGAAAACACGGTTTTTGCGGTGAAGCGCCTGATCGGCCGCCGCTATGACGACCCCATCACCGACAAGGACAAGAAGCTCGTCCCCTACAAGATCGTCAAGGGCGACAACGGCGACGCCTGGGTGGA
>CAXTCF010000044.1:0-24807 GCA_964242945.1 uncultured Rhizobiaceae bacterium | reverse complement strand
GCGCCGGCGCCGTGTCGACGGAGTTCATCCTGGTGCTGGTGCAGCCGCCGAGAAAAAGCGCAAGCGCGACAAGGCCGGCGCGCCGGATCGGCGTCGCGGTTTCCGCCCGCAGGGAAAGTGCCATCGTGTTCGTTCTCCGGCGGCGCTTGAAGCCGCATCAAAGGGCCGCATACGCGCCGACCGTGGCGCGTTCATGTTCGCTTTGAGCCGCCATATCCGGCTGAAGCTTTCAAGCCGATTCAAAGCATAGGTTGGTTAACGGAGCATTGCTGCCCGGCAGCGTTGCAGTTTTGCCGCAGTGGTGATCCTTGCGCTTGCGCGGCGGCGGCATAGTTCTGCTGCCATGCAGCAGATTTGGCGCCGGCTGACGAAATGGAGAAGCCGGAAAGGCGGCAACCGCTACTATTCCGGTCCGCCCGGCGATCACTTCGACGGCGAGCGCTTCTTCAACCCCGGCGGCACCGAGCCGCACGGCTTCGGTTCGCTCCTGCGCTGGCAGTTCGGCGGCGACCCGCGGGCGCGCTGGCCCGCCGAGGTGCCCAGCCCCTTTCCGCAGGCCAAGCCCGACGCCCAAGTGGAAGGAGCGGGCCTGCGCCTCACCATGGTCAACCACGCTTGCGCGCTGATCCAGACGGCGGGCGTGAACATCCTCACCGACCCCGTCTGGGCAAAGCGCGTCTCGCCGTTCTCGGCCCTAGGCCCAGCGCGGCACAACGCGCCCGGCATCCGGTTCGAGGACCTGCCCCCGATCCACGCCGTTCTCGTTTCGCACAACCACTACGACCACATGGATGCCGAGACGCTTGCGAGGCTCCGGGAGGCGCACGACCCATTGGTCGTCACGCCGCTCGGCAACGACACGATCATCCGGGCCGCCGTGCCGAAAATGCGGGTGGAAGCGCGTGACTGGAACGGGCACGCCGATCTCGCCCCGTCGCTCCGCGTCCACCTCGTTCCCGTGCATCACTGGTCGGCGCGCTGGACGGGCGACCGCCGCATGGCCCTGTGGAGCGGCTTCGTGCTGGAAACGGCAGGCGGCGCGGTGTTCTTCGCGGGCGACACAGGCTTCGACGGGGGGCGGCCCTACCGCTCGCTGCGCGAGCGCTGGGGCGAGATACGCCTGGCGCTCCTGCCGATCGGCGCCTATGAGCCGCGCTGGTTCATGGCGCCGCAGCACCAGAACCCGGCCGAGGCCGTCGAGGGATTCCGCCTGAGCGGCGCGTCCTTTGCGGCCGGCGTGCACTGGGGCACGTTCCAACTCACCAATGAAGAGCCGCAGGCGCCGCGCGACGAACTTTTTGCGGCGCTCGATGCAGCCGGAATTTCGCGGGCGCGTTTCAGGCCGATGCATCCCGGCGAGGTCTGGGATGTGCCCGAACTGCCCCCGTCGGCCGGCCAGCCTGCCCGCCAACGCCAAACCGGA
This sequence comes from uncultured Rhizobiaceae bacterium, assembly GCA_964242945.1. Taxonomy (GTDB): domain Bacteria; phylum Pseudomonadota; class Alphaproteobacteria; order Rhizobiales; family Rhizobiaceae; genus Mesorhizobium_B. The sequence goes on along the minus strand of CAXTCF010000044.1, from coordinate 23,384 downwards.
GACGCCTCATGGTGACATGGATTATCATCCTCGCTCTGGTCGCCGTCGTGGCCGGCGCGCTGGGCTTCACCAGGGTGTCGAGCGTGGCGGGCGGCGGCGCCAAGATCCTGCTGGCGATCCTGGTGATCGGCTTTCTCTTCATCCTGCTGCTGTTCTACCTCTTCGCGGGCGGCGCAACCGTCTGACAGCCGGGGCTTTCACTCACGGCTGCTGGCCTTCGACCCGCAAGCCGGCACGCTGGCAATCCCCGAATGATTCCGCCATATAGGCGCCGGAACCAAGGGACCTCCGGCGCTTCATGTCCGCATCCATCCCCTTTGCCCGGATGAACGGGGCAGGCAATGTGATCCTCGTGGCCGACATGCGCGGCTGCAGCGGGTCCGTGAGCCCGGCCGCGGCGGTAGCGCTGAACGCCGATCCCGCCACCCGCTTCGACCAGATCATGGCGATCCACGACGCGCAAACGCCCGGCACCGACTATCTCGTGCGCATCCTGAATTCCGACGGCTCGCCCGCGGGCGCCTGCGGCAACGGCATGCGCTGCGTCGTGGCGGCGCTCGGTGCAGACACTGGCGCGAAGACGTTCTCCTTCGAGACGGTGAGCGGCTTCCTGTCCGCCGAGGAGTGGGAGGATGGGCTGATTTCGGTGGATATGGGAAGCCCGCGCTTCGGCTGGGCCGATATCCCGCTGGCCGAAGAGTTCCGGGACACCCGCGCGATCGAGCTTCAGATCGGTCCGATCGACGCGCCCGTGCTCCACTCGCCCTCCGTCGTGTCGATGGGCAACCCGCATGCGGTGTTCTGGGTGGACCGGGACGTCTGGTCTTTCGACCTCGACCGCTTCGGCCCGCTGCTTGAAAACCACCCGATCTTCCCCGACCGCGCCAACATCACGATCGCGCAGGTGACGGGGCCGGACGAGCTGACGATCCGGACCTGGGAGCGCGGCGCCGGCCTGACGCTGGCCTGCGGCACCGCGGCCTGCGCCGCGGCCGTCTCGGCTGCCCGCACCAACCGCACGGGCCGTGAGGTCGCGGTGATCGCGCCGGGCGGACGGCTCGGCGTCGCCTGGCGCGCGGACGGCCACGTGGTGCTGACCGGCCCGGCCGAGTGGGAGTTTTCCGGCACGTTCGATCCCGCCACCGGCGCCTGGGCGCTCGACGGGGAGCAGGCGGCTTGACGGAGAAGGGTCTGGAGATCGTCACCTTCGGCTGCCGGCTGAACACGTTCGAGTCCGAGGTGATGCGGCGCGAGGCCACATTGGCGGGCCTGGAAGCGTTGCCCGGCGGCGCCGTCGTATTCAACACCTGCGCGGTAACAGCGGAAGCCGTGCGCCAAGCGCGCCAGGCCATCCGCAAGGCGCGCCGCGAAAAGCCGGATGCCCGCATCATCGTGACGGGCTGCGCCGCGCAGACAGAAGGGAAGACCTTTGCCGAGATGGACGAGGTGGACCTCGTGCTCGGCAACGAGGAGAAGCTCAAAAGTCACAGCTATCGTGCGCTGCCCGACTTCGGCGTCAACCTTTTCGAGAAGCTGCGCGTGGACGACATCATGGGCATCCGCGAAACGGCGGCGCACATGGTGGAAGCGATCGAGGGCCGGGCGCGTGCGTTCGTGCAGGTGCAGAACGGCTGCGACCACCGCTGCACCTTCTGCATCATCCCCTATGGCCGTGGTCCCTCCCGCTCCGTGCCGATGGGCGCGGTGGTGGAGCAGATCAAAAAACTCGTCGGCAACGGGTACAACGAGGTCGTGCTGTCCGGCGTGGATTTGACCTCCTACGGCGCCGACCTGCCGGGGGTGCCGACGCTGGGGAAACTCGTCAAAGCGATCCTGCGCGGCGTGCCGGATCTGCCGCGTCTGCGGCTTTCCTCCATCGACTCGATCGAGGCCGACGCACACCTTCTGGAAGCCATAGCCTCCGAGCCGCGCCTGATGCCGCACCTGCACCTGTCGCTTCAATCCGGCGACAACCTGATCCTGAAGCGCATGAAGCGCCGCCACTCCCGCGAGGATGCGATCCGCTTCTGCGAAGACGTGCGCGCGCTTCGGCCCGACATCGTGTTCGGCGCCGACCTGATCGCCGGCTTCCCGACCGAAACGGATGCAATGTTCGAAAACTCGCTCCGCATCGTGGCGGAGTGCGGCCTGACGCATCTCCACGTCTTCCCGTTTTCCCCGCGCGAGGGCACGCCGGCGGCTCGCATGCCGCAGCTTCCGCGAGAGATCGTCAAGGAACGCGCCAGACGCCTGCGCGAAGCGGGCGAGCGGGCGTTTGCGCAAGGTTTGCAGCGCCTGATCGGCACCACCCAGCGCGTGCTGGTGGAGCGCGACGGCATCGGGCGCACGGAAGGCTTCTTTGTCGCCGCGATCGAGAACGGCTTGCCCGGCACGATCGTCGATCGCACCGTGATCGGGCAGGAGAGCGGCAAGCTCCTGACGGCCCTGCCGCATGCGCGGGCGGCCTGAAGGCAGAACGGAACACGGATGGCCTTCAACCTCAAAAGGGTCTTCTCGTTCGGCAACGCGCAACCCGCCGAGCCCACCGAGGAGATTGACGAAGCCGCGGAAGCGGCCGCACGCGCCCAAGCCTGGGCGCGGCTTTCCCGCGAGCAGTCAGAAGCCGACACGCAGACCGAGCCGGCCAGCTCGCCGGAGATTCCTGCACAGCCGGCCGAACCGTTCGTTCCATCCCCACCGCCCGAACCTCCCGCCGCTCCGGTCGAAGTTCCCGCGCAGCCGACAGAGCCATCCCCGTCCCAAGCGCCGCCGGAGGTGCCGGACTCGCCTGTCGGGGTGCCGGTGCAGCCGGCCGAGCCCTTCCAGCCAGCGCAGCCGCAGGAGGCCCCGCCTGCGCGGGAACCGGCAGCGCCACAGCCTTCTGCACCGCCTGAAGTGCCGGAGCCTTCTGCTCCGCTGGAAGCCGCCTTGGCCTATGCCGGGCCGCTGGCGGAGGAGTTTGTGCCATCTCCGCCGCTGCCCTCCGCCGTCCCGCCGGAGCGGCTGGCCCCGTCCACCGCGCGGCAAAGATTCGGCGACCGCGTGGAGGTCGGCAAGGCCGTCGGGCGGCGGGAAGACGCAGTTTCGGCCCAGGCCCAGGCTGCGCCGCGAAACACTTGGCTGCAACGGATGCGCGCCGGCCTTTCGCGCTCCTCGCGCGAACTGTCCGACAACCTTTCCGGCGTCTTCACCAAGGGCAAGCTGACGGAAGAGTTCACCGACGAACTGGAGGAAGTGCTGATCCGCTCCGACTTCGGCGCGGACACCGCCATGCGCATCACCGACGCGCTGACGGAAGGCCGCTTTGGCTTGCGCACCACGGAACGGGAAATCCGCGACGTGCTGGCCGGCGAAATCGGCAAGGTGCTTCAGCCCGTCGCCAAGCCGCTCGAACTCGACCTTTCGCGCACCCCGCATGTGATCCTGGTTGTCGGCGTCAACGGCACGGGCAAGACCACGACCATCGGCAAGCTCGCCGCGAAGCTGACGGCCGGGGGCTTAAGCGTGATGCTGGCGGCCGGCGACACGTTTCGCGCCGCGGCGATCGAGCAGCTGAAGATCTGGGGCGAGCGGACCAACTCGCCCGTCGTTGCCTCCAAGCTTGGCGCAGATGCCGCGGGACTGGCCTTCGAAGCCTTCGAGCGGGCGAAGCAAGCCGGCGCCGACGTGCTGATCATCGACACGGCCGGCCGGCTCCAGAACAAGACGGAACTGATGGCCGAACTGGAAAAGATCGTGCGCGTGTTGCGCAAGCTGGACCCAGATGCGCCCCACACCGTGCTCCAGACGCTCGACGCCACCACGGGGCAGAACGCGCTCAACCAGGTGGACATCTTCCGCAGTGTTGCCGGCGTTTCCGGCCTCGTGATGACCAAGCTCGACGGCACGGCGCGCGGCGGCATTTTGGTCGCCATCGCCGCCAAACACCGGCTGCCCGTTTACTTCATCGGTGTCGGCGAAGGGGTGGATGATCTGGAGCCGTTCTCGGCGCGGGATTTCGCACAGACGATCGCAGGGACGACCTATGGCTGAAGGCACGCACGAGCCGATCATCGAGCGCGATCCCACTGAGCGCTCCAAGCACCGGAAAGAGCCGGTCAACCCGGTGCTGAAGCTCGCATTGGAGATGGGGCCGCTGGCTGTCTTCTTCTTTGCCAATTTTCGTGGCGCGGCGCTGATCGAGCGATTCCCTGCATTGGGTGCGTTCGGCGGGCCGCTGTTTTTCGCCACTGCCTGTTTTATGGTAGCGGCGCCTTTGGCGCTGATTGTTTCGTGGGCGCTCACACGGACGCTGCCTCTGATGCCGCTGGTCTCAGGCCTTGTGGTGCTTGTGTTCGGCGGGTTGACGCTCTGGCTTCAAGACGAGCGCTTCATCAAGATGAAACCGACGATGGTGAACGCGCTTTTCGGCGCCACCCTGCTCGGCGGGTTAGTCTTCGGCAAGTCGCTGCTCGGCTACGTCTTCGATGCGGCATTCCAGTTGGATGCGGACGGCTGGAAGAAGCTCACCTTCCGCTGGGCGCTGTTCTTTTTCTTCTTGGCAGTGCTGAACGAGGTGGTCTGGCGCAACTTCTCCACCGACTTCTGGGTCAGCTTCAAGACCTGGGGCATGTTCCCCCTGACCGTGCTTTTCACGCTGAGCCAGATGCCGCTGATCCTGCGGCACTCGATTGAAGACCGGGCGGAAACGTCCGAGGGCTAGAGCGTCCGCCCCGCGGCGGCACGCCGTCTTCCGATGACAGATGTTGCCCTTCGCTTCAGCAAGCCGCACAAGCCATGGGCGGCCAGCAGGGGACGGCTGAAGCCATGCACGAAATGCATAACATTTGAGCGGGCTGCCCTATTTCAATCGATTATCTTAATAGCCGGTTAACCGAGCCATGCATCTTGCGCATTGCTGCATTGCAGCATGGCTTCTTGCGGTGCGGCAACGGACGCCCAAAATAGGCGTTGTAAACCAGGGAGGTTTCACAGGCTGCCTTCTCCGGCAGCCCACTGCAAAGGACGAAACCATGTTCGCCAACCTTGTTTCCCAGGCCCAGTCGCGCTTCGAGAAGCGCCGCCGTTACAATCGGCTCGTGGGCGAAATCATGAGCCTGTCGGACCGCGACATCGCCGACCTGCACGCCGACCGCGGCGACATGCTGCGCTATGCCCGCAAGGAAATCTACGGCTAAGCCGATGCCCGCACGCCTTTCGCCCCGCCCGCATCGCAGCGAGGGCTCCAACATCCTGCTGCCCAAGGGGGCATGGGATGCCGCGGAGTTCCTCGCCTGCCCGATTTCGGGCAGGATCAATGCCAGGCAATCCATCGCCCGTGGTAATCGCAGTCGGCCAGATGGCGTGTTGCGCCACCAGGCCAGACTGTCAGGCTGAGCGCCGCGAAAGGATTCTTGGGGCTCAGCGGCTCCATGCGCAGCCAGGCAAGCGGCTTTTCCATCGACGCCTGCGCCCCCGCCGCCGCCATCGCGGCAACAACCGCGTGCTTGGTTTCCGGCGGCAGGTACTGCCACACGATCGAATGAAACAGCATGGCGGCGGCTCCCTCGCGCCGTGCTTCCAGCCAGTTCGCCACCGCTTGCCCCGCATCGGCCTTTTCCGGCGCTCTCAGCCGCACGGCCGCCGCCAAGGCGATCGCTGCATCCAGCCGTCGCAGGCGGTCCGTCTGATCCGGCCACACGAAGGAGCGCAAGCGGAGCCGCTCCGCCGGGCGCAACAGGTGGATCGGCAGCTTGTCGCTCGCGCCGCGCGCCGCAAGCTTGAGCCCGCCATCCAGCCGAACCGCCTTGCCGCGCATCTCCGGCGCGAGCTGCACGGCGCCTTCCGCATCTCCCCAAGAGTCTCCGCCAAAATTGTAGGCAAAGCGATCGAACAGCCCGATCAGGCCGGCGCTCGCGCCGATCTCGTGGAGGTCGAGCGGCAGGCCCGTTTCGCGCGCGAGAAGCAGGAATCCCGGCAGCAGCATCGCCGCCCGCGCCACCTCGTTGGTCTGCGGGGGGTGATCGAGGGCCGCGCTGATCCGCTCGTCGTGCTGCCGGAACACCGCGGGCAAAAGCGCGCCGAGGATCAGCGGCGAGGCAGACCGCGGCGGAAAGGCCGCTGCCAAAATGCGGTCCGCGCCGTCGAGCACAAGCGCGTGCAGCGCGCCGCAAAGCCGCAGCGCCAAGGCATCGGCCTGCGGGTCGCCGGGCCAGTCCAGCACCTTGCGGCCGGTTTCGCTGCGCCGGTCGAGCGCGGCGGCAAGCGCGATGCAGAGGCCGCTGGTGAAAGGCGAGCCGAGTTCGGCGCAGCCGCGGGCCTGCGCGAGGAAGGTTTCGCGCATCCGCTCATCGCTGCCCGCGGCGGAACCCGCCATCCCCGTTCGCCCGATCTTGAAAAAAGCTTGCCCGCAAGCAGGGTATCGCGGCAGGGTTAATACCCTGCGCAGCCTGTCCGCCGCTCGGGGCGCGTCCGCTGCACAGGCTTTGAGCATGGTTGACGCCTCCGCTCCCCCGGCTTAAGCTTTGCCTTCATCTCCGTGGTGATTTGGCCGGCCGGCTTGCAGCCACGTTAAACAACTCGCTAAAGGGCCGCGGCTTGCGTGATGAACCGGCTGTGCGGCTTGAACTAAGCCCGGCCGGTTTTTTGTTGCCTGGGAATGCCCTATGCTCGATCGAACAAAGAAGAACTGGCGGCCGGCGACGACCCTCGTCCACGCGGGCACGCTGCGCTCGGAGTGGGGCGAGACATCGGAAGCGATGTTTCTGACGCAGGGCTACGTCTATCCGACGGCCGAAAGCGCGGAAGCCCGCTTCAAGGGCGAAGAGCCCGGCTTCATCTATTCCCGCTATGCCAACCCGACCGTCGATATGTTCGAAAAGCGCATGTGCGCGCTGGAAGGCGCGGAAGATGCCCGCGCCACCGCCTCCGGCATGGCCGCGGTGTCGGCCGCCCTGCTCTGCTCGGTCAAGGCCGGCGACCATGTGGTCGCGGCGCGCGCCCTGTTCGGCTCATGCCGCTGGGTAGTGGAAACCCTGATGCCGAAATACGGGATCGAGGCGACGCTGGTGGACGGCAAGGACATCGCCAACTGGGAAGCGGCGGTCAGGCCCAACACGAAGCTGTTCTTCCTGGAAAGCCCGACCAACCCGACGCTGGAACTGGTGGACATCGCCGCGGTCGCGAAGCTCGCGAACGTCTGCGGCGCACGGCTGATCGTGGACAACGTGTTCGCCACGCCGCTCCAGCAGAAGCCGCTGGAGCTCGGCGCGCACGTCGTCGTCTATTCCGCCACAAAGCACATCGACGGCCAGGGGCGCTGTCTGGGCGGCGTGATCCTTTCGGACGCGGAATGGATCAAGGAGAACCTGCACGACTATTTCCGCCACACCGGCCCAAGCCTTTCCCCGTTCAACGCCTGGACGCTGCTGAAGGGCCTGGAAACCCTGCCTCTGCGCGTGCGCCAGCAGACGGAGTCGGCGGGAAAGATCGCCGACTTCCTGGCGGAGCAGCCGGAGATCTCCAAGGTGATCTACCCCGGCCGCACCGACTTTCCGCAGGCCGAACTGGCCAGGCGCCAGATGAAGGGCGGCTCGACGCTGGTGTGCTTCGAGATGAAGGGCAGCAGACAAGCAGCCTTCGCCTTCGAGAACGCGCTGAAGATCATCCGCATCTCCAACAATCTGGGCGACGCCAAAAGCCTGATCACCCACCCCGCCACCACGACGCACAAGAACCTGACGGAAGACGCCCGCCTGGAACTCGGCATCAACCCCGGCACGGTGCGCCTTTCCGTCGGGTTGGAAGACGCCGACGACCTGATCGAGGACATCGAAGCGGCGCTGCACGCGGCGGCGTAGCGGAGCGCTTGTGCCGATGGTCTTCGGGCGGAGAAGATTGGCCGTTCACGCTTCCGCTACGTCCCCTCCCCGGCCTTCGGCGGGGAAGGAGGCGCTTGCAGTTTGGCAAGTCCGGGCTGGCATTGTTGCAGCTCTCATAGCCTGCCTGTTGCTGTTGCCGGCCTCGGCAAATGCCGCACCCGCCTGCCCCGACCGTGGAAAGAACTTCCCTTCCCTCTACACCGATGCCGCGCTTTTCCGCGGAGCCATCGCCCGCGCTGACACCACGGTCCCGCCGACAGCGGAGAGGGTAACGGGGATCGCCGTGCCGCATCACCTGCTCGTCGCGCATCTGACGGCGGAAGGCTCGCGCGCGGCATCCGGCTTTCAGCCGAAGCGCATTTTCTTCCTGGCGCCCGACCATTTCCGGCGAGCCGACAGACCCTTCGCGGTCGCAACGCACGGCTTCGATACGGTGCTCGGTCCGGTGGCGGTGGACGAGGCTGTGGCCGAAGCGCTCGCACACGCGCCAGGAGCGGAGGCAAGCTGCTTGTTCGCCAAAGAGCACGGCGTCCAGGCGGTGCTTCCCTTTGTCCGGCATTACTTTCCCGGCGTGCCGATCGTGGCGGTGGCGGTGGCGACAAGATCGAACCGTGCCGATTGGGACGCCTTCGCCGACGCGCTTGCACCTTTTGTCGGCAACAACACGCTGGTGATCCAGTCCACTGACTTTTCCCACTATCTGCCGGCCTACGAGGCGCGGCGCTTCGACCAGCAGGTGCTCAACGTGCTGGCCAGCCGCTCCCTCGATGCGCTGGCCAAGCTGCGCCAGCCCCAGCATACCGATTCCGTCGGCGCCTTCTACATCCAGGCGAAGTTGCAGGCGCTGCTCGGCAGTGTTCCGATCGTTTCCGTCAACGAGAACTCGCAGAAATACGCAGAGAATTTCGCAGCCTCGACCACCAGCTACCTCGTCGTCCAATGGGCCCGCTTTACCCCGCAGAGCGAAGTCGCGCGGCCGGAAGCGAAGGTGGTTTTCCTGGCGGGCGACACGTTCTTCGGCCGGGCGATGCAGAAAATGCTGGCCGGCGAGCAGGCCGGGGAGAGGATCGCAAAGGCCGTCCTCGGCTTGACGCACGGGCTGCCGCTGGTCGTCAACCTCGAAGGCGTGATCCTGCCCAACGTGCCGGAGGGCCTGCGCGACAAAACGCTGGCGATGCCGGCCGAACTGGCGATCCCCTGGCTCGAAAAGCTCCACGTCGCGGGCGTCGGGCTCGCCAACAACCACGCGATGGACCTGGGCTCCTCCGGCCTCGCGGAAACGCGCGCAGCACTCGCCCGCGCCGGCATCCCTGCCGCCGCGCAAGGGGAGGTTTTGCAGCTACCCGGCCTGGACATCGTGGCACTGTCCGACCTCGACAACGCTGTCACGCCGAGCGCCGGCCGCTTAACGCCGGCGCTGCTCGACCGACTCGTCCGCGAAGGCGGAACACGAGCGGTGGTCGCCTTCGTGCATTGGGGCCGCGAGTGGATCACGGCGCCTGCCGCGCGCGAGACGGCGCTGGCGGAGGAGATGACGCGGCGCGGCGCGGCGGTTGTTGCAGGCGCGCATCCGCATGCGGCGAGCCGGGGGCTGGCAGTGCTGGCGGGCGGCGACACGCTGCTTGCCTTCTCGCTGGGAAACTTCCTGTTCGATCAGGGGGCGGAGCGGGGCGCTTCGGGCTCGCTTTTGGAGTTGACCGTTTTCCCGCAGGGCACCGTCTTTGGCCGCCTGCTGCCTCTCCCCAGCCTGTTCGACCTCGGCCGCTGAACAAGCGGACATTGCGCCGCAGAAAGCAATAAGCGGGAACAGGCGCCCCGTTCAGCGCTTTCCGAGCCTCGGCAGGGCGGGAAGGACAGATCGTATGGCCGCAAAAACCGTTGCGTCCAAGGAAGGAAACGGTTTCACGCCGGCAGAAATGCTCGCTCTGTCCGACGAAGCGCTGATCGACCGCTTCCAACAGGCAGCCTTCGGCTACTTCCTGGAAACCGTGAACCCCGAAAACGGGCTGGTGCCGGACACGTCGCGCCCAGGCTCTCCGTGCAGCATCGCGGTGATGGGCTTTGCCTTGTCGGCTTACTGCGTAGGCGTCGAGCGCGGCTGGATCGCGCGGGACAAGGCGGCGGCTTTGACGCTGACCGCGCTACGCTTCTTCGCCCAGAGCCCGCAAGGGCCGCAGGAGGACGCCACCGGCCACAAGGGCTTCTTCTACCATTTCCTCGACATGCAGACGGGCAGGCGCGTCTGGCGCTGCGAGCTTTCCGTGCTGGACACGGCCCTGCTGCTGGCCGGCGTGCTGACGGCCGCGGCCTATTTCACGGCGGAGAGAGAGGCGGAGATCCCGGAACTTGCCGAACTGCTCACCCGCCGGGTCGATTGGGCCTGGGCGCACAACGGCAGGGCAACGATCCGCCACGGCTGGCGGCCCAAGCGCGGCTTCATCAAGTATGGCTGGGACGGCTACAACGAGGCGACGATCCTTTACGTTCTGGCGCTCGCGTCGCCCACGCATCCGTCTCCGGACGGCGCTTACGAGGCCTGGACGAAGACCTATCGCTGGGAGAAGGCCTACGGACAGGAATTGCTTCACAGCGGCCCGCTGTTCATCGACCAGTTCTCCCATGCCTGGATCGACTTCGACGGCATCCAGGACGCCGTGATGCGCCAGCGTGGGCTGGATTATTTCGAGAACAGCCGCCGCGCGACCCTCCTCCACCGCGACTACGCGACCCACAACCCGCTGGGCTATGCCGGCTACGGCGCCGACTTCTGGGGGCTTTCGGCCGGCGACGGCCCTGGCGCCTTTCGCCAGAGCATCGGCGGCAGGCGGCGCAGCTTCTTCGGCTATAAGGCGCGCGGCGCCCCGCACGGGCCCGACGACGGCACGGTCGCGCCCTGGTCGTGGCCGGCCTCCATGCCGTTCGCTCCCGAAATCTGCATCCCTGCGCTGCGCCACCTCCTCGCGCACTACCCCCATGCAATCCGCAACGGACGGCTGCCCAGCGGTCTTAACCCGACGCTGGCGAACCGCAGGGGCTACGGCCCGCAAGGCTGGATCTCGGAGGGGCATTACGGGCTCGACCAAGGCATCAGTGTGCTGATGCTGGAAAACTTCCGCTCCAAGCTGATCTGGCGCCTGCTGCGCCGATCCCCGCACATCCGCCGCGGCCTGGAGAAAGCTGGCTTCGAAGGGGGCTGGCTTGCGGAGCGGCCCAGTACGCAAAGTTGAGCATGTCAGCGGAAATTTCGCGTTGGCGCAAATGCCGCGCCTCTGAAATCGCCGGCTCAAGCGTTATATTGAGGCAGACCCCGCGTTCATGAGTTCGCATCCATGCCAGGCATCGCCATCATCGGTTCCGGCCCGACGGCCATCTACACGCTGGCGCACCTGATCGCAGCGCCAGAGCCTCTCGACGTCACGATCTTCGAGCGCCAGGCGCAGGCCGGTTGGGGCACGCCTTACAGTCCGGCTCTCAACAGCCCGGCCATGCTCGCCAACATCGCCAGCATCGAGATCCCGCCGATCGCGGAAACGCTGGTCGGCTGGCTCGAACGGCAGCCGGATGCGGAGTTGCAGCGCATGAACGTGCCGCGCGGGCGCATCAACGACCGCGAGTTCTTTCCGCGCCTCGTGCTCGGCGAGTTCTTCGCCGCGCAGTTCCGGGCGGTCCTCGCCCTTGCCGCCGAGCGCGGCCACAGCGTTTCCGTCAGGACCGGACACAGCGTGGCGGACATCGTGCTGGACGAAGACGACATCCGGTTAGCTGTCGAAGCCAATGAGGCCGAACCCGCGTGGTACGGCTTCGACCATGTCGTGATGGCGACGGGCCATAGCTGGTCCGATGCCACGGAGAAGAAACCCGGCTATTTTTCGTCGCCCTGGCCGGTTTCGCAGCTGAGTTCGATCGGCAATGTGCATCTCGGCATCCGCGGCACCTCGCTCAGCGCCATCGACGCGCTGGTGTCGGTCGCCTCGAACCACGGCACCTTCCTCGCCGATGCCGCCGGCGTGCTGCAATATTTCCCGCATACCAGCACGGAGGGGTTTCGCGCCACGCTGATGTCGCGCAAGGGCCTGCTGCCGGAAGCCGACTTCTTCCACCCGCTGCCCTATCAGCCGCTTGGCGTTTGCACGGAAGAGGCTGTCGAGGCACTGATCGCGTCGGGGCGCGCCGACCTGCTGGACGCCGTGTTCGACCTGTTCCGGCGCGAACTGGCCGCCGCCGATCCTGCTTACGCCGAAAAGATCGGCCTCGGCATGCTGACGGTGGAAAGCTTTTCCGCGGCTTATTTCCACGAGCGCGAAACCCGCGATCCCTTCACCTGGGCCGCCCTGAACCTCAACGAGGCAAAGGCGAACTTTGCTGCCGAGTACACGGTGCCCTGGCGCTATGCGATCCTGCGCATGCACGAAGTCATCGGCCCGGTCGTGCCGCACCTCAACGCCGAGGATTTCGAGCGCTTCAACAAGCACTTCAAGCACATCTTCGTGGACGAGTACGCCACCGTGCCGCACGAGTCGATCGAGCGCCTGCTGGCGCTGCACCGCGCGGGCAAGCTCGACATCCTGAAGCTGGGCAGCGACTACGATCTGAACACGGACGGACCGGAATCCGGCGCAGTCCTGACGCTGAACGGGGGAACAACGCGCTTCCCCGCCTTTGTCGAGGCCACCGGGCAGAAGACGAAGTCCGCCGCCGACATTCCCTTCCCAAGCCTGAAGGAACCCGGCCTGCTGCGCCCCGCGCGCGCCGCGCACAAGCTGCTGGCGATCGCGGGTCAAGAAGAAGCCGAGGAAACCGGCGGCATCGCGCTGGACGAGGCGTTCCGCCCGTTGCTGCTCCAGCCGCTCTGCAACCGCCTCTACTGCCTGAGCCTGCCCTTCCTGCTGGCGCAGTTCCCCTTCGTGCAGGGCATCACCAGCTCGGCCGAGCTGGGCGCGGTCGTGGCAGAGGCGATCCGGCGGGAGTTGAATCCGGCAGCGATAAGTAGCGTGCTCGGCGACATTGAACTGGTAGCCGCGTAGCGCCCGCGACCTGATGCGAGAGCGATCGCAAGAAGGCCGAGATCGCGGCGGTCCTCGCACCGCGCCGCGCGTGAAGCTGCGCGTTGCCCGCACTGCCCTCAGCCAGATCGGGAAGCACTCGATCATGTCGGGGCGCAGTCACCGCAAGGCGCCGAGGGCCGTCCGGCACCGCATCAACGCCGCCCTTGAAATCCTGCGGGACTTTCCGCTTGCGGGACAAGAAACCGACCGCCAAGGATTTCGGCGCATGGTGCTGACGCCCCACCCCTTATGCCATCGTTTACCGCGTGACAGCTTCTGAAATTGTCATCATGCGTCTGCGGCATACCGCGAGGCGCCCGATCGTTTGAGACAGGCCGCGATATCCTCTCCAGTCAAAGGCCTTGAGCTTTACGCCAGCGTGTAGGCCGTCTTCAGTTGCGTGAAGAACTCTTTCGCATACGCGCCCTGCTCCTTCGGGCCGTAGCTTGAGCCCTTGCGCCCGCCGAAGGGCACGTGGAAATCGACGCCGGCCGTCGGCACGTTGACCATCACCATGCCGGCTGCGGCAAAGCGCTTGAAATGCGTGGCGTGTTTCAGGCTCGTCGTGACGATGCCGGTGGACAGGCCGAAGGGCGTGTCGTTGGCGGTGGCCAGAGCTTCCTCGTAGTCGCGCACCCGGATCACGCTCGCCACCGGCCCGAAAATCTCCTCGCGGGAGATGCGCATGGCGTTGGTGGCTTCGGTGAAGAGGGCCGGCTGGAGGTAGAAGCCGGGCGTTTCCCGCTCCACCCGCTCGCCGCCGAAGGCGAGCTTTGCCCCCTCTTGCCTGCCGATCTCGATGTAGTCGGTGTCCTGCTTCAGCTGGCTCTCGTCCACCACCGGGCCGATATGCGTGCCGGTCTTCAGCGCGTCGTCCACCACCAGGGTTTGCAGCTTCTCCGTCACCGCCGCCACGAAGCGGTCGTGGATGCCTTCCGTCACGATGATGCGGGAAGACGCCGTGCAGCGCTGGCCGGTGGAGAAGAAGGCGCCGTTCACCGCGCAGTCCACGGCAATAGCAAGGTCGGCATCGTCCAGCACCACCAGCGGGTTCTTGCCGCCCATCTCAAGCTGAACTTTGCGCATGTGTTCCAGCGAGGCCTGCGCCACGCGCTTGCCCGTGCCGACCGAGCCGGTGAAGGAAATCGCGTCCACGTCCGGGCTGTCCAGCATCGCTTGGCCGACGGTCGAGCCCTTGCCCATCACGAGGTTGAGCACGCCGCGCGGCAGGCCGGCGCGGTGGAGGATGTCCACGATGGCCCAGGACGATCCCGGTACAAGCTCGGCCGGCTTGAACACGACCGTGTTGCCGAAGCAAAGCGCCGGCGCGATCTTCCAGGCGGGAATCGCGATCGGGAAGTTCCACGGCGTGATCAGCCCGACCACGCCGATCGGCTCGCGCGTGATCTCCACGCCGACGCCCGGCCGCACCGAGGGCAGGATCTCGCCGGAAAGCCGCAACGCCTCGCCGGCGAAGAAGTCGAAGATTTGGCCCGCGCGCGCGACTTCGCCCATGCCTTCGGGCAGCGTCTTGCCTTCCTCGCGGGAAAGCAGGCGGCCAAGTTCTTCCTTGCGGGAGGAAATCTCATCTGCGGTCTTTTTGAGAACGGCGTGGCGCTCAAGCAGACCGGACTGCGACCATTTCGGGAAGGCGGCTCGTGCCGCGGCGATGGCGCGTTGCGCATCCGCCGCGCTGGCGCGGGCGTAGGTCCCCACCACGTCGTCCGTGTTCGACGGGTTGCGGTTCGGCACGCCCTCGCCCGCGATCCATTCTCCATCGATCAGATTGGCATGCAGCTCGGCCATGCGCGCGCTCCAAAAATTTCCTGCCGGCAACCGGCGCCGCAAGTTTGCGCACGGCATAGTGCATCGAGGGCCAAGCGGGAACTGGTTGCCAATAATAATATTATATGGCAGATTCTTGGAGAGCATTGAGCGACGCGGCAAAAGGCATTTGGCAACGCAACCTCCTTCCAAGCCTGGGCCGGGCCTCGAAACTTCCCTTTGAGGTCCGGCCGCCTTTTTGCGGGCTGCGCGAGCGGCTGAAGTTTCCTTTTGATGGGGAGCGCGGCACCTTTATCGTCCGGCCGATCCGGGGCATGATGGCTCCCCGCACAATCCCAGTGCATCCCATGCAAATCCATGCCCCAGACATCCCATTCACGGTGCTGGCCTGCCCCTCCCGCCCGCGAGGCCGCGCTTGTCCGCGCCTGACCTGATCCGGCTGCTTCCCGGTCCCCAATCCGTTCTGGCGGCGGAGCGCCCGCGCTCGCAGCACGGCCATGTCATGCACGATCTGGGCCTCAGCATCGTAGGCGGGCGCTACCCGGAAAAGTCCATCCTGCCGGGCGACGGCGAGCTGCTGGAACGGTTCCGCGTCTCGCGCACGGTTTTGCGGGAGGCCCTGAAGACGCTTTCGGCCAAGGGGCTGATCCAGGCCAAGGCGAAGATCGGCACCCGCGTGCGCGAGCGCCGCTTCTGGAACCTGTTCGACCCCGACATCCTGCGCTGGCACGTCGAAACCGGCGTGGACGCAAAGTTCCTGTTCCAGCTTTCCGAGATGCGCCTCGCGCTGGAGCCGGAAGCCGCAGCGCTCGCCGCGCGGGCCCGGACCGAAGAGCAGCTTGCCGAACTGTTCCGCTGGATCACGCGGATGGAGGAGTCCTACGACTCCGGCCCCGGCTTCGTGGAAGGCGACCTGCGCTTCCACATCGCGGTGGCGGAAGCCTCGGGCAACCCGTTCATGCGCTCGGTCAGCGCGCTGACGGAAACGGCGCTCGCGATCACCTTCACCGTCAGTTCGCCGATCCCCAACAGAACGTTCCACGCGCGCAGCGTCGCGCGCCACCGCGCCATCGCCGAAGCCATCGAAAGCCAAGACGCGGGCCTGGCGCGCGAAACCATGCGCAACGTCATCCGCGAGGGCATGGAGCGCGTTGCCGCCGTTACCGGAAGCCCGCGCGCCTGATTTTCATCGCCCGCTTCAGAGCCCCTTCACCGCGACCTTTTCGGCTTCAGCCAGCTCAAGCGGGTTTTCGAGCGCCAAGCCGAACTCCGGGGCGGCGATGCGGAACACGTCGCCGGCCTGCGTGGCGATGCCGTCGGCAAAGGACAGCGTCGCCGTGCCGAACATGTGGACGTGCACGTCGCCCGGATGCCGGAACACGCCGTACTTGAAGTGGTGGTGCTCCAGGTTGGCGATCGTGTGGGACATGTTCGCTTCGCCCGAAAGGAAGGGCTTTTCCCAGATCACCTCGCCGTCCCGCAGGATCTGCGACGTGCCGCGGATGTCCTCCGGCAGGGGGCCTACCAGCAGTTCCGGTCCGACCGAGGCGTTGCGCAGCTTGGAGTGCGCCAGCCAGAGGTAGTTCACGCGCTCCGTCTTGTGGTCGGAGAACTCGTTGGACAGCGCGAATCCTAAGCGGAACGGCGTGCCGTCCGGCCCGATGACGTAGAGCCCGGCGATCTCCGGCTCCTCGCCGGCGTCCTGGGCGAAAGCCGGTGAGATCAGGGGCTGGCCCGGCGCCACGACGAATGAGCCGTTGCCTTTATAAAACCATTCGGGCTGCACGCCCTCCTCCCCGTCTTTCGGCTTGCCGCCTTCCAGCCCCATGCGAAACATCTTCATGGAGTCGGTCAATGTTGCCTCCCCTTGAAGCTTCTTGTGCATCGAGTCGCGCGTGGCGGCGGAGCCGAGATGGGTGAGCCCCGTGCCGGTCAGGTGCAGATGCGCCGGGTCCGGGTGGGTCAGCGGGGCGAGCAGCCGTCCCGCTGCATAGGCGGCGTCGATGTCGGCTGGACCTCCGAAGCCGCAAGCCTCGACCGCTTCGCGCAGGCCCGTTCCCGCAGCGATGGCTCTTTCCGCGAGTTCAAGCACGGAACCGACGCCTTCGACCACGCGGAAAGCCTCGCCGCCTTCCCGCGCTGCGACGCGGGCCGCGCCGCCCTCATCCACAAACTGCACCAAGCGCATTGCCATCCTCCCGCTCGAAAAATCATACTTATTGCGGCACGGTGATAGTCGCATCGGCCGCTCCCCTGCAAGAGCATTGCAGGCCTTTCGCCCATCGCATACATCAGGCCCTGCTTGAGCCGCCTCCGGCGGGAACAGAGCGTCCCGTTCTCCAAGGCCGACGACTTCATGCAATCCGCGCGCTTCCCTCGCAGCCTGTTCCGGCGGAGCCGATGAGCGAGGGTGCGCGCGTCCTTTATATCGACGACGATCCGGGTCTGGCGCGGCTGGTGCGCCGGACGCTGGAAGCGCTCGGTCACGCGATAGAGCATGCGGACAGCGGCGAGGCCGGGCTGGAGCGCCTGCGCACTGGGGGCATCGATGTCGTGGCGCTCGACCACAACCTGCCGGGGCGCCTAGGCCTCGACGTGCTGGCGGAAATCCGCGCAAACGAGGAAGCGCCGCCCGTCATCTACGTCACCGGCTCCGACGACCCGCGCGTCGCCATCGCGGCGCTGAAGGCGGGCGCGGTTGACTATGTGCTGAAGGACATAGAGGGGCATTTCCGCGAGTTGCTCGCCGGGGCGATAGAAACGGCGTTACGAAACGAGCGCCTGCGCCGCGCCAAGGAAGACGCCGACCGCGAGGTGCGCGAGGCACGCGACCGCGCCGAGCTTCTCTTAAAGGAGGTCAACCACCGCGTCGCCAACTCACTGTCGCTGGTGGCCGCGCTGACCCGCATGCAGATGAACGCCGTGGAAGACCCGGCGGCCAAGGCGGCGCTTGCCGAAACCCAGGGGCGCATCAACGCCGTCGCCGGCGTCCACCGCCGCCTCTACACCTCCGCGGACGTGAAATCGGTGGAGATCGCGGCCTATCTCGCCAGCCTGATCACCGAACTGGAAGGCGCCATGAAGGCGACGGGGCGCGACCACCCCATCCTGCTGGACGCCTCGCCTTTGCTCGTGGACACCGACAAGGCGGTGTCGCTCGGCGTGATCGTGACGGAACTCGTCACCAACGCCTTCAAATACGCCTATCCCGGCGGCGCGACGGGGCCGATCCGCGTGCGCGTGGAAACGAAGGGGCCTGAGGCCTGGCTTTCGGTGGAGGACGAAGGCGTCGGCTGGCAGGGCGTCGGCACGCCGCAGGGCTCCGGCCTCGGCACCCGCATCGTCCAGGCCATGGCGCGCAACCTCCAGTCCGACCTCGTCTTCGCGCAAGGCTCGACCGGCACGCGGGCCAGCGTGTCGTTCCCGCTGTAGGCGCCTGTTTCCAGCCTGACCGTGCGCAAGATCGTTGTCACCGGCGCCGCCGGCCTGGTCGGGCAGAACCTTGTGGCGCGGCTGAAGGGGCGCCCGGAATTCTCACTCGTCGCCATCGACAAGCACGCCGCCAATGTCGCGCTTTTCCGCGGGATTCATCCGGACGTGCCGATCGTCGAGGCCGATCTGGCTGAAACCGGCGCTTGGGCTGACGCCTTCTCCGGCGCGGACGCCGTGGTGATCGGCCATGCTCAGATCGGAGGACTTATCCGCGAGGAGTACGAGCGCAACAACGTCGAGGCGACGCGGCGCGTGCTGGATGTGATGAAGCGGCATGGCGTATCCTACTTCGTCGGCATCTCGTCCTCGGTGGTGAACTCAAAGGCCGATGACTTCTACACCCGTACGAAGACCGTCCAGGAGGTGCTCTACCGGGACAGCGGCATTCCCCACGTCGTGCTGCGCCCGACGCTGATGTTCGGCTGGTTCGACCGCAAGCATCTCGGCTGGCTGCGCCGGTTCATGGACCGCGCGCCGGTGTTTCCCGTGCCGGGCCGCGGCGCGTTCGTGCGCCAGCCGCTTTATGCCGCCGATTTCGCGGGCGTGATCATCGCCGCGCTGGAGAAGCGGCTTTCCGGCGTCCATGACATCTCCGGCCTGGAGCAGATCACCTACGCCCAGTTGATCGGCATGATCCACGACATCGTGAAGCCCAGGGCGCGCATCGTTCCCATTCCCTACCCGCTGTTCTGGGCGCTGCTGCGGCTCTATGCCTGCTTCAGCAAGAACCCGCCGTTCACGACGCGCCAGCTGGAAGCGCTGGTGGTTCCCGAAACCTTTCCGGTGATCGACTGGCCCGGCATTTTCGACGTCCAAGCGACGCCGTTGCGCAAGGCGCTGGAAACAACCTTTCTCGATCCGGCCTACGGGCCGCTGGCGCTGGAGTTCTGATTTCGATGTCCCACGTCGTCGTCCTCGGCGCCGGCCCGATGGGACTGGCCGCCGCGCACCGCGCGGCACGGCTCGGCCATCGGGTGACGGTGCTGGAAGCGATGAACCAGGCCGGCGGCATGGCCGCCCATTTCGACTTTTCCGGGCTCTCCATAGAGCGCTTTTACCACTTCGTCTGCCGGTCCGACGTGCCGACCTTCGAACTGATGGAGGAACTGGGCATCAAAGCCAAGCTGAAGTGGGCTGCCACCACCATGGGCTATCGCACCCACGGGAAGGTGTACGGCTGGGGTGATCCCGTCTCGCTGCTCAGATTCCCGCACCTGACCCTCGGCGAAAAAACCCGCATGGGCCTGCATATGCTCAAAACGGTCAGGGCGAAGGACTTCGACGCGATCGAACCGATGACCGCGCGGGACTGGATCGAGCGCGAGTCCGGCAAAAGCGTTTACGACAAGATGTGGCGGCGTCTTCAGGAGCTGAAATTCCACGAATATGCCGATGAGGTCTCGGCAAGCTGGATCGCCACCCGCATCCGGCGGATCGGCCGCTCGCGCAAGAGCCTGTTCCAGGAGCAGTTGGGCTACATCGAGGGCGGCTCGGAAGCGCTGGTGGAGGCGATTGCCGCCGCCATCCGCAGGCTCGGCGGCGAAATCCGCCTGGCCACGCGGGCGGATGCGATTCTGAGCGAGAACGGCCAAGTGACCGGCGTTCGCGCAAGGAGCGAAATCCTTGCCGCCGATGCGGTGATCTCCACCGTGCCGACGCCGCTGGTCGGCGGGCTGGTGCCCGATCTGCCGCCGGACTGGAAGGCGAAGTATGCCGCGATCCGCAGCATCGGCGTGGTCTGCGTGGTCCTCAAGCTGAGGAAGCGCGTGACCCGCCACTTCTGGCTCAACATCATCGAGCCCGACATCGAAGCGCCGGGCTTGATCGAATATTCCAACCTGCGCCCGCTCCCCCATGCGGTCGTCTATGTCCCCTATTACATGCCGGTCACGCTGCCGAAATGGGGCATGAGCGACGAGGCCTTCGCCGAAGAGGCGTTCGGCTACGTCAAGCGCGTGAATCCCTCGATCACCGACGCCGACCGCCTGGACACCCATGTCGGGCGCCTGCGCCACGCCCAGCCGATCTGCGAGCCGGATTTTTACAACAAGATCCCGCCGGTTCAGACGCCGATCGCCGGCCTTCAGGTCGCCGACACCTGCTTCTACTACCCCGAAGATCGCGGCATCGCCGAAAGCATCCGCCTCGGCCGGCGCATGGCGGAAGCCATCCCGCCCGTTTCCTCCGCTCCCGCATCCGCCGGCCGGGTGCGGGATGACGCTGTTTGACGGTGCAGAACCTGCCTTGTAAGCACCGGCTGTGAACCCGGCCTGCGGAACAGGCCAGGGCTGACCGATGGCGGCGATGCAGGCACGGGCGCCCCGCGCTTCAAGGGTATCAGGTTGAGCAGCAGCGTTGCAGGCGTCGGAAGCCGCTTCAAGACGCCTTCCGGGCTTGCATGGAACATCCTTGTCGCAGTCCTGGGCGGTTTAGCCTCCCTGGCTGCTTTCGGGGTGGGCCTTTTCGGGCATATCCGGGCGGGCCTCGATCCCTCCTGGGTGGCGGCTGTCGCGGAAGCTCCGGACCGGGGCGAAATCTTCGGACGCGACCTCATCTTCACGGGCGGGCCGCTTTCGGCGGCATTCACGCATTACTTCACCCCCGGCACCTGGCAGTGGGTGGTGCTGTTCGAAGCCGCCGCCGTGTGCCTGGTGTTCGCGGCACTGCTCGGAATCCAGCCCGGCCTTCTCGGCGGCGTCGCCTTCGCAACGGCCTTTTTGATGGCCAACAACAATGTCGCGCTGCTCGCGCTGCCGCTGCTGGCTTCCCTTGCCGCGGCGAGGGCGCCGCGCTTCGGCCGGACCATCCTGGTGTTCGGCGCGTTTGTTTCCGCCGCCGCTTCGCTCGCCAAGTTCACGGTCTTCCCCCTCTCAGTCGCCACGATCTTCCTGGCCGACTGCGTTTTTGTTTCGCGCCGGAGGGTGCCGGTCGGCACGGTCGCATTTCTCCTGGGCTTCGGCGTGCTGGTCTCCCTCCTGAACGGCGGGCCTTCGAGCATTGTCGGCTTTGTCCGCTGGAGCCTCGAAACCTCCACCGGCTATGTCGATGCCATGTCGCTCGCCGGCTCATGGCTGGAATTGCCGGCCTATCTCGCGGCGGCAGCCGCCTTGATGGCAGCGGTCGCCTGGACCGTGATCCTTCACACGCGGTCCTGGACCGTTCGGGAGGCTGCCGCGGTTCTGTCGCTGGCGATCTTCCTCTTCTTCACCTTCAAGCTCGGCTTTGTGCGGCATGACCTCCACTCCATCTCGGCTTGGCATGGTTTGAGCGTCGCTGCCGCGCTGACGCTCTGCATGGCGGCGTCGCTCAGCAGCCGGCGGGTCCAGGCCGGGCTGGTCCTCGCGGTGCCGATCGGCGGCGCCGTCGCGTACGGCCTGTTGTCCGAGGCACTGGGCCTGAGCGTGGCGCAACTGGCGCGCAGGGACGCCGGGCAGTTCATCGACTCCGTTCAGGCGCTCCAACAGATCGCCTTTTCGCGGCGGGAATGGCTAGACCGGCAAATGGCCGAGCGGGAAGCCGCGCGAGCAGCCGTGCGCGCCCAGGCGCCGCTGCCGCCTCTTCAAGGCACGGTCGATATCATCCCTTCCGACCAGGCCGGCGTCATCGCCAACGGACTGGACTACCGTCCCCGTTTCACGGTCCAGGAATACACCAGCTACACGCCTGATCTCGTCGAGGCCAACCGGGCGTTCTTCCGTTCGGAGCGCGCACCAGCCCACGTTCTGTTCGGGACGGCCAGCGTGGATGCGCGGCCTCCCGCGATGACGGAAGGCGCGCTGTGGCCCGACCTGCTCAGGCTGTACCGTCCCGTCCGCACGGTCGGCGACCTCCTGCTCATGGACCGCCGGCCCCAGGCGCTGGACGAACTGCTGGCGGCGCCTGCCGCCCGCCGGGGAAGGCTTGGAGCGCTGATCGAACTCGGCACGTCCCGAGCCTTCCTGAAGCTCACCGTGGAAAAGAACCTGCTGGGCAGGCTGCTGGGCGCGCTCTGGCGGCCGCCGATGCTCCGGATCCGCATGGTCTTCGCGGATGGAAGGGAGCAGGTCTATCGGTTTGTGCCGGACCAGGCGGAGGCCGGCTTCATCGCCTCGCCGTTCATCGCTTCCGCAAAGGACTTCCTGACGTTCTGGGCGGGAGGCGACGAGTTGGATCTTCTGCCCGCGGTGCGCGCCGTGTCGGTCGAAGCCGATTTTTTGGGCCGTTTCGCCTACGAGCAGGACGTCAGCGCCTCGGTTCAGGCGATCGGCCTCGCGCCGGTGCTGACGGCAGACGGATCCAGCCCTTTGCTTGCCGAGAGCCGCGAAACGGCTGGGGATCTCGTGCTTCTCACCCGCCGCTTCACACCCGACCCGCCGCTGCTCGACTTCGCGCCGGAAGGCGTGTTCGCCCATGCGCCGAGCCGGATTTCCGTGCCCGCCCCCAGCGGCTCGCGCCTGACGGTCGGCTTCGGCATCCGGCCGTCGGAAGGAACGAAGCAGGCCGACGGCGTGTGTTTTAGGGTTCTGGGCGAAGCCGACGCGGTGCTGTGGGAGCGCTGCCTCGATCCGGGCCGCAGCGAAGCGGATGCCGGAACCCAGACCGCCTCTTTCGCTCTGCCCGCGGGAACGCAGACGCTGAAGTTCGAAACGGACTGCCGCGCCAGCTGCGATTACGACCGATCCTACTGGAGCAAGGCAGTCATTGCGGTGGCGAAGTAGCGCATGGGATGCGGGCGCGAGGCGTTTTCGCACTGCCCGGCTGCTTCGTTCGAGGAGCCCGGCCTGTTCTGCGCGGCGCCAGGCCTGCTTCGGTAGACTTCCGTTCATCACGATTTGTTTGAACGAACTTGTTGCCTTCGCTTGCGCGGATTCCAATTCCCTCCGCTGAATGGAGGCTGGAACATGGACGATCCTGCGAGTCGAACAACGGTAACCCGGCGCTCCCTGCTCGGCGTCGGGGCGGCAGCGGCTGCCGCGCCCATTCTGGCCCCGGCGCTTGCGAGCGGCGCTCCCGCTGCGGACGAGCCCCTTCCCTCCCCGGCCGGCGCGGCCGTGCCCATCGAATGGACGGTCAACGGACGGGTCCGCCGCCTTTCGCTCGACCCCCGCACCACCCTCCTCGACGCGCTACGCGATCATCTTGGGCTGACCGGCGCCAAGAAGGGCTGCGACCACGGCCAATGCGGCGCTTGCACGGTGATCGTGGAGGATCGCCGCATGCTGGC
>CAXTCF010000043.1:0-25058 GCA_964242945.1 uncultured Rhizobiaceae bacterium | reverse complement strand
CTACAAGGACGTGCGCCTGCTCCAGCGCTACATCTCCGAGCGCGGCAAGATCGTGCCTTCGCGCATCACCGCTGTAAGCCAGAAGAAGCAGCGCGAACTCGCCCAGGCGATCAAGCGCGCCCGCTTCCTCGGCCTGCTGCCCTACGTGGTGCGCTGACACTGGAGTTGCGGTTGCCGGGCTTGGTGGGGGCTGCGGGCGTCACGCCCCCCTCTGCCCTGCCGGGCATCTCCCCCACAAGGAGGGAGATCGGCAGCTTCGGCCTTCGCGACTGGCTGATCTCCCCCCGTGTGGGGGAGATGCCCGGCAGGGCAGAGGGGGGCAACGTCGAGCAACTGCGTAACCGCAGTTGAAGGACTGAGCCTTCAAAGTTCCGCGCGGGCGGCTCCACGCTGCCCGTGGCCCCTGATTTCGGCGGCAGCTGGATAACGGGCGTTTCGCTGACGAAACCAGCGAGTTGGGGCGGCAAGCCGTCCCTAACTGCCTCCAACCGGCAGGACAGCGACCCCGAAGCCTGCGCTTCTCCTTTCGCGTTCTGCCTCACAGGAATCGCCGCGATCTGCGGCCACCGAAAGGACAACGCAATGCAAGTCATTCTTCTCGAACGCATCGCACGCCTGGGCCAGATGGGCGAGACCGTGCGCGTCAAGGACGGGTTCGCCCGCAACTTCCTCCTGCCGCAGGGCAAGGCGCTGCGCGCCAACGAGGCCAACAAGAAGAAGTTCGAAGGCCAGCGCGCCGAACTCGAAGCCCGCAACGCCGCTCGCCGCACCGACGCCTCGCAGATTTCCACGACGCTGGACGGCAAGACCTTCGTCGTGGTGCGCACGGCCGGCGAGACCGGCCAGCTCTACGGCTCGGTTTCCTCGCGCGACATCGCCGAGCTGCTGGCGGCGGAAGGCTTCAACGTCAACCGCAACATGGTCGAGCTGAACCAGCCGATCAAGGCGATCGGCCTGACCAACGTGGCCATCGCCCTGCACCCGGAAGTCGAAGTGACGATCACGCTCAACATCGCCCGCTCGGCCGATGAGGCGGAGCGCCAGGCGCGCGGCGAGACGCTCACCTCTGCCGAAGCCATCTACGGCGACGACATCAATGAGAACGCCCGTCCCGACACGTTCTTCGACCCGGAAGCCGACTACGACGCAAGCGTCCCGGACGGCCGTCCCGGCGTCTGATCCCAAACGGTTCCACGACATGGAAAAGCCCGGCGCAGTGTTCTGCGGCGGGCTTTTCTTTTCCGGGGATCAGCGGATCGTTTCGAGGTCCGTGCCTCTGGTTTCCCGCACGAGGATCGTGCCGATGATCAGCGACATCACGGCGACCGCGATCGGATACCAGAGGCCGTAATAGATGTCGCCGGCCGCAGCCGACATGGCGAAGACGGTGGCGGGCAGCAGGCCGCCGAACCAGCCGTTGCCGATGTGGTAGGGCAGGGACATGCCGGTGTAGCGGATGCGGGTCGGGAACATCTCGACCAGGATCGCGGCGATGGGCCCATAGACCATCGTGACATAGAGCACGAGCACGAACAGGATGGCGATCACCTTCGGCCACGACACTTTCGCGGGGTCGGCGACCATCTTGTAGGGTCCTGCGCCGGGCACGGTATAGACCGTGAAATCGGTGGCAGCGCCGGCTTCTTCCTTGGTGACGAGCTTGTCCTTGATCGCCTGCGCGACCGGCACCTTCGCGCTTGTCCCGGCGCGGATGGCGGCGGCGTCGAGCTTCAGTTCGGGATTGGCGGCGACCGCCGCGTCAAGCTTCGCATCCGCGACCTTGAGCGGGTCGCGCACCAAGGGGTAGCCGCCATCGTGGAGGGCGGTGCTCACCTGCTTGTTGAAGGCGCCGCCGAGCTTCGCGGCATCCGGTCCGGCCTTCGCCGCGTCATAGGAAGCGATCGTCTTGCCTGCCACGGTCACGGTCGCGGGCGTGCCGGGGGCGGCTGTTTCCGCCAAGTCGTAGGGCACCGAGTTCGAGGCCAGGAAGTTGGTCGCCACGTCGCAGGAGGAGGTGAACTTCTCCGTTCCCGTCAGCTTGAACTGGAAGTGGCAGTCGCCGGGCGCGGCGGTCACGGTGGCGCGGGTGCTTTCGCGCGCTGCGGCGAGATCCGGGTTGGCGGCCCAGGTCAGCGCCTTGAACAGCGGGAAATAGGTCAGTGCCGCAAGAAGCAGGCCGGCCATGATGATCGGCTTGCGGCCGATGCGGTCGGACAGCGCGCCGAACACCACGAAGAAGATCGCGCCCAGCCCAAGCGCGATCGCCACCATGATGTTGACCGAGACCGGGTTGACCTTGAGCACGTTGGCCAGGAAGAACAGCGCGTAGAACTGGCCGGAATACCAGACGACGGCTTGGCCTGCGGTGAGGCCGAGCAGTGCAAGCAGCGCGATCCGTGCGTTCTTCCACTGCCCGAAGGCTTCCTTCAGCGGCGCCTTGGAGCCTTTGCCCTCAGCCTTCATGCGCTGGAAGGCGGGCGACTCGTTGAGCGACAGGCGAATCCACACGGAGATACCGAGCAGCAGCACGGAAACCAAGAACGGGATGCGCCAGCCCCAGGCGGTGAAGTCGGCTGGGGTCATCGAGTTCTGCACGAGGAGGATGACGATCAGCGACAGGAACAGGCCGAGCGTCGCCGTGGTCTGGATCCAGGAGGTGTAGAAGCCGCGCCGCTCATTCGGCGCGTGCTCGGCCACATAGGTCGCGGCACCGCCATATTCGCCGCCAAGCGCCAGGCCTTGGAGAAGGCGCAGCGCGATGAGGATGATCGGCGAGGCGATGCCCCACGAGGCCGAGCCCGGCAGGATGCCGACCAGGAAGGTCGAGAGGCCCATGATGAGGATGGTGACGAGGAACGTGTATTTGCGCCCGACCAGGTCGCCGATCCGGCCGAACACCAGGGCGCCGAAGGGCCGCACGATGAAACCGGCGGCAAAGGCCAGCAGCACGAAGATGTTGCGCGTGGTTTCAGGGTAGTCGTTGAAGAAGGCGGCGCCGATCGCCGCGGCCAGCGTGCCGTAGAGGTAGAAGTCGTACCACTCGAACACCGTGCCCAGCGAAGAGGCGAAGATGACCTTCCGCTCCTCCCGCGTCATGCCGCGCGCTTCCGCGCGGCCATAGGCCGAAACCGCCATTCCTTGTCCTCCCTGATGTTACCCTTGACGCGTCCCGCCGTTCCTCCACGGCGAACCTGATTCAATCCATCGGGCAATGTTCAGGGAAAATGCGAGACCCGCAATCCTTTTCGGCAGAAAGGCGGCGCAAACCTGTGGTTTATTGAGACAAACCGGCGGATCAGACCGGCGGCAAGGCGCGCAACAGCGCGACGGCCGCCAGAAAGTCGCGCCTGCGCGCGTTGCCCCGCGCTGTTGCCTCCGAGTCCTGGCCCCACTGCTCCGTGTTCCAGTCCTCGTCCACATGCGCGGCCTTCCAGGCGGCTTCCGCGTCGAGCGCGCCGGCTTCCACGGCCAGCGCCAGCAGGGCCGAGCCCATCAGGCTGGTCATCAGGTGCAGGCTGGCCAGCCGCAACGGCTCCTTGCGGGAGCCAAGGTGGATGTTGATCGCGGCGATTGCTTCGCGCGGCTGCGCCACGGGCATCACGCCTTCCGCCAGCACGAAGCGGGCATGCAGCTTGGTTCCTGCCCAGTCGAGCACAGGGTCCCAGGCCGCACGCTGCCGGTCCACGAGGCCCTGTGGCCCTTCCGCGCGGTAGAGCAACAGGTCGGAGGACGCAAAGCGCAGGATGTCCTCGGCAACGGCATCCACTTCCAGCGACACGCCGTCGGTGGCCGTGTTGACGAGGCGCAGCACCGGCATCGACACCGGGTTTATTTCTTCGCCCTGCGCGTTCCATTCATCCGCGATCAATTGCGCTGCGGCTTGGCTGGGTAAGGCAAGCAGCGCGCGGCCCGGCGTGCGCACCGGCTTGCCGTCGAGGCGCACGGCAAAAGCGCCCTCCTCCCGCACAACAGTCGCGTTTTCGTAGAAGCGTTTCGGCAGCGGCGTGCGCATCTGCTTCTGGGCGCGGCGCGTCGGGTCTGGATCGGAAAGGGCAACGCTGTCTTCGAGGTCGAAAAGGATTTCGCGCATGGGTTCGTCAAACCTATGGAATCGTGCGGCGCACCGGCCGATTGACGACGATCAACCCCGCCGCGATCAGCGCCAGCGCCGCAAAGATGCGCCCTGTCAGCGGCTCTCCCAGAAGTGCCGCGCCGCAAAGCACCGCGAAGACCGGGGTCAGGAACGTGAAGCTGGCGAGGCCTGCCGCGGGGTAGCGGCGCATCAGCCAGAACCATATGAGATAGGTTACGGCGGTGATCAAGACCGCCTGGAACAGCAGCGATCCGACCGTCAGGGCCGATACTTCGCGGAACGCCGAGCCCGAAATCGGCAGCAGGGCCAAGGCCATCGCGGCCGACGCGGCGAGTTGGTACAGCAGCAGCTTCTCCGCGCTGACGAAGACCAGCCTGGAGCGCTTGATGATCAGGTTGGTGACGCCCCATGCGGCGCCTGCCGCCAAGCACAAGGCATCGCCCCACAGCGCGGCCGGGCCCGCCGAACTCAGCCGGTCGGAAAAGACGAGCGCGACGCCCCCGAAAGCCAGCGCCAGTCCCAGCAGATGGCGCGGCAGCATCCTTTCGCCGAGCAGGAAGTGCGCGCCGACGAGCACCCAGAACGGCATCGTGTTGATCATCATGCCCGCGCGCGCCGCGCTGGTGTAATCCAGGCCGAAAAAGATCAGGGTGAACTCAGCCCCGAACAGGAAGCCGACGAGAAGGCCTGCCCGCAGCGACCCATCTTTTTCGAAAAGTGCAATGCCGCGTAAGGAGCACCAGCCATAGACAAGAGCAGCACCGAGTGCAGAACGCGCGAACATCATGAACACCGGGCTGAAGCCGGCGGTGCCAACCTTGATCGCGACCTGGTTCAGGCCCCAGCAGAAGGTGAGGCCGAGCATGATCGCCGCGGCGGCGGCATCTAAGCTCTCACGTCGCCCAAGTGCAGCCTCCGTCACGACCGGTCGCGCGTCTTGAGTTCCTCGATCAAAGCCCTGACCGCGGCTGTATTTTCCTCTACCGCGCGTGTGTTGCGCTCGCCAACTTCAGCCACAGCGCGCATCTGTGCGGTTCCCCTGCGGCGCACAAAGTACAAGTACACCATCACCGCCACGAAGATGATCAGAAGGGGTAGGTAAGCGACCAGGGTTCTCGTCAGCATCTGATTATCCGTAGATCAGTCTTCCATCGCTGCGTCGAAGCCGAGCAGGTTCCAGCTCTGCCGCATGTGGGGCGGGAGCGGCGCGGTGACGTCGATCGTGCCGCCTGCCGGGTGCGGGATGACGATGCGGCGTGCATGCAGGTGCAATCGGTTTTGGACGCCGCCCGGAAAATCCCAGTTCGTGTCCGCCTCGAAATATTTGGGGTCGCCGATGATCGGATTGCCGATGAAGGCCGCGTGGACGCGAAGCTGGTGCGTGCGGCCGGTATAGGGCTCCATCTCCAGCCAGGTCAGCGTGCGCGCCGCCTGCTCCACCACGCGGTAGTGCGAGACCGCATGGTCGGCGCCGGTTTCGCCGTGCCTGGCGACGCGCACACGGTCGCCGTCCGGCGTCGGCTCCTTGACGAGCCAGGTCGAGATCTTGTCCTCCGGCTTCTTCGGCACGCCCTTGACCAGCGCCCAATAGGTCTTGTGCGCGTCGCGCCCGCGGAACGCTTCAGCCAGCTTCATAGCGGCCAGCCGCGTGCGCGCCACGACGAGCACGCCGGACGTGTCGCGGTCGAGACGGTGGACGAGCCGCGGCTTCTCGCCCTTCTTGTTGCGAAGCGCTTCGAGCATGCCATCGACATGGCGGGTCACGCCGGAGCCGCCCTGCACGGCCAACCCCGCCGGCTTGTTGAAGACGAAGACCTTGTCGTCCTCGTGCAGCAGCATCTTGCGCAGCACTTCGGCATCGCTGCCCGCGCGCACGGCGGATGGGCTGAGGCCCTCGCCCTCCTTGCGGTCGGTGTCGAGCGGAGGCACGCGCACGGTCTGGCCGGGCTCTACGCGGGTGTCGCTCTTGACACGGCCGCCGTCCACGCGGACCTGGCCGGAGCGGAGCAGCTTTTGCAGGTGGCCGAAGCCCAGGCCGGGAAAGTGCACCTTGAACCAGCGGTCGAGGCGCATGCCCGCCTCGTCCGGCTTCACCTCGATCTGTTCCACGCCCGTCATGCGGAGGCTCTATCACCCGGCGAAGGCGCGCGCGACCCACAATCCGGCGAACACCGCCGCGAGCGAGCCGACCACGCTGGAGCCGGCATAGGCGAACGCCATCACGCCTTCGCCCCGCCCCAAGAGCACTGCCACGTCGAGCGAAAAGGCGGAGAACGTGGTGAAGCCGCCGAGCACGCCGGTGACGAGAAAGAGCCGCCACTCAGGGGCCAAGCCGGCGCGGCCCGCAAGCCAGGCGGCGATCACCCCGATGCCGAACGATCCCACGATGTTGATCGCCGCCGTGTGCCACGGAAAATTCGGCCCGAAATTGCGCAGGGACGCGAGATTGACGAGGTGACGCGCCCCCGCGCCCAAGCCGCCGCCAGCCATGACGATGAGGAGATTGAGCATCGCGCCGGGATGCGCCGCGACTTGGCTTCCGTCAATCCTGCACGCCTGCCTTCTCATCGCCGATGCCCATCGCTTCGGCGATGATGGCATAGTCCTGCGCGTTGATCGGAAAAACACCGTGCCGGAAGGCATAGCCCCACGAGGCTTTTCCCCGCGTGAAGGAGAGTTTTTCGAGCAGCAGCCGGATCGGCGCCTGCCACGCCTCAAAGAAGCGGACGTCACGCCGGAACGACTTGAACGCTCCCACGACGCCTTGCCGCACGGGTCCTTCCAGAACGGTGCCGATCGCCGTAAAGGCCTGCAAGGGCTTGCCGCCTTCGAGCGTGTCGCGAGGCGAATAGCAGATAATGCGGTCGCTCGGCTTCAACCGCTCCAAGGGTGCCGCCTTGCCGTGTCCAAGCTGGCAGAAACCGCCTTCGACGCCGCGCCGCACATGGTCGCAGCTTGCAACCCCGATCCAGTGGTTGACCATGTGCTGCCGTCCCCTCCTCGATGGTTGCACGGACGTCCGGACGTATGAAGGCTTTTGAACGATGAGCCAATCCGAAGCGGTTTTTGGCAGCGCTGGCCGCCGGCTTTCGCGGTCAGGCGCCAAGCCAAGCCTGGAAAAGCCTCCCTGGCATCAGACAGGCTTCGATTTGGCCCAGCCCACAACCATTGCAGGCGCCGGGCACGATGCGTAAAGCCTCCGGTTCTTCCGGCGGAACCGCATCTTGCCCTTGTCTCCCAACTTCACAGGCGCGCTGCTGATGGCGCTTTCGGCGATCGGCTTCAGTGCGAACGATGCCGTGACCAAACTCGTCGCGGTGTCGATCAACGTGGGGCAGGTGATGTTCGTTCGCGGGCTGATCGCCACGTTCCTGATCGGCCTGCTCGCCTGGCGGGCCGATGCGCTGCCGCCTTTGCGCACCGCCTTTCACCCGGCCGTGGCGCTGCGGGTCGCATCCGAAGTCTGCTCCACCGTCTGCTTCCTGATCGCGCTGCCCCACCTGCCGCTCGCCAATGCGACGGCAGTGATGCAGGCCCTGCCGCTCGGCGTCACGATGGCCGCGGCGCTGTTCCTGGGCGAGCCGGTGGGCTGGCGGCGCTGGCTTTCGATCGCGGCAGGGTTCTTCGGCGTGCTGATCATCGTCCGGCCGGGGCCGGAAGGTTTTAACGCTCACGCCTTGCTGCTGCTCGTCAGCGTCGCCGCCTGCGTGGTGCGCGACCTCGCCACCCGCAGCGCGCCGAAGACGATCCCTTCCCTGTTCCTCACCTTCGTCACCTCGCTTTGCGTGACGCTTGCCGGGGCCGGTCTGGTCGGGCCCCTGGGCGGCTGGTCGCCGATGCAGGCTCACTACTATCTGCTGTTCTTTCTCGGCGCGGGGCTGCTGCTCGTCGGCTACCAGTTCCTGATCATGTCGAACCGCGTCGGCGACCTCTCCTTCATCGCGCCGTTCCGCTATGTCGGCCTGCTGACTGCCGGCGTGCTGGGCTTCCTCCTGTTCAACGAAATTCCCGATGCGACGCACGTTCTGGGCGCGCTGATCATCGTGGGTTCCGGCCTATACATGCTTTACCGCGAACGGGTGCGCGGCCGCACGTCTGCAACACGCGCGGCTGCGGCTTCCCCAGCCAATGAAGGCGTCTGACTTGGTTCTGCCCGCCGGCGTGATCCTCGCCGGCGGCCGTTCCTCCCGCATGGGGGGTCGCGATAAGGCGCTTTGCCCGCTTAACGGGGCAACGCTCGCGGAACGCTGCACGAGCCGTCTCAGGCCGCAGGTAGCCGCGCTTGCCGTCAATGCAAACGGCGATGCCGGGAGTTTTGCGTTTCTGGGCCTGCCGGTGCTGCCCGATCCGGTCGCGGATTATCCGGGTCCGCTCGGCGGCATCCTGGCGGCGCTGGATTGGGCAGGCGAGGAGGGCAAGGCGGTGGTCACGGTCGCCGTCGATACGCCGTTCTTCCCGGCAGACCTCGTGGCGAGGCTGACGGAGGCGGGACAGGATCGGGTTGCCGTTGCGGCTTCAGGCGGCAGCCTTCATCGGGTTTTTACGCTTTGGCCGTGCGGGCTGAAGGATGAACTCCGCCGCTTCCTCGCAACGGCTGGAACCGGGCGCGTGCTGACGTTCCTGGAGCGGGTCGGGTTCGAAGCGGTGGAGTTTCCAATGCTCGCCCTCCCTTTGGGGCCGTTCGACCCGTTCTTCAACATCAACACGCCGGCGGATCTCGTCCGGGCGGAGAAGCTGGCGGCGGAACTTCCATGACGCAGCGCGTGTTCGGCATCACCGGCTGGAAAAATTCGGGTAAGACCACGCTGACGGAAAAGCTGGTTCGGGAACTCACCGCCCGCGGCTGGACGGTTTCCACGGTCAAGCATGCGCACCACGGCTTCGACATCGACAAGCCCGGCACCGACAGTTTTCGCCACCGCGAAGCGGGCGCAACGGAAGTCGCCATCGTCGGCGGCAGCCGCTGGGCGGTCATGCACGAGTTGCGCGGCGCGGAAGAGCCGCCGCTGGAAGCCGTGCTGGCGCGGCTCGCCCCTTGCGACCTCGTGCTGATCGAAGGCTACAAGCGCGAGGGCCACCCGAAGATCGAAGCGCGGCGGGTGGAGGCGCGGGACCGCAGCCCGATGAGTGAACATGACGAGACGATCCGGGCAATCGCGGCGGACCATCCGGTTGACTGCGAGACCCTGCCGGTTTTCGCCCTCGATGACTTCCGCGGCATGGCCGACTTCATAGAGCACGAGACCGGCCTTGACGCCGTAAGAAAGCGTGCCGAAGGAGCACCGACAGAAACACCGACCGACTAAGGAGTTCCCATGGCAACCGTCGCATTCATCGGCTTGGGCGTGATGGGCTATCCCATGGCCGGGCATCTGGCCAAGCGCGGCGGCCACGACGTCGCCGTCTTCAACCGCACTGCTGAGAAAGCGGAGAAGTGGGTCGGTGAGCATGGCGGCAGTTCTGCCCCGACGCCCGCCGAGGCGGCCAGGGACAAGGATTTCGTGTTCGCCTGCGTCGGCAATGACGATGACCTGCGCAGCGTCACGACGGGCCTGGACGGAGCGTTTTCCGCGATGAAGCCCGGAGCCGTGTTCATCGACAACACCACCGCCTCCGCAGCCGTCGCGCGGGAACTTGCCGAGGTTGCGGGGAGCCGCGGTTTCGCATTTCTCGATGCGCCGGTGTCCGGCGGGCAGGCGGGGGCGGAGAATGGCCAGCTTACCGTGATGGTCGGCGGCGGGGCGGAAGCGTTTGCGCGGGCCAAGCCGGTGATGTCAGCCTATGCCAAGATGGTCGGCCTGATGGGGCCGAGCGGCGCGGGGCAGCTGACCAAGATGGTCAATCAGATCTGTATCGCCGGCCTGCTCCAGGGGCTTGCGGAAGGGCTCAACTTCGGCAAGCGGGCTGGGCTCGATGTCGCAGCGGTGGTGGACGTCATCTCCAAGGGCGCGGCGGGCTCCTGGCAGATGGAGAACCGCCACAAGACGATGGATGAGGGCCGCTACGAGTTCGGCTTCGCGGTGGATTGGATGCGCAAGGATATCGGCATCTGCTTGAGCGAAGCCGACCGCAACGGCGCCGCCCTGCCTGTCACGGCGCTGGTGGATCAGTTCTACAAGGACGTGCAGGCGATGGGCGGCGGGCGCTGGGACACCTCCTCGCTGCTCGCGCGGCTCCGGCGTTGATCAGGTCACAAGCGTCTGAGCGCTCTCCTTTTCCAGCAGGACATAGTCCAAAGGCAGCTCGGTCGTGTACTTGATCTGCTCCATCGCGAAGGAGGAGGACACGTCGCGGATCTCGATCTTGGCGATCAGCCGCTTGTAGAAGGCATCGTAGGCCGCGATGTCCGGCACGACGACGCGCAGGAGGTAGTCCACGTCGCCGCTCATGCGGTAGAACTCGACCACTTCGGGAAACTCCTGGATCACCTCGGAAAAGCGGCGCAGCCATTCGTGGCTGTGCGAATTCGTGCGGATCGACACGAACACCGTCACGCGCAGGTTGATCCTGTTGGGGTCGAGCACGGCGACGCGCCCCTTGATGACGCCTTCCTCCTCCAGCTTCTGGATGCGCCGCCAGCAGGGCGTGGTGGATAGCCCGACCTTCTTCGCGATGTCGGCGACGGCAAGCGTTGCATCCTCCTGCAAAAGCCGCAGGATCTTGCGGTCGAGACGATCCATTGAGTCGCTCCATTGAAAAATTTTCTCTACTTTGTGGATTATATCGCATTCTGCAAGAAAAATTTTCTATGGAAAATTTGATTTGCGGCGTCTTCAGGTGATGCGCAGCCGCACCTCCCGCCGCAGCAGCGGCAACAGGTCGGCTTCGAACCAAAGGTTCTTTTTGAGCCAGGCACTGTTGCGCCAGGAGGGATGGGGCAGCGGCAGGGTGCGCGGCGTAGAGGAAGCTTCGAACACGGCGCGTCCGTTGCGCACCGTTTCCGTCAGCGTCTTCGCTCGCAGCGGTCCGAGATGCCAAGCCTGCGCGTAGAGGCCGATCGTCAGAACCAGATCGATCTGCGGCATCAGCCGGAGCAGGTGTTTCCGCCATGTCGGCGCGCATTCGCGGCGCGGGGGCAGGTCGCCGCCTGAAGCATCTTGGCCGGGGAAGCAGAAGCCCATCGGCGCGATGATGAAGTTGCCGGGGCGGTAGAACTCGTCCCACGTCACGCCCAGCCAGTCGCGCAGCCGGGCGCCTGAGGCATCGTCGAACGGCACGCCGCTCGCATGCGCCTTGGTGCCTGGTGCCTGGCTGGCGATGAGGATGCGCGCCGTGTCCGACGGCGCCACGATCGGCCTCGGCTCATGCGGCAGCGGCCTATCCCACGGCTGGTCGCGGCATATGCGGCAGGCACGGATGTCGCGCGTGAGGCTCGCCAGCGCTTCGTTCACCCGGCGCTCGGCCGCCGGACGGAACGCGCGTCGCTATCGAAGACCCTACCTAGGGACGGGATCATCGCAGCGGCGCGTCTCCCTGGTTCTGCCAGTCCGCCGTGCTGACGAGCCCCAGCGCCTCGCCAGCCCTCACCGCGAGCTCCTGCAACGTTCCGAACTCCAGTTCCGCCACCGCGCCGCGACGCTGGCGCCATTCCTTGGGGTTCTCGAAGGTCCCGGCCCAGATGCCGACGCCGCGCCGCCTGGCTTCCGCCTCGTCCTCCTTCAGCGTGTCGTCATAGGCGACCGCCCAGCCGTCGCGGATCATGGCGCGGTTGAGATCGACGCCGCCGGCCCGGCAGTCGCCCAGCAGGCGGCGGTAGCGGTCGCGCTTGGCGGCGTCGCAGGTGACCTTGTTGCTGCCGACGAGCGCGATCAGCGCGTCGCGGGAGCGCTCGCCGCAAGGATACTGCTTGCGGTCGAGGCGACAGACCTGCCGCAGTTCCGGCGCGTCGATGTAGAGGAGCCTGATCTTTTCGCCGTTCAGCGTCAGCGTATCGCCGTCATGGACCGAGACGCTGCCGGACTGCTTGTACCCCTCCGGCTTGTTCAGCCGCTGCGTGAACAGGGACAGCAGCGCAAGGAGGAACAGCGCGACGAGCACGTCGCTCCGCAAGCCGGCGAGCCGGCCTCTTCCCGCGGTTCCCGCCGGCTTCCTCAACACAGGACGAAGGGTCTCTTAAGCATTCGGTGGCAGGTTTTTCCTCGCACCCGGTCCACTTTCCTCGATCGAAGTTCCCCATGGCGCTGCGAAGCTCCGGCACAGCGGACAAGAACATAGTGGACCTGACCAAGGCGCATCGCAACCGCGAGGTCGCCCAGGCCGTGCGCCGCACGCGAGACCGGCTGACGCAGCAGGGCGGCAACATCCTCTACGACCGCGAACTCCTGAAACTGCACGCCCGCGCACTTCGTTCCGGGCTCCGCTGGGTGCCTTTGGGGGTGGCAGCCGTGGCGGGCGGCGCGATGCTCGCCGGCGTCGGTGCGAAAGCGCCGCTTTGGGGGGCGCTTACCGTCGTCTGCTATTGGGGCCTCTTCATTCTCGCGCGCAAGGCCGACCGCGCCGAGGATGCGGGGATCGACACCGCCCGTTTTTCCCGGCAGTTCCTGGTCGCCCATGCGGTCAGCGGCATCGGCTGGGCGTGCTTTGCCGCGATGGAGTGCAGCGCCTGGGGGGCATCCCATTTCCCGGAGGTGAAGGCGGCGGTTCTCCTGGCGGCGATGGCCGTCACCGCGCTTTGCGTTTCGGCCTTGCGCAGCGCGCTGGCACTCACCTTCGCGCTGCCCATCGCGGTCTTCGCTGTGACCAGCGTGCGCTTCACGCAGGCTTCCGATGTCGCGATGCTGCTGCTGCTGATCGCCGCCCTGCCCTTCCTCGTCATGGTCTGCTCCTTCATGAACCGGACGGCGGTGATGCTGCTTTCCTTTCAAACCGAGAAGGATGGCCTTTTCGCCGAACTGGAAACGCAGAAGGGCATCTCCGACGAAGCGCGGCGGCGCGCGGAAGAGGCCAATCTGGCAAAATCCCGCTTCCTCGCCTCCATGAGCCACGAACTGCGCACGCCGCTCAACGCCATCCTCGGCTTCTCCGAAGTCATGGCGACGGAGGTGCTGGGGCCGATGCAGAACGCGATCTACCGGGAATATGCCCGCGACATCCACGAGTCCGGCAAGCACCTGCTCGACCTCATCAACGAGATCCTCGACCTTTCCCGCATCGAGGCGGGCCGCTACCAGTTGAACGAAGAGCCGATGAGCCTCATCGACACGGTCGAGGACTGCTGCCGGATGATGGAGCTCAAGGCGCGCAACAAGGACATCGCGATCGTCCAGAACTTCGAGCCGACGCTGCCCCGGATTTTCGCGGACGCCCGCGCCATCCGCCAGATCGCCTTCAACCTGCTGGCCAACGCCGTGAAATTCACCCCCACCGGCGGCGCAATCGAGGTTCGCGTCGGCTGGACGGCGGGCGGCGGGCAGTATCTCAGCATCCGCGACAACGGGCCGGGCATCCCGGCTGACGAGATCCCGGTCGTGCTTTCGGCCTTCGGCCAGGGGGCGATCGCCATCAAGAGCGCGGAACAGGGCACGGGGCTGGGCCTGCCGATCGTGCAGGGGCTGGTCGCCATCCACGGCGGCGCCTTCGAACTGCACTCCAAGCTGCGCGAGGGCACCGAGGCGGTCGCCGTCTTCCCGGCGAACCGCGTGATGGAAGAGCTTCCGGCCGTTCCGGTGGCCGCTGGCGCCGGCCGCAGGTGAGGATGGTTCTTAGCCGGAGCGTCTCCGTACAACCCGTTGGAAATTCAGGAAGCAGTACGCGGCGGGGCTGAAGCCAACCCGGCCGCAGCCTTGACGATGCCGGCCGCCGCAGCGCCCGCCATTCCCGCTTCCTCTATGCCGAGGTCGAGCAAAGGCTCCAGTCCGGCGGAGCGCAACTGCCGCCCCAGCGCGGCGGAGCGAAGGCGCTGCGCCAGGAAGCAGTGCCGGACGGCATCGGGCCGTAGCGCGTGCAGAACCAGCGCCGCTGCGGCTGCCGCTTCGCCGTCGAGCACCACGGCAGCGCGCTGCACCTTCCCTGCCAGGATGGCGCCGGCGATCGCCGAGGTTTCCCGCCCGCCGAGCCGGGCGAGCACTTCCAGCGGATCGTTCAGATGCCCGGCGTGGCGGCTCAGCGCGGCATCGATCGCACCGGCGCGGCGCAGGCGCATGTGCTCGGCCAGGTCGCCGCCGGCCCAATCCGAGCCAACCCCTCCGCTCAGGGCCGCGCCGATCGCCCCCGCGGAGGTCGCGCCCCCAGGGGCAAGCCCGGCCAGGACGAGCAGGTCCGCCCCGCCTGCCGCAGCTTCCATCCCGAAGGCGAGCGTAGCGGCGCAGGCGCGGGCGTCGAGCGCAGGACCGAGCGTGAAATCGCCGGTCGGCAGATGCGGCGCGAGTTCAAAAACCTTGAGGCCAAGGTCGCCGGCCGCGCAGACGCCATTCAGGCGTGCCCCGCCGCTTCCCAGTTCCGCGACCACGGCTTGCACGTCTTCCGCCGTGCGGCGCGAAACGCCGTGGGAGGCAATTCCATGCGCGGCCGCAAACAGGGTCACGACCGGCTGGCGCAGAGTGGGGCTCGCCTTGCCTTGGGTTTCCGCAAGCCTGACCGCTGCCGCCTCCAGCCGGTTCGGCGCCCTCTCGCCGCACAGCCGGCGCCGCAGCGTCTCGCCTGCACCGGCATCCGGCGCAGCCAAATCCTCCACAAGCCGCCGGATGTCGGCGAGCGGTGAGGTTTCGTCCATTCTTCACCTTGCCACGAAAAAGAACTGGATGGGGCTTACCCGCAGAGGCAAGCCTCAGGCAACCGGCTATGACGCACGATTGGCCTGAGCCTTGCATCCCCGTTTAGTGCCGCCCATCTCCCGCGAGACAGGTTTTTTCCGTGACCGCCGCAATCGAATCGCCCTGCATCCTCGTCTGCGCCATCGACCTGGCCACCGGCTATTGCTTCGGCTGCGGGCGCACGCGCGATGAAATCGCGGCTTGGCTGACCATGACCGCCGCAGAGCGCCGCGCGGTGACGGCGGAACTGCCGGCGCGCCTGGCCACGGTGGAACGCCGCCCGCGGCGCGAAACGCGGCGTGCGCGCCTGGCGCGGGAGCGTTCGAGCGATCCGCTGACGTGAGCCGCCTCCTCTGGATCCCCTTGCTGCTGCTCGGCGGCGGGCTGGTGCTGCTGATCGCCAACGATTCGGCAGGCACGGTGTTCGGCATCGAGAACCACCGCTTCGTCCGTCTGCTGGCGCTGGGCGTGTTGGGCGTGCTGGTCGGAACCGGGTTGTTGAGGCGCCGTATGCCTTTGACCGAAACAGTGCGCAACATCGGCGTATGGGTGCTCGTGGCGCTGCTGCTCGTCGCGGGCTACCAGTTCCGCTATGAATTGCAGGACGTCGCAAGCCGCGTTTCGGCCGGTCTTGTGCCCGGCAGTCCGATCTCCACGGTCGATGCGGAAGGGCGAGAATCCGTTTATGTCGAGCGCATGCCCGGAGGGCATTTCGAGACGCGCGCCAGCGTCAACGGCGTGGCCGTCAGCGTGATCATCGACACCGGCGCTTCAGCTACCGTCCTGACGGCGGAGGACGCCAGCCGCATCGGGCTCGACCCGGAACGCATGAGCTTCTGGATTCCCGTGGCCACGGCGAACGGGGCCACGCAGGCGGCGCGCGCCCGGATACGGGAACTCGGCGTCGGCGCGATCACCCGGCGCGACGTGTCCGTGCTGGTGGCCCGCCCCGGCGCGCTGGAGCGGAGCCTGCTCGGCATGAACTTCATCGGCTCGCTGTCGGGCTTCGACATGCGCGGCGACCGCCTGATCCTGCGCGACTGACCTGTCTTATGCGGCGGCGCCGAGTCGCCCCGTTTCCACGCTTTCCAGCGCGCGGAGCAGCAGGCCGGCGTCGGCGCCCGGCCGGTTGCCCTCCTCGGAAAGGATTTGCCGAAAGCGCCGGGCCCCCGGCAACCCCGCGAACAATCCGACCACATGGCGGGAGACATGGCTGAGCCGCCCTCCCCGCGCGATGTGCCGGGCGGCATAGTCCGCCACGGCGGCAACGACGCCAGCCAGATCGGCACTTCCTGCCTCCCCGAAAACGCGGCTATCCACTTCGGCCAGCAGCGCGGGCGTCTGATAGGCGGCTCGCCCCAGCATCACGCCATCGACATGCCGCAGATGCGCCTGCGCCTCGTCCAGCGAGCGGATGCCGCCATTGATGCCGATGAATTTTTCCGGGTGTTTCCGCTTCAGCCGGTAAACGCGATCGTAGTCCAGCGGCGGGATCTCCCGGTTCTCCTTCGGGCTGAGCCCTTGGAGCCAGGCCTTGCGGGCATGCACCCAAAGCGCATCCGCCCCGGCGGCGAAGACGCGCTCAGTCAGCATGTCGAGCGCCGGCTCCGGGTCTTGGCTGTCCACGCCGATGCGGCACTTCACCGTGACGGGCACCGCGACCGCCGCTTTCATCGCTTGGACGCAGGCGCCGACCAGCGCGGGCTCGCGCATCAGGCAGGCGCCGAACGCGCCGGACTGCACGCGGTCTGAGGGACAGCCGACGTTCAGGTTGATCTCGCGATAGCCGAAAGCAGCGCCGATCCGCGCAGCCTCAGCCAACTTCGCCGGATCGGAGCCGCCGAGCTGCAAGGCCACGGGCTGCTCGCTCCGATCGAAGCCCAGAAGCCGCTCCCGGTCCCCGTGCAGCACGGCGTCGGCCACGACCATCTCGGTATAAAGCAGCGCACGCCGCGAAAGCTGCCGATGAAAGAAGCGGCAGTGCCGGTCTGTCCAATCGATCATGGGTGCAACGGCGAAAACGGGAGGGTCGAAATACCAGCCCGTCAGCGGCGTCTCC
This sequence comes from uncultured Rhizobiaceae bacterium, assembly GCA_964242945.1. Lineage (GTDB taxonomy): Bacteria > Pseudomonadota > Alphaproteobacteria > Rhizobiales > Rhizobiaceae > Mesorhizobium_B. The sequence goes on along the minus strand of CAXTCF010000043.1, from coordinate 8,155 downwards.
GTCGAGTTTCCGTGCATGCTATCCGTTTAATGCCTCCGCACTCATCCGATCCTAAATTCGTCGCCGCGGCAAATCCAAAGCTCGGCGCTCCCGCACCCTCATATAGGAGCCTTCGGATCATTCGTCGTGCGTCGAGGATGTTTAGGGAAGCGCTGGGACTCCGGCGATCAACCGAACGTCGTGTGGATGCAACAATCCGTACGTGAAACTCGCCCTTGCCAGGTGGGAAACTTTCTTTTAAAAGTTGTGTTAATCCCTAGTTAACACGCATAGGTTTAGCCGCGTGGTTGAGATGCACCGAGAGGACCGGCGAGTTGAACTGAGATTCTTCGGCTCTGCGCGCCTCCTCGATAAGGTGGGCCGCCGCTTGGCGCTGCCGAAGACTGCCTTCGTGCTGGCGCTCCGCCTCGCTCTCTCTAATCCTGACGCGGCACTGTCCCGGACCGAGGCGGCGAACTTCCTTTGGCCCGACTCTCCCGACGCGGCAGCGAACCTTCGCCAGCTGCTGGTGCGCCTCAAGGCGAAGCAGGGCGATTCGAACCTCTTCGGCTTCGACAACCATCGGGTGTGGCTCCGGTTGGAGAACGTCGATTGCGACGTCGCCGAGTTTCAGCAGCGTGCCGGCAGCCTTGATCTCGCCGGTGCGGAACGGCTTCTAGACCTGTTTGCCACTGGCTTGTTTGCTCCCGCTGCGAACCTCGCGGAAAGCGCGGCCGAATGGGTCGCTTTGCAGGCAAGCCGCTTCCGCGACAGGCTTGTGGGTTCGATCTGCGATCTGCTGGAAAGCCCGTCCGCCCCGCCGAGCGACACGGCAGCGCAGAAGGTCGCAACGCGCCTCCTGCAAGTGGAGCCGCACGAGGAACGGGCTTGGCGCGCCTTGATGCGGAGCCATGCCGCCAACGGACAGTTCCGTCAGTTCGACCGCGCCTACCGCGAGTGCCGCACCCTCCTGCACCACGATCTCAACATCGCGCCGTCGGAAGCCACGAGGGAGCTTTATCAGCGTCATCGCGCTCCCGCCCAAGCTGCCGGAGCGGACGCTCAAGCTGCGGGTGGGAGGCAGGACGAACGGGCGCCGGCTGGCAGTATTGCGGCAGGCGGCGTGCCGCGGCTGGTGATCCTTCCTCCAGTTCCCGGCACGGCCGGCGGTCCGCACTCGACGCTGGCATCGATGCTTCTCGAAGACGTGGTCGTCGGCCTCTGCTATCTCAAAAGCGTCAGCGTCGTTGCCCCGTATTCCTCCTGGAAGCTGCATCAGCGCCTCGAAGAAGAGCAGGCGGCGATCGAGCGGCTCGGCATCGACTATGTCGTTCAAGCCACGCTTTTCCGCATTGCCAACGGCATCCAGCTGAGCCTGCGGCTCTTCGACTCCGGCACGCGGTCGATCCGCTGGGCCGAGCGCTTCAGCTTCTCAGAGCACGACGCGGAGCAGTGCCACCGCCAGACGGTGAGCGGGATCGTCCGCGTGCTGGCGGACGCCGTGGACCGGGCGGAACTCGGACGCCACGAGAACAGCCGCAATCCGACGGCATATTTCTGGCACCTCATCGGCCAGAAGCACCTGCGCGCATTGGACCTGCCCGCCGTCAGGCGTGCTTCCAAGGCGTTCCGCGCCTCGATCGCCGCCGATCCGCTATTCGCGCCGGCCCGTAGCGGGCAGGCCCGCACCCTGCAACGCGAATGGCTGCTGCTCGGCCGCGGCGAAGGCGGCCTGCTGGACGCGGCGCAAGCCTGCGGCAAGCGCGCAACCGAATTGGACGACCTCGACGGCCGCGGCTTCCGCGAGCTCGGCATCGTCAACCTTTACAAGCGGCGCTTCGACGAGGCGCTTGCCTGCTACGCGCAGGCGGAAACGCTGAGCCCGCAGCACGCCGACACGATCGCGGACTTCGCCGATGCCCTTGCCCATTCCGGCAAGCCGGAAGCGGGGCTCAAGAAGATGGAGCGGGCCTTCGAGCTCAACCCGCTGCCGCCCGACCAGTACTGGTGGGACTTGGCCGGCATGTATTTTCAGCTCGGCCGCTTCGGCGAAGCGATCGATGCCGTCGGCAGGATGGCCGATCCCACCTCCGCCCTGCGCGTCGCGGCGGCCTCCTGGGCCATGATCGGCGAGGCGGCAAAGGCCGAGGCGTGCCGCCTGCAATTTCTCGAAACCTATCCCGACTTCCGCATCGAGGATTGGCTGCTTCATGTTCCCAACCGGAACAAGGAGTTTACTGCGCAATATGTCGAAGGACTGCGCGCTGCGGGTTTCAACTAGAGGAGCAAGAGAACACAGATGTCGGCAAGATATTTCCTGGTAAGCGAAAACGAAGACAGCGGCGCGTGGCTGGTGGACGTCGAGCAGGCGACCGTGCAGCGCGTTGACGAAACCCTGGCGAGCGACGGCAAGTCCGTTCCGGAAGGCGATCTCATCGCCAACCTGATGGACCTGCGCAACGACCGCAACATGACGATCGTGCAGGGTGTGAGCCTGGCCATCGCCGCCAAGAGCATGGCCGGCCCTTCGGCACACAGCCGCCGGGAGGGTGGAGACGTCCACTGACCGCTGCGGCTGCCGCGGAACGGCTGGATCCGCCCGGCTGCCGGTTGGAGGCCGAGCGGAGGCAGTTCGAACATCTTTCGGGGGGCGGGGAACGCTTGTTCCCGCCCCTCGATTTTCTGGAAAAGATAAAACACGCCTTCCCCGCCCTCGGCATCACCCGTTTGGGACGCCTGACCGGGCTAGACCGGGTCGGGGTCCCCGTCTGGATGGCGGTCCGCCCGAACGCCGGCAACCTGTCGGTCACGCAGGGCAAGGGGCTGGACGACACGGCCGCGGCCCTTTCCGCGGCAATGGAAGCCGCCGAGCTCGCGCTTGCCGAAGCGCCGCACGCCTACGCAGTTCTGTTGTCTGCCGCGGAGGCTCAAAAGCGGGGCGAGAACCCATTTGACGCACGACGCTATCTCCGCCTTCGCCAGCCTACCCCTGCGCCCGACGAGCCCATCCGCTGGGTGCGCGGTCTCGACCTCCTGTCCGGCGAGGCATCCCTTGTTCCGGAGGAAGTCGTCGGCATGGTGGATCAGCCTGGCCTCACCTACTGGCAGGCGAGCGACGGGCTGGGGGCCGGCGGCTCGCTGACCGAGGCTGCCGTTCACGCGCTCTGCGAACTGATCGAACGCGATGCCGCGGGCCTCTGGTCGTTCCGGAACGCGAAAGCCGCGCTCGCGCGGGAGTGCGATCCTGCCCGGCTCGGCGACAAAAACCTCGGCACGCTTGCCGAGCGCATCGCTGCGGCGGGGCTGGTGCCGAGGCTCTTCGACATAACCACCGACATCGGCATTCCCGCCTTCCTCGCCACCGTTGCGCCGCAGGTGCCAGACGCCGGGCAATTCCACTTTCTCGACCTCGCAAGCGGCACCGGCGCCCATCCCTTTGCCGCGAAGGCTGCAACAAGAGCGATGCTGGAAGCCGTGCAGACGCGGCTGACCACGATCGCCGGCGCGCGCGACGATATCCGCCCCGGCACCTACACGCAGCCGCTTCCCCCGCATCTCGCCTTCTATTGCGGCCCAGCCAAGCCGCGAGCCACGACCGAAGAAAACTGGCGGCAGCCTTCGGCGCGAAGCGCCCCGGGGCTGCTTGCCCACCTGTTGGACCGTCTTGGCCAAGCCGGCATAGGCTCGGCGGTGCTGGTCTCCTTCGAGGCAGAGCCGCTCGGCTTTTCGGCTTGCCGGATGCTGGTGCCGGACCTGGAGCAGGATCCCGGCACCCGGAACCGGCGCCTGGGCCGGCGGGCGCTGCGTGCGATGACCGGCATGCAATGAAACTCGTGTTCCTCGGACCCAGCGCGCCGGGTATCGCGCAGTCCGGCCGCTTCCCGGATATCGGGTTCAGGCCGCCGGCGGGCCAGGGCGCGGTCGTGGCCGCAGTGCTCGATGGCGCAAACGTCATCGGTCTTGTCGATGGCACGTTCGAGCAGGATGCCGCGGTCTGGCACAAGGAACTGCTCTTTGCGCTTTCCCGCGGCGTGCAGGTGTTCGGCGCAGCAAGCATGGGTGCGCTCCGCGCGGCGGAATGTTGCGCCTTCGGCATGATGGGCGTCGGCAGCATCTTCCGCAGATATGCCGAGGGTGATCTCATTGATGACGATGCCGTCGCAGTCGTCCATGCACCCGCCGAAATGGACAGTTTGCCGCTTTCCGACCCGCTCGTGAACCTGGAAGCGACCTTTGCCGCGCTGAAAGCGCAGGACCTGATCTCCGGGGGTGAGCACGAAGCCCTCGTCCTCGCAGCGCGCGGCTTGTTCTTCAAGGAGCGCAGTTTAAGCGCCGTTCTGCGCCTGACCCTTCCGGTAGGTAGCCGGCGTGACGCAGTCAGGAAGCTGGTATCGGCGCACCGGCAGGATGTGAAGCGCGACGATGCCTTGGAACTGCTTGCAGCGGTTTCCGCCGCGCCTGATGCGCGCTGCCCGCCCCCGACCGGGTGGCAGTTCACCGAAACGCTGGCTTGGAAGGAAGTCTTGAGGGCGATCCAGCGCTGAGCGCGGGATTTGATCTTTCCACGCATCTCACCCAGAAATGGTGCTTGCGTTCGACACCTCAGCCTGCCGCCCGTCGCCTTTTCCGCATCGCCGGCTTTTCGGCGCGCCGTCGCTCGGCCTCCTCAGCTTCGGCCGCCGGCCTTGCCGAGTCTCGCGCACTTCTCGGTCCCGGTCTGATTGATCCGCTGAGAATTGCTCACTTTATGTTGTTGTGAAGTGACATCCCTCGCCTTCACCCGCGCACCACTCGATAATCAATCATTAACGCACATCAGCGCCCCTCCGCAGACTATGCGTACAATGACGCAGTTGGCGGATTTTCAAATCACCCATATTGAACACTATGAACGTCTCACTGCAAAATGCCCACACCGCAGGTGCCCGCACCTGGATGCGAAGGCTTGATGCATATCGCGAGCAGCGTACGGCCCGCGCCTTGTCCGAGCTTGGGATTACCCTTGTACCTCTCGGCTTGCTTTGGGGCGCCATGTTGGCGTCGTTGAGCGTTGGCATATGGTGGCCTTATCTGCTCCTGATCGCGCCAACTGCCGGCCTGCTCGTGCGCCTGTTTATCATCCAACACGACTGTGGCCATGGCTCGTTCCTGCGCAGCCGGAAAGCCAACGATTGGATCGGCCGACTGATCGGCGTGCTGACGCTCACCCCCTACGATTACTGGCAGCGCGCCCATGCCGTGCACCACTCGTCTTCCGGCCATCTTGAGCGCCGCGGCATCGGCGACGTGGACACGCTCACGACAGCCGAGTATTTCGGCCTTTCATCATGGGGCCGCCTGAAATACCGCCTCTATCGCCACCCCGCCGTGATGTTCGGCATCGCGCCGACCCTGCTGTTCGTTGTCCAGAACCGGCTGCCGTTCGGTTTCATGCAAAAGGGCATGACGCCATGGGTCAGCACCATGGCGACCAATGCCGCGCTGCTCGCGATCGCCGCCGCCATGATCTGCGTGGTCGGCCTATCGTCGTTTCTGCTTGTCTATCTTCCCGTTGTGGTGCTTGCCGCAACGATAGGCGTCTGGCTGTTCTACGTGCAGCACCAGTTCGAAGGCACTCAATGGGACGACGCCCGGACTTGGACCTTCCACGAAGCAGCCCTTCACGGCAGCTCGTTCTACGATCTTCCGCCCCCGCTGAGCTGGTTGACCGGCAATGTAGGCATCCACCACGTGCATCATCTTGCCAGCCGTGTGCCCTTCTACCGGCTGCCCGAAGTGTTGAACGACTATCCTGAGCTTCGCAGCATCGGCCGGCTGACCCTTTTCCAGAGCTTGCGCTGCGTCCGCCTCGTGCTGTGGGATGAGGCAAGCCGGCGCATGGTCTCGTTTCGTGACCTACCGACCCTGGCAGCTTCCGCGCCGCATGTGACTCCCGCGCAGTCTTGATCCTTACCCCGTGGGCAAGGCGTGGCGCACAACTGAGACGCGGCCCGACGGGCAGCAAAGCGGAATAACCTCGCGATTCCTCAAGCAGGCAGGCTGACGCTTGGCAGAAACTTGAACAGGCAGTGCAAACTGCCGTTCGCCAGAGCGACGGGCGCATAGTCGGACAGTTCGACAGCGTGAAACCCCTGCGCCTGCCACAGGCTGCGGTTGAGGGCTTCCGCCGGCGCCAGGAAGGCGCGCGGGCCGTGCGCGAAGGTGGGGAGCAGGACCTTTCTGGCGGCCCCATCTAAGAAAGGGACACAGCCGTTCTGCGTCGCCGCGCGCCAGCGATGCACGGCGATGCTGCGCAGCTTCCGCCCGTCCATCTGCGCCAGCACGTCCTCGATCCCGTCCACGCGACCGAGGCGGCTCGCCACGGTGGCGCGCGACCATGCCTTCAGTCCGGCTTCGACAAAGGGCAGGATGACGAGGGGATTGCGGACGACCCGGAACGCATCGGACTGCTGCAGGTCGGCGGCAACATCGTCGAATGCCTCGGCGACGCTCTGGTCGCAAAGGGGAAGCCTCCCCTGCCCCGCAGCGGCCGACGCCAGTCTTGGGCAGCCGACGAACAGCACTTCACGGCCGTCCGCGTCGAGCCCGGCGGTCGAAAGGAAGGCGTCGATGTGGAACAGCGGCTGCAAGGCGCCGGTGTGGCCGAAAACCTCTTCGACGAAAGGCCCAGACTCGCCGTTCCGGAAACGGACTTGCTGCGGCGGTAGCCGGCCGGACGAGCGGATCACCTTGACCTGCTTGCCGGGCGACAAAGCGGAAAACCAGCGGGTGATCTCTTCGTCAGCAACGCCCTCGCCAACATCGGCGCCGACAACGATCGTGCGCTCTCCGACGAGCACGTTTCCACCCTCGAAAGCAAAGTCGGCGCGGCGCGTGCGCAGGTTCAGTTCAGCCGCGACCGTTTCCACGACGCGCCTGTCCGCCGGGCGCTTCGTTCCCGCGGGGAAAACCAGCACGGGTACCTCGCGTTCGGTCACTGCCAGGAAATCGTCCTGGGCCCATAACGTGTGATCGACTGAGGCATCGATCGGTACAAAAGCGATCTTCAAGCCTTCGCTTTCCCGCCAGTCGCTGACCGCCTGGATCACCGAGGGGTGTGCGGCGACCGCCAGCCTTGCGTCTCGCGGCAGCGCGCTCAACAGGCTGCGGATCGCCGTTTCTGCCCTGCGCCCGGCCGAGGGGCCGGCAAAGGCAGGCGGAAGCGTCAGCAGCGCGGAGAAGCCTTGCCGCCCGATATTCGGCAGCAGGTTCACCCGACCAGAGGGAGGAAAAATTCTGTCACGCACCTGTCACGCCGGTTGTTGTTCGTTGCCGTGTTCTTGTTTCAGTCAAGCCGAGCGGGGCGGGTCGTGGCGGTCGTCGATATCAACGCATTACATAAAATGATCAAGTATGCCGAGGCGGAAGCGAATGCCTGCGGGCTTAGCCTCACCGCGCATCTCCTGCAGCTTGCCGCCTCCAGCATCGAGGCGCGCGAGATGATCCTACAGGATTCCATTGAGATGGAAGATGACGGTTTGTCTCGATTTGGCACAAGCAGAGGCGCGACATCGGCTGAAATAAGCGCAAAACAGAAGCTTCAATAATCTGCAAGATAGGGTTATGCTTGGCGCTGGGGCGTCAACACCTGTCTTTAGGGTTTCAGTTTTGCGGAAAGTTCAATCGAGTGACCTCGTAATCGGTCGGAACCTGCGGGCCTTGCGCAATCGCCGGGGCATCTCGCAGACCCAGCTTGCCGACCAGTTGGGCATCACGTTTCAGCAAGTTCAGAAGTATGAGAAGGGCTCGAACCGCATCAGCGCTTCCACCCTGCTGGAAATCGCGAAAGCGCTGAAGTTCGACGTGCTCGACTTCTTCGCCAACGCTTCGGAGCCGTCGGCCGAAGTCCCGAACAGTCTCCCCGTCGCGTCTCCCGACAACAAGTTGGACCTGATGATCATCCGGCGCTTGGCGGAACTGAAGGATGCGCGCGTCAAGAAGAGGCTGCTGCATCTGCTGGAGTCGCTTACCGAAGCGGAGCAGACCAAGGGCGTGGTGCCCGCGGTCACCCAGAGCCGCGCGTCCGCTCCCGCGCTCGACTGAGCAGCCCTTTCGCTCCGCGAACTAGAGCATCGGACGGTCAATCGCACGCAGTCTGCCGGCCGGGGCCGGGCGCAGGCTTTGTTGTTGGCCTCGG
>CAXTCF010000042.1:0-25100 GCA_964242945.1 uncultured Rhizobiaceae bacterium | reverse complement strand
CCTGCCCAACCTCGATCTGGTGATCCATGCCGACATTCCCAGCAATCCCGACACACTTCTGCACCGCTCCGGCCGGACCGGGCGCGCGGGGCGCAAAGGGGTGTGCGTGCTCGTGGTGCCCGAACACCGGCGCGGCGCGGCGGCGCGCGTCCTGTCGCTCGCACATCTCACGGCAACGGTTTGCGCGGCTCCCGGCATCGCCGAGATCGAAGCGCGATACCGCCGGCAGATCCTTGAAGCGGCGCTCGCTGCGCCCGCGCCCGATGAGAATGAGGAGCTTTTTGTCGCCGAGCTTCTGAAGCAGGCCGGCCCGGAGGCAATCGCCGCGGCCTTTCTGCGCCATTCCTTGAGCGCGCGTCCCACACCCGAAGACGTCGTGCCGATCCCAGTCGATGCCATCGCCAAGCGGCCGCGCCGCGAAAGGCAGTCCGACAACGATGCACCGCGTGAATTCCCGGCTTCACGCATGGAAGCGGCCGCATGGTTCACCTTGTCCATCGGCCGCAAGCAGCGCGCCGATCCGAAGTGGCTCCTTCCGCTGATCTGCAAGGCTGGCGGCGTTTCCAAGCGCGATGTCGGCGCGATCAGGATCGGCGATGCCGAAACGCTGTTCGAGGTTGCCGCGGAAAAGGCCGGCGCCTTCGCCGCAAGCGTGAGGCACGCCGGGAACCTTGAACCAGGGGTCAGGATCGCGCCCGCCAAAGAGGGCTTGGAGCGGCCCGCCACAGGTGCGTTCAAAGGAAAGGCTTCGCGCAAGCCAAAGCGGCTGGCCGAGCATCCCGGCTCTTCACCAGGCAAGCCCTCGCCCAGGCAGAAGAAGCGAGGCGCAAAGGCCAGCACATAACGCGCATCTGGGCTCAGGGCGGTCAGGGCCGGATCACGACCTTCGCCGGCAAGGCGAAAGCGGAACGCGCCTGAAACGCACACGCCCAGCGCGGAAGCAGGGGATGATCGTGCAGGAAAATTCCCGTTTCTTCCGTTCCTGAGACGTGCAACTGATGGGGCGGGAGGCCGTCCAGAAGGGGAACGTCTCGATGAGAATGCAATCAGCGCTCCGCGCGCTCGCAGCGGGCCTTGTTCTGCTGCCCACTGCCGCCTTCGCCCATGTCGGTGTCGGACAGACCAGCGGCTTTGCGCATGGCTTTGGCCATCCCATCTCCGGCCTCGACCACATCCTGGCGATGGTGATGGTCGGCGTGTTCGCTTGGCAGCTCGGCGGCCGCGCGCTGTGGCTGGTGCCCGCAACCTTCGTGGCGGTGATGGCGCTGGGCGGCTTGGCCGGCGTGGCCGGGATCGCGCTGCCCTTCGTGGAAACCGGCATCGCGCTTTCCGTGATCGTGCTGGGTGCAGTGGTCGCCTTCGGCCTCAAGGCGCCGGTTGCGGCCGCGATGGGCCTGGTCGGCCTGTTCGCCGTGTTCCACGGCCACGCGCACGGCGCCGAGATGCCGGAAAGCGCCGGCGGCCTCGCCTATGCCGCGGGCTTCCTGCTCGCCACCGCGCTGTTGCACGCCGCCGGCATCGGGATCGGTTTTGCGCTCGGCAAGGCGGGCGAGCGCTACGGGTCCGCCATCGTGCGCGCGGCCGGCGGCCTTGCCGCGGTCGCCGGCGTGGGCCTGCTGACCGGCCTCCTGTAAGCTGCGGCAGCGCCGCGGAGCAGCAGCGCTGTTGCGAAACGCGCTCGCCGTGCCGTAATATCCCAGCGGATATAGCAGGAGGTTTTCGCATGCGCGGACTGTTCAGGGCGGCACTGCTGGCCTTGTGCCTGGCAGCGGGACCAGCGGCCTTGGCGCAGGATGCTTCGAAGCCCGCGCCGCAAATCGAGCTTTCGGGCGCCGGCATCGGCGCGCAGACGCTGACCCGCGAAAGTCTCGCGGCCCTGCCCGCCGTGGAGGCGGACGTTGCGTTCCAGACATCCAAAGGCGAGTCCAAGGGCCATTACAAGGGCGTCCTGCTCTGGACCGTGCTGCAACAGGCAGGGCTCGCCAAGGGCGGCGACATCCACGCGGCCCTGCGCAACAGTTTCGTCGTCACCGGCCGGGACGGCTATGCCATCGCCTTTTCCGTCGGCGAGATCGCGCCGGATTTCGGCGCCAAGCCCATGATGCTGGCCACCGAACGGGACGGCAAGCCGCTGCCGCCGGAGGAGGGACTGCGCGTGATCGTGCCCGGCGACAAGCGCGGCGCCCGCAACGTGCGGGACGTGGTGAAGATCGAACTGCGCTGAAAACGAATCTGGGGAAGCCGAAAAGGGCTTCTTAACGACGCAGACGTTATTCCTGAACTTCCGTGGCCGCTGCGCTGTGCGGCGCAACAGGAAGCTGCTCGACCCTTCATGCCGGCTGACGCTTTGTTCCCGTCCGACCTTCCCCTCGAAACGTCCTTCAGCAACGAGGCCATGCCCGATCCCGCTGCCGGCCGGAAACTGCAATCCGGCATCCTGCCAGACCGCGAAATCGCCGCGCTTTTCGCCTCCGGCGCGGTCACGAGCGCGCGAAACCTCGACGCCGACCAGATCCAGCCGGCAAGCCTCGACCTGCGGCTGGGCGAAACGGCATACCGCGTGCGCGCAAGCTTCCTGCCGGGGCCGGACAGCACGGTGGAAGCGAAGATGGAGCGGCTGAAGCTGCACGAAATCGACCTGCGCCCCGGCGCGGTGTTCGAGACGGGCTGCGTCTATCTCGTGCCGCTGCTCGAAAGCTTCGCGCTCCCGGCGGGCATTTCGGCTTCCGCCAATCCCAAAAGCTCCACCGGGCGGCTCGACATCTTCACCCGCGTGCTGGCCGACCGCGCGCACGAGTTCGACCACCTGCCCGCCGGCTACCGCGGGCCGATCTTTCTCGAAATCAGCCCGCGCACCTTTCCGGTCATCGCGCGTACGGGCTCGCGGCTCTCGCAGATCCGCTTCCGCAAAGGCCACGCGCTGCTCTCCGCCGGGGAACTGGCGGCGCTGCACGAGCGGGAAACGCTGGTGGCTGCGGAGAAGCCCAACATTTCCGGAAACGGCATCGCGCTTTCCATCGACCTCTCAGGCGCCGGCGCCGGCGGGCTGATCGGCTATCGCGGCAAGCACCACACGGGCGTGGTCGATGTGGACAAGCGCGGCGCCCAGGATGCCGCCGACTTCTGGGAGCCGCTGACCCGAAGCCGGCACGGCGAACTGGTTCTCGACCCCGACGAGTTCTACATCCTGGTCAGCCAGGAGGCCGTGCATGTGCCGCCGCTGCATGCCGCCGAGATGACGCCTTTCGACCCTCTGGTGGGCGAGTTCCGCGTCCACTATGCCGGCTTCTTCGACCCCGGCTTCGGCCACACCGCCGCGGGAGGCAAAGGCAGCCGCGCCGTGCTGGAGGTGCGCAGCCACGAGGTTCCGTTCATCCTGGAGCACGGGCAGATCGTCGGGCGTCTGGTCTATGAGCGGATGCTGGCGCGGCCCGACAAGCTCTACGGCGCCGATCTCGGCTCGAACTACCAGGCGCAAGGGCTGAAACTCTCCAAGCATTTTCGCGCGTCTTAAGAGATCGTGTTCGTGGTTTGATCCACGCCGGCGGCACGCCCCGTATCCTTTCCGCACCTGAAAATATTGCGGAAAGGCAGGGCTATGACATCTCTCTCCTTGGACGGCGGCTTCCTCCGGCAGGTGGCGCCGCGTTTCTCCGGCGCCAGGGCGAACGCGCAGGCGCGGATCATCGACGCCGTCGGGCCGGTGTTTTCCGAGACGCTTGCCGCCTATGCCATCGACACGCCGCTCAGGATCGCCCACTTCACCGCGCAGGTGGCGCATGAGTGCGCGGGCTTCCGCACCACGGAGGAGTTCGCCTCCGGCGCAGCCTATGAGGGGCGGCTCGACCTCGGCAACCGCTGGCCCGGCGACGGCGAGCGCTTCAAGGGCCGCGGCCTGCTGCAACTGACCGGGCGCGCCAACTATCGCCGCATGGGAGAAAAACTCGGCCTGCCCCTGGAAGAAACGCCGGAACAGGCCGCCGACCCCCGGACCTCGCTGAAAATCGCCTGCGCCTTCTGGGCGGAGCGCCGGATCAACGATCCCGCCGACGCGGACGACCTTGCGAGCGTGACGCGCCGGGTCAATGGCGGGCTGAACGGGCTGGAGGAGCGGCGCGCTTACCTGGCGAAGGCGAAATCCGCGCTGGCGAAGCTCACCGCCGAGAAAGGGGCGCAAACGATGCCCGTGCTGCGGCGCGGCGCTTCTGGCGAGGCGGTGGCTGAGCTTCAGGCCCGGCTGCTCAGCAGAGGTTTCACGCTGAGCATCGACAGCCGGTTCGGCGGAGCGACCGAACGCGCGATCAGATCGTTCCAGGCGCAAGCCGGCCTCGAACCGGACGGGATCGTGGGAAAGCGGACCTGGGCCGCGCTGGACGCCGCCTGACCGCTCGACGCGCCGTTCGGACAATCATCGGTCCGCGGACTGATCTCGGGTGCCCGGTTCCTTCCATCCGGGCACGCCCGCTGCTTTGACTTCCCCAAAACCCTTCGCTATCGCCGCAGCTTGCGGTCCGGTCGGTCTTTTGAGCAAGGCGAGTGGTGATGGTGAAATTCGGCACGAGCGGGCTGCGCGGGCTGGTCAAGGACCTCAACGGCCCGCCCGCCGCGTCCTACACGCTGGCCTTTCTCCGCACGCTGGCCGAGCGCGGCGACCTGACGCCGGGCGCCGTGGTCTGCGTCGGGCGCGACCTGCGCTCCTCCAGCCCGGCAATAGCTGCGCTGGTGGAGGCCGCGATCGCTTCCGCCGGCTACCAGCCGGTCGATTGCGGCGCGCTGCCGACGCCGGCTTTGTGCCTCTACGCCATGGCGCACGGGCGCCCCGCCATCATGGTGACGGGCTCGCACATCCCGGACGACCGCAACGGCCTGAAATTCTACCGGCCCGACGGCGAGATCGACAAGGCCGACGAGGCCGCCATCCTGCGCAACCACGTTCTCGGCGGACTCCCCCAGAATTCCCAGGTCCAGCCCCGCTCCGCTTCGCCGCTGCGCGACTATGCGCGCCGCTACACCGAATTCTTCGGCGCGGACGCGTTGAAAGGCCTGCGGGTCGGCGTGTACCAGCATTCCTCCGTTTTCCGCGAAGTCATCATGGAGATTCTGTCTGCCGTCGGGGCGGAACCGGCGGCGCTGGGCCGCTCCGAAACCTTCGTGCCGGTGGACACGGAAGCGGTGCACCCCGACGACGTCGCCAAGCTGCGCAACTGGGCGGCGAACAGGGATTTCGCGGCGGTCGTTTCCAGCGACGGCGACGCCGACCGCCCGCTGATCGCCGACGAGCGCGGCACCGTGGTGCGCGGCGACGCGGTGGGTGCCGTCACGGCGGCAAGCCTGAACGCCGGCACGGTCGTCACGCCGATGACGTCCAATTCCGGGCTTGAGGACAACCGCTTCGGCGCAGCCGTGCTGCGCACCGCGGTGGGCTCCCCCTTCGTCATCGCCGGCATCGCGCAGGCGCTGGAAGGGCGGGCAAGCCCGGTGATCGGCTTCGAGGCGAACGGCGGCGTCATCCTCGGCAGCCCGGCCAAGCGCGAAGGCCGCACCCTCGCGGCCCTGCCGACGCGCGACGCCGTCCTGCCGATCCTCTGCTGCCTGGCCGAGATCAAGCGCACGGGGGCGGCGCTCTCGCAGATCGTGAAAGAACTCGGCTTCCGCCCCGCCCGCTCCTCCCGCCTCCAGGACATCGCGCCGGAGCGCAGCGGGGCGTTTCTCGGCAGTCTGACATCTTCGCTGGCAGAGGAGGTCGAAGCCGAGATCGGGTCAGTCGTGTCGGTCAACAAAAACGACGGCGTGCGCCTGCTCTCCGACCGCAAGGAGATGCTCTACTACCGCGCCAGCGGCAACGCCCCGGAACTGCGCTGCTATGTGGAGGCCGCCAGCGACGTCCGCGCCGACGAGTTGCTGGCTTGGGGGCTGAAGTTCGCGGAGCGAAGCATGCCGCTGGCTTGAAGCGGCAATACGCTAAAAAGAGTTTGGCTGGGGCGCCAGGATTCGAACCTGGGAATGTCGGTACCAAAAACCGATGCCTTACCGCTTGGCGACGCCCCAATCGCGGGAAGCCGGAACGCGGCGTTCCGGCTGCGCCCCGTCCTATAAAGCGGCAGGAGCGGCCGTGCAACATGCCGGTTGCGGTCGGACGGGCGTTTGAGGCCGGCGCGATCGGAGCGGTTTATGCCTCGGCCGTCGCTTCCAGCCACTTCAGCAGCTGCGTTTCCTCCGCATCCAGGCCGGCCATCGGCTTGCGGAAGGCTTTTCTGGCCGCGTCCATGCTCTCGGCCAGCTTGCCCTCGCTCCAATGGGAAATGACGCGCGGATGGATGTAGGCGGCGCGGGCGACGGCGCGGGTGTTGCCGAGGCGGTGGGCCACCTCGTCGATGATCGCGTTGAGGCGCTTGGCGGCCATGGTCTTGGTTTCCGGCAGGGCCTCGGTGGCCAACAGGGAGGCGGCAGACTGCGTGCCGCCCCAGGTGCGGAAGTGTTTTGCGGTGAAGGTGCCGCCGATCTCGCGGAGGTAGTCGTTGACATCCTGCGAGGTGACGGCGTGGCGCTCGCCGTTCTCGTCGAGATACTGGAAGAGGTGCTGGCCGGGTAAATCCTGCGCGCCGCGCACGACCTTGATGACGCGGCGGTCGGTGAGGTTCAGGTCCCATTCCTTGCCGGACTTGCCCTTGAAGCGAAAGCGTAAGCTTTTGCCGTCGGTCGTGACGTGGCGGTCGCGCAGCGTGGTCAGCCCGAAACTCTTGTTGTCGCGGGCATAAGTCTGGTTGCCGACGCGGATCATGGTGTTTTCGAGCAGCCAGACGATCGAGGCGACCACGCGGTCGCGGCTGAGACTGCGCTTGTTCAGGTCGGCGTCGATGCGGGTGCGGATTTCGGGAAGCGCGTGGCCGAACAGCAGCAGGTTGCCGTATTTCGCCTCGTCGCGGATGGCAGCCCAGCGCGGGTGGTAGCGGTACTGCTTGCGGCCCTTCTCGTCGCGGCCGGTGGCCTGGAGGTGGGCGTCCGGGTCGGCGGATATCCAGACGTCGTTGTAGGCGGGCGGGACGGCGAGGCTGTTGATGCGCGCGATCGTTTCCGCGTCCGTGACGCGCGCGCCGTCGGGGTGGAGATAGGTGAAGCCCGTGCCGGCCCGCTTGCGGCGGATGCCGGGCTCGGCGTCGCTGGCATAGTGCAGGTCGGCAAGCGCCGCGGCGGTTTGCGGGTCGCGCGGGTCCGAAGCTTCTAGGAGCATGAGGGGAAAGACCGAAGAACGCAGGACACAGCCAAGTCAATCCGTCTGCCCGCCTGCGGTTCCCTGGACGGGTTGTCGCTGCAAGCCATTGGTGAACGAGTTCGGGCAGGGGACTTGCCCCGAACTTCCCGTTCCGGCATGGAAGCGCAAAGCCGCGGCATAGCCGACACCCTCCGGGAGGAAACAATGGCCCTGATCACGCTTCGCCAACTGCTCGACCACGCCGCAGAGAACGCCTACGGCGTGCCGGCCTTCAACATCAACAACATGGAGCAGGGGCTGGCGATCATGGAGGCGGCCGCCGCGACCGACTCGCCCGTCATCATGCAGGCGTCGCGCGGCGCGCGCTCCTATGCCAACGATATCATGCTGGCCAAGATGATGGAGGCGCTGGCCGAGATCCACCCGCAGATCCCGTTCTGCGTCCACCAGGACCACGGCAACAACGAGGAAACCTGCCTCACCGCGATCCAGCACGGCTTCACCTCCGTGATGATGGACGGCTCGCTCAAGGCCGACGGCAAGACGCCCGCCGACTGGGACTACAACGTGGCGATCACCAAGCGCGTCGCCGAGATGGCGCATTGGGTGGGTGCTTCCGTGGAAGGCGAACTCGGCGTGCTGGGCTCGCTGGAGTCGGGCAAGGGCGAGGCGGAGGACGGGCACGGCGCGGAAGGCGAGCTTTCCCACGACCAGCTGCTCACCAATCCGGACGAGGCCGTGGAGTTCGTGCGGCTGACCAAGGTGGACGCGCTGGCGGTGGCGATGGGCACCAGCCACGGCGCCTACAAGTTCACGCGCAAGCCCGACGGCGCGGTGCTGGCGATGAACGTGATCGAGGAGATCCACCGCAAGCTGCCCGACACGCATCTGGTGATGCACGGCTCGTCGTCCGTGCCGCAGGACTTGCAGGACATCATCAACGAGTTCGGCGGCGAGATGCCCCAGACCTGGGGCGTGCCGGTGGAGGAGATCGTGCGCGGCATCAAGCACGGCGTGCGCAAGATCAACATCGACACGGACAACCGCATGGCCATGACCGGCGCCATCCGCAAGGTGCTGACGAGCAACAAGCAGGAGTTCGATCCGCGGAAATACCTGAAGCCGGCGATGGACGCCATGCGCGCGCTCTGCAAGCAGCGTTTTGAGGAGTTCGGCACGGCGGGGCAGGCCTCCAAGATCCGCGTCAAGCAGCTTGGCGAGATGGCCAAGCTCTACAGGTCCGGCAAGCTCGACCCGAAGATCGGCGAGACTGCGCAGGCAGCCTAAAAACACTGCGCGGAGAAGGGATCAGACGTAGTGCGCTTCACGCCCCCCTCTGCCCTGCCGGGCATCTCCCCCACAAGGAGGGAGATCGGCAGCTTCGGCCTTCGCGATTGGCTGATCTCCCCACCCGTGGGGGAGATGCCCGGCAGGGCAGAGGGGGGCGAACCGCGCCGCACAATTCAAACTACAAGCGTCAGACCCCGCTGATCCGATGCCGACCCACCGCCCGATCCTCATCTCCCCCTCCGTCCTGTCCTGCGACTTCTCGCAGCTGGGGCCGGAGATCGAGCGCGTCGTGGCGGCGGGGGCGGAGTGGGTGCATCTCGACGTGATGGACGGGCATTTCGTGCCGAACATCACCTTTGGACCGCCGGTCATCAAGGCGGTGCGCAACCGCACGAAGGCGTTCTTCGACTGCCACCTGATGATCGCGCCGGCGGACCCCTACATCGCGGCCGTCGCCGAGGCCGGCGCGGACGGCATCACGGTGCATGCGGAAGCCGGGCCGCATCTCGACCGCTCGCTTCAGGCAATCCGCAATGCGGGCGCGCGGGCCGGCGTGGCGATCAATCCGGGCACGCCGGAGTCGGCCCTCGAATATGTGCTCGACCGGCTCGACCTCATCCTGGTGATGACCGTCAATCCCGGCTTCGGCGGCCAAGCCTTCATTCCGGCGATGCTGGACAAGATCCGGCGCGTGAAGGCGCTGATCGGCGACCGCCCGATCGACATCGAGGTGGACGGCGGCATCACGCCGGAAACAGCAAAGCTGGTGGCGACGGCCGGCGCCAACGTGCTGGTGGCCGGCTCGGCCATCTTCAAGGGCGGCACGGAGGAAGCCTTCCGCGCCAACATCGCGGCCATCCGCGATGCCGCCAACGGCGCGCGGGGCTGAACGGTGGCTGCGGTCCCGCCGGTCTGCGACTTCGGCTGGCCGGCCGTTGATGCCGTTCTGCCGGGCACCGATGGAAAAGACCAGTCCGTATTGGGCGCTGCCGGGCCGAATGGCCTCGTGGTCGCCTTCATCTGCAACCACTGCCCCTATGTGAAGGCGGTGATCGACCGCATCGTGCGGGACGCCCGCGACCTCCAATCGCTCGGCGTAGGCTTCGTCGCGGTGAACTCCAACGATGCGGAGGCCTACCCGCAGGACTCCTTCCCGAACATGCAGCGCTTCGCCGAAGCGCACGGCTTCGGCTTTCCCTACCTGTTCGATGAGACGCAGACGCTTGCGCGTGCTTATGGCGCCGCCTGCACGCCCGACTTCTTCGGCTTCAACGGCGATCTTGAATTGCAGTATCGCGGCCGGCTGGATGCCTCGCGCAAGGCGGCGGAGCCGGGCCTGCGGCGCGACCTGTTCGAGGCAATGCGCCAGGTCGCCGAAACGGGCCAGGGGCCGCGCGACCAGATCGCCTCCATCGGCTGCTCGATCAAGTGGAAGAACGCGGCGTGAGCCGCGGCAGGGGAAAGAACGCGGCATGAGCGACGAACGGCAAAGCTCCTGGCCCCGCGCCGTCCTGTTCGACCTCGACGGAACGCTCATCGACTCCGCGGCCGACCTGACCGCGGCAGTCAACGAGCTTTTGGCGCGCAAGGGCTTAGGCCCGGTCACGGTGGACGACGGCAAGAGCATGATCGGCCGCGGCGTGCGCATGCTGGTGGAGCGCGCCTTCGTGTTCGCTGGCCGCTCGCTCTCGGAGGCGGAACTCGACGAAGAGCACAAGGTGATGGTGGACGAGATCTACGGCAAGCACCTGACCGAGTTCACGACGCTCCTGCCCGACACGCTGGAGACCGTGAAGCGGCTGCATGACGAAGGGCGCAAGCTCGCCGTGGTCACCAACAAGCCGGACAAGTTCGTGCTGCCCGTGCTCGACCATTACGGCCTTTCGCCCTTCATGGACGTGGTGATCGGCGCGGACTCCGGCATCGCCAAGAAGCCCGCGCCGGACATGCTGCTGGCCGCGCTGGAGCGCATGGGCATCGCTGCGACTGATGCCGTGATGGTCGGCGACAGCGTGTCGGACGTGGCCTCCGCCCATGCCGCGGGCGTCAGGACGGTGCTCCTGGAAGGCGGCTACACCGACGTTCCCGCAAAGGACCTCGGCGCGGACTTGGTGATCCCAGGCTATTCCAAGCTGGAAGATGCCTTGAAAGACCTCGCGCCGGCTGTCTGACCGAAACCGCGGCCAGCCGCCCGCCTTGTGCGTTGCACCGCGCAACGCGGGAGGATCGGCGATGGCCGGCGCTGCGAACCTGACGCGCGCACGCGAGCGCATGGTGGAAATCCAGCTTGCCCGCCGCGGCATCCGCTCTCCCGCGGTGCTGGACGCCATGCGCAGCGTGCCTCGTGAAAGATTCGTCCAGCCTGGCATGGAAGAGTTCGCCTATGAGGACGGGCCGCTTCCTATTCCCGAAGGCCAGACGATTTCGCAGCCCTTTATCGTCGCGCTGATGATCGAAGCGGCCGCGCTCGGTCCGCACGACCGCGTGCTCGAAGTGGGCGCAGGCTCCGGCTATGCCGCGGCGGTGATCGGGCGGATCGCGAAAGAGGTTTTCGCGGTCGAGCGGCATCCGGCCCTGGCGGAAGCGGCTGGCGGAATTGGCGTACGGCAACGTCTCGGTAAGGGCCGGCGACGGCACGCTGGGCTGGCCGGAAGAAGCACCCTTCGACGCGATCATCGTTTCGGCGGGCGGGCCGGACGCGCCCGAAGCGTTGAAGCGGCAGCTGAAAACCGGCGGGCGGCCGGTCATTCCGGTCGGCGCGCAGGAGGGCGGCCAGACTCTGAAAAAATTCACGCGCCAAGCCGAGGACGCCTGGGACGAGGAGGGCCTTTGCGGCGTCTTCTTCGTGCCGCTGATCGGGGTGGAGGGCTGGAGCGACGGCACGCCCGGCTTGCCGGCAAGGGAGCGGAGCAGGTAGCGCGAGTTGGGAGGAAGCGGCTGCGGCAGGGCCAAGCTCAGATGATGTTCATCTCGCGGAACGGGCAGTTTTCCCGGATGCGCTCGTAGCCGAAGGCGGTGCAGTCCACCGTGCGGTATTCGCCGTGCACGATCCATTCCGCCAGGCATTTGCCGACAGCCGCGGCCTGCTGGAGGCCGTGACCGGAAAAGCCGTTCGCGAACAGGAAGTTGCGCACCTCCGGATGCGGGCCGATCACGGCGTTCTGGTCGAGCAGGTTGTAGTCGTAGTGCCCGGCCCAGGCGCGCACCAGCTTCACCGCCTCGAAGGCGGGGACGCGGGCGGCCAGCACCGGCCAGACATATTCCTCGAAATGCGGCCAGTCCGGCTCGAAGTCGCCCTGGTCGGACGGGTCTTCCGCAAACAGGTGCTCCGCGCCGCCGGCAAGATAAACGTTGCCTTCGGTCCGGAAGTAGATGCCGGAAGGATCGATCACCAGCGGCATCTTCTCGATCTTC
The DNA here is from genome assembly GCA_964242945.1 of uncultured Rhizobiaceae bacterium. Classification (GTDB taxonomy): domain Bacteria; phylum Pseudomonadota; class Alphaproteobacteria; order Rhizobiales; family Rhizobiaceae; genus Mesorhizobium_B. The sequence goes on along the minus strand of CAXTCF010000042.1, from coordinate 13,183 downwards.
TCCGCCGCGTCGAACACGAACACCGTGCGCTTGCGCCCTTCCACCGGCAGTTCGATGCCGGCCATGGCAGCCACGCGCCCGCCGCCAGGACCGGCGGCATCGACAACCGTGCCGGCTTCGAGTTTCTCGCCGGAAGCAAGCCGCACCGCCGTTGCGGTGTCGCCGTTGCGCTCGATGCCGACCACCTCGTCGTGGAGCATCTCGACGTTCCTGGTCTTCAGCGCCTTGCGGAAGAGGTTCAGCAGCACGTGCGCATCGAACCAGCCTTCGCCCGACCGGCCCCAGGCGCCGGCCGCGATGCCGTCCAGCGACATCCAGGGGAAACGGCGGGCAAGCGCTTGCCGGTCTTCCAGCAGGATGTCGGCCCCTTCGGCCTCCTGAATCCCGTGATTGGCTTCCAGGACCGGCACGCCCTCCGGGCTCGCCAGCATGAGATAGCCGTTCTCGCGGAAGCCGATGTCGGCGTCCGCGCCGAACTCCTCCTTAAGCCGGCGGAACAGGCCGAGCGTCCAGGTGGAAAGCCGGATGTTTTCGGGGATCGAGAACTGCTGGCGGATGGAGGCGCAAGACAGCGTGGTGGAGGAGCGCGTGAACAGCGGATCGCGCTCGATCAGCGCGATCGAGCCGGCGAAACCCTCCTCGCGCAGGTAGTAGGCGAGCGAAGACCCCACGATCGCTCCACCCACGATCACCACGTCATGCCGCGCCATCTGCGAAAACCCCATGCGAATCGGCGCGACGGAAACAGGTTCGGGCGACGCTAGCAAGGCCTTGCGCGAGTGGAGGCATAGCGCCAGAAAGCTGCATGCTGCTTCCGCCTTTCCGCGCCCGGCGCTCGGTCCTCTACGTCCCCTTGTCCAACGAGCGGGCGCTCGCGAAGCTTGCCTCGATCCGTCCCGATGCGGTGATCCTCGATCTGGAGGATGCGGTGGCGCCAGAGGAGAAGCCGGCAGCAAGGGCGCGCCTCGGCGCGGTGCTCGGCGGCCGCGCGCCCGGTGGTCCGGAAACGGTTGTGCGGATCAACGCGCTTGCCACGGAGTGGGGCGCGGACGACCTGCGCGCCGCGGTTGCCGCGGGCGCCGACGCGATCCTGCTGCCCAAGGTGGACACCGCGCGCGACGTGCTGGAAGCCGGCGACATCCTGGACGAAGGCGACGCCCCCGACGAGACGAAGCTCTGGGCGATGATCGAGACGCCGAAAGCCCTCATCAACATCGGCGCGATCGCCGAACTCGGCCGGGACCCAGCGGCGCGGCTTGCCGCTCTGGTTGCCGGCACCAACGATCTTCAGCGGGAACTGGGGGTTCGGGGAACGCCGGACCGCCGCTTCCTCCTGCCTTTCCTCATGCAGATGGTGCTCGGCGCCCGCGCCGGCGGGCTTTGCCTGCTCGACGGCGTTTGGAACGACTTCTCCGACCCGGCTGGTTTCGGGAGGGAATGCGAGGACGCCGCCGGCATGGGCTTCGACGGCAAGACGCTGATCCACCCCAACCAGATCGAAGCCGCCAACAAGGCCTTTGCGCCATCGCCGCAGGCGGTCGCCGATGCGCAGGAGGTCGTGGATGCGTTTGCGCTTGCCGAGAACGCGGGGAGGGGCGTCATCGCGCTCAACGGGCGGATGGTCGAGCGCCTTCACCTCGCCGAGGCAAAAGCATTGCTGGCGAAAGCAGCCGCGCCCTGAAGGCATCGCTCAGGCCACATGCCGGCCCGGCTTCGTCCACTCCGCGAGGAAGCCCGCAACAGCCTCGCCCGGCATCGGCCGGGCGATAAGATAACCCTGCGCCTCGGAAAAGCCTTCGGCGCGCAGCCGCTCAAGCTGGGCCGGCGTTTCCACTCCTTCGGCGGTAGTGATCAGGTGAAAGCCGGAGCCCAGTCCGGTCACGGCCCGCGCGATGGCGAGGCTTCCGGGATCGCTGCCGATGCCGGCCGTGAAGGAGCGGTCCATCTTGATCTTGTCGAACGGGAAGGCGCGCAGGTTGCTCAAGGACGAGTAGCCCGTGCCGAAATCGTCCATGGCGATGCGGATGCCGAGTTCCCGAAGCCCGTGCAGGATCTGGAGGTTCTGCCGGCTGTCGGAAAGCAGCACGGATTCCGTGATCTCCAGTTCCAGCCGCGCCGGGGGCAGGCCGGACTCGTCCAGGGCGCCGACGACGGTGGCGAGCAGCCCGATCTGCTTGAACTGAAGCGGCGAAAGGTTGACCGCCACGGCAAGCCCGTCCGGCCACTGCGCGGCTGCGTGGGCGGCTTTGCGGATCACCCACTCGCCGATCGCGCCGATCAGGCCGGTATCTTCCGCCACCGGAATGAACTCGCCCGGACCGAGCAGCCCGCGTTCGGGATGGCGCCAGCGGATCAGCGCCTCGAAGCCGGTGATGCGGTTTTCCCGCAAGGACAGGATCGGCTGGAAGAAGAGCACGAACTCGTCCTCGGTGAGCGCCCGGCGAAGCTCCAGGGTCAGCGCATGGCGCCGCTCGGCATGCAGGCGCATGGCCGGATGGTAGAAGCGGAAGGTCGAGCGGCCGTCCGCCTTGGCGGCGTAAAGCGCCAGGTCGGCGTTGCGCAGGAGGATGTTGACGTCCTCGCCGTCCTGGCAGGCCAGCGCGACGCCGACCGAACACGCGACATGCTCCTCCGCGCCTTCCAGAACGAAAGGTTCGGCGAACGCCGCCATTACCCGCTGGGCGAAATGCGTCGCGAACGTTCTGGCGTTTTCGCGTTCCAGCATGACGGTGATGGCGAACTCGTCGCCGCCGAGCCGCATCACGGTGTCGGCCGCTCGCGTCAGCGCGGTCAGGCGCCGGCCGACCTCGCGCAGCAGGGTGTCGCCCGCGGGGTGGCCCAGGCTGTCGTTGACGTGCTTGAAGTGATCGACGTCGAGATAGAACAGCGCGAACTGCCCTGCGCCTGCGACGAGCCGCTCCAGGTGCTCGGCGAAGAAGGCGCGGTTGGGCAGGCCGGTCAGCGCGTCGTGCATGGCGATGTGGGCGATGCGCCGCTGGGTGGAGCGCCGTTCGGTCACGTCCTCCGCGAGGCCGAGGAGAAAGCGCGGGCCGGCTCCGTCGGGGGAGGGCAGCATGCGCTTCACCGTCCGCACGATGCGCTCCTCGCCGGAGGGCCGCGGGATCGCTTCCTCCACCGCCACCTTGCCGTTGCTGATTTGCACGGAAATGTCCTGCCGGCGGAATTCCTCGCCCTGCGGGCCGAACACCTCGCCGTCCGTCCGGCCCACGATCTCGGCCGCGGGGATGCCGACGATCTCGGCGCAGGCGTCGTTGTAGAGGATGTAGCGCGTGTCGTCCGCCATGTCCTTCACGAAGACGCCGATCGGCAGATGCGCCACGATGCTGTGAAGCAGCGAACGGGTTTCACTGGCCTGCCGATGCGCCTCGCTGATTTCCGAGCGGTCCGACACGATGGAGATGACCGCATCCACGCCGCCGAAGCGGACGCTGTTGCCCACGATCACCACGTCGAAGACCTCGCCGCTCTTCTTGCGGTGCACCCAGCGGTGCGGCTTGTGGAGGTTGCGGCGCTCGCCCACCGCTTGCCGCACCCGGACATGCTCGCTTTCCGGCCGGATGTCCAAAAGCGTCATCGCGGCATAGTCCTGCCGGCTGAAGCCGTAGAGCTTCATCGCAGCGTCGTTGACGACCAGGAAGCGCAGGGTTTCCGGATCATAGATCCACATCGGCGAGGGGTGGCGCAGGAACATCGCTTCGAAGAAGCCGCGCTTGTCCTTCCGATTCCGGGCAGCGGGAGCGGAGCGATCCGCATCCGGCCTATAGCATTCTGTCATGAACCAGCCCGTCGCGATTGCGCCAATCTGCGGGCCGGCGTCCTCCGCATGGGAGCAGCGGGTTCCAGCCCCGCCGGGCATTCAAGCTAAGTTGCGTAAATTTACTGGAAATGGCGGCGGTGGCGCTTTCGGGCGGCTGCCGTTTGCTGCGGGCTCAAGCGGTACGGGCGAGCAGCGCCTCGACTTCCTCCAGGCTGGGCATCGAAGGCGCCGTGCCCGGCCGCGTCACGGAGATGCCGGCAACGGCGGAAGCGAAGCGCACGGCTTCCGCCGGGCTCTTGCCGCGGGCGAGCGCCGTGGCGAAGCCGCCGTTGAAGGCGTCGCCCGCGCCCGTGGTTTCGGCAACGGGGCCTGCGGAGATCGCCGGAATATGCTCGGAGGAGTCCCTGGTGTGCAGCAGCGCCCCTTTCTCGCCCAGCGTGACGATCACCGTGCCGGCGCCCTTGGCAAGCAGCGCATCTGCCGCGCGGCGCGCATCCTCCACGTCCCCCACGGGGATGCCGCCCAATTCTGCGGCCTCCGACTCGTTTGGCGTGAGATAGTCGCAAAGCGGAAAGATCTCGGCCGGAAGCTCGGCCGCGGGGGCCGGGTTGAGGATCGTCGTCACACCGGCATCCCTCGCGATCCGCAGCGCGGCCAAGGCGGCATCGATCGGCTGTTCCAATTGCGTCACGAACACGCCGGCGCCCCGGATCAGGTCGGCATGGGCTTCGATGTCGGCCGGCGTGATCAGCGAAGCGGCGCCGGGCGCGATGATGATCGAATTGTTGCCCGTCGAGGCTTCCACGAAGATGAAGGCCGCGCCCGTGTAGCTTTCCGGCGTCGGGATCGCGGCGGGCTGCACGCCCGCTTCCGCCCAGATCTTTCCCGCCATGTTCGCAAAATCGTCCACGCCGAGCCGGGTCAGAAAGGAAACGTCGGCGCCGAGCTTTCCCGCTGCTACCGCCTGGTTGGAGCCCTTGCCGCCCGGTCCCAACTTGAAGGATTCGCCGAGGATGGTTTCGCCCATGCGCGGCTGCCGGCTGGCGCGGTAGGACGTGTCGGCCACGAACACGCCGAGGATGACGACAGGCTTTCCCCTTTCCATCGCGGTCAACCCTCGTCCGGCGGCAGCACGCCCTTGCGCAGGGCGAAGCAGCCGTAGAAGCGGCGCTCACCCGTCTGGATCACGCAGAAGGCCTTTTTCGCGCGCTCGTAGAAGGCGTAGCGCTCGACCCCGATCATCGGCCAGGAGCGGCCTTCCGCGACGTCGATCACCGCCTGCACTTCCTGCTGCACGGGCTGCACCTGGTCGGGATGCCCCACCACTTCCATGCGCGCCGCCGCATCGTCCACGAACGTGTCGAGCGGAAACAGGGACAGCACCGCCTTCGCGGTAGCGGGCGCGTCGGCGTCGATGCGCAACAGATGTCCGAGCACCGTCTCACGCGCAACCGACTCGGCGGGGAAATTCGTGTCGCAAAGGATGAGGTCGTCGCCGTGGCCCATCGCGCGCAGCGCATAGAGCACGTCCGCGTTGAGCAGCGGGCTGATTCCCTTCAGCATGGCGACTTTCCTCCCTCGCCGTCCCTCGTTCCGTCCGGCGCAGCAACCCATCACGGGCCGGAGAAAATATCAACGTCGCTTCTTTTCAGCGCTGGTTGCTGAAGGACGCTGCACAAGCGCAAAGAAGCTGTGGGTGATGGTGGGAGAACGGTCATCTCGCGCGGATGTGTCGTACTCGCAAGGTTGCGCGGCTGGCCGAAGGAAAGGTAAGCGGGAACGGAACGGGAATCTTTCGGCCAGCCTCATGCCTTTCCGCTTCGTCCACACCGCCGACATCCACCTGGACTCGCCGCTGCGCTCGCTGGCGCTGCGCAATCCGGAGCTTGCCGAACTGATCGGCGTCGCCACGCGCCAGGCGTTCTCGGCGATCGTGGACCTTTGCCTTGCCGAGCAGGTCGATGCGCTGCTGCTGTCCGGCGACCTCTACGACGGCGACCAGACTTCCATGAAGACGGCACGCTTCCTCGCGGGCGAACTGCGCCGCCTGCACGAGGCCGGCATCCGCACCTTTGTCGTGCGCGGCAACCACGACGCGCTGTCGCGCATCACGCGCGAGCTGATCCTGCCGCCTTCCGTAAAAGTGTTCGGCGGGCGCGCCGAAACGGTGGATGTTGACGTCGGAGGGCTGGACGTCGCCGTGCACGGCCTGTCCTTTTCGCAGCCCGCGGCGCCCGAAAGCCTGTTGCCGAAATACCGCCCGCCGCTGCCCGGCAGCGTCAACATCGCGCTGATGCATACCAGCCTCGCCGGCTCGCCCGGCCATGACACTTACGCGCCGTGCTCGCCGGCCGACCTGTTTTCCGCCGGCTTCGACTATTGGGCGCTCGGCCACGTCCACAAGCGCAACGTTCCCAAAGGCGAGCGCGCGGTGGTGATGCCCGGCATGCCGCAGGGCCGCGACATCAACGAGGGCGGCCGCAAGTCCGTGACGCTGGTGACGGTCGGCGACGACCGCTCCGTGTCGCTGGAGGAGCGTTTTACAAGCGTGGCGCAGTTCGACCGCGTGTCCGTGGACCTTGGCGGAGCGGCTTCCTGGCGCGATGTGGCCGGAGCGATCACGCGCGCTTTGGAAGCGGCGCGCGAGAAGGCGGGCTCCGAGCATCTGGTGGCGCGGCTGACCCTGACCGGAGCGACGCCGCTTGCCTGGATGCTCCGGCGCGACGCCGACCTGCTGCGCGCGGAAGCCGAGCAGAGCGCCCAGGCCGCCGGCAAAAGCTGGATCGACAAGATCGAGATCGAATGCCGCCCGCCCGGAAACGCAGGGGAGGGCAATGCCGCTGACCCGCTGGCGGAACTGCGCCGCTTGCTTCAGGAAGAGGTGGCCGGCTCGCCGGAACTTCAGGCGCAAGCGGCTGAGATCGCGGACGAGTTGCGCACGCAGCTGCCGCCGGAGTGCCGCGGCATCTTCGGCCGCACGGAAGACGAGTTTCGTGCCCTGGTGGAAAGCCTCGTTGCCGAGGGCAGCGAGGACGTGCTCGCCCGGCTCGAAGCCCGGCCGCACGAGGCCGAAGACGCTTGATGCGGCTTTCCCGCCTGGATCTCACCCGCTACGGCAAGTTCACCGGCTTCTCTCTCGACTTCGGCGCCCAAGAGGCGGCGCAACCGGACCTCCACATCGTCTATGGCCCGAACGAGGCGGGAAAGACCACCGGCTTTTCCGCCTTCCTCGACCTGCTCTTCGGCATCGAGCCGCGCAGCCGCTTCAATTTCCTCCACCCTTACGCGACCATGCAGGTCGGCGGCCTGCTGGAATGGGATGGGGCCGCGCACGAGCTGGTGCGCGTCAAGCGCGCCACCAACAGCCTGCTCGGCCCCAACGGCCAGCCGGTGTCCGATGCGGCGCTGAAAGGTGCGCTCGGCGGCATCGACCGCGACGCCTACCGCACGATGTTTTCGCTGGACGACGAGACGCTGGAAAAGGGCGGCGACAGCATCCTGGAAAGCCGCGGCGACCTCGGCCAGCTGCTGTTTTCCGCCAGCGCCGGCCTGGCCGATTTCAGCCGCACGCTGGAAACGCTGCGCGCGGAAGCCGACAGCTTCTACAAATACCGCGCCCACAAGAGCGCGCTGGCCGGCCTCAAGGCCCAGCTTGCGGCTCTACGCGAAAGCCGGGAGGCGATCGACACCCTGGCTTCGGCCTACGCGCAACTGACGGCCGAGCGCGACGGGAGCTTTCAGGCCTACGAGGCGGCGGCAGGCGAACTCGCCGCCCTGCGGACGCGCATCGAAGCGGTCGGACGCCTCGCCGCCGCGCATGGGCCGTGGCTCAGGTTGCAAAGCTTGAAGGCAACGTTGGCGGAAGGGGAAGACCGGCCGGCGCCGCCGGCCTCCTGGTCCGACGAACTGGCCGTTCTCCAGCGTGAGGCGATCGAACTGGGAACGCGCCGCTCCGCCGTCGCCGCGCTGAAGGCGGAGGCGGAACTGCCGGGGGAGCGCGCGGCTCTCGCGGAAGTCGAGCGGGCGCTCCAGAGTCTGGCGCGCGGGCTGGACCGGGAAGACGCCGATCCCGCCTCGCTCCCGCTGCCCGCAGCTGCCGCCGCGCGGCTGCGTGAACTGGCGGAAGACGGCAAGGTGCTGCGGGCAAATGCCGAAGCGGCAGAACGGGAAAGGCGGGGAGCCGGCGAGCGCCGGGAGCAGGTGGAGGCCCGGCTCCAGGCGGCGGGCGGCGAAGGCCGGAACGTCGAAGCGGTGAGGGCGGCGCTCAGCGCCTTGCGCGGCAGCGACGCGCTCTTGCGGCAGCGCGCGGCCGAGCGCGAACGGCAGGCAGCCGCGGCCCTGCTGGCGGAGCGGCTGCTCGCGCTTTTTCCGTGGCAAGGCGCGCCGGAAGTGCTGGCGTCGCTGCCGTTGCCTTCGCCGGAACGAATCGAAGGCTGGAAAGCCGCCTTGGCTGCGGCCGGGGAGAGGCTTGCAGAGGCGGAAAAGGAAGCGGAGCGCTGGGACCGCGAGCGGGTCCGGCTCCGGGCCGAAGCGGAAGCCGACCGGGACGCCGGCCTGCCCGATGAGGCCGCGATGCAGGCCGCGCGCGCGGCGCGGGAAAAAACCTGGGCGGCGCATCGCGACGCGCTCGATGCGGCTTCGGCCGACGCTTTCGAAGCCGCCCTGCGGACCGACGATGCGTTGAGCGCGGCACGGGCGGCACAGGCGCAGGAATGGGCCCGTTCGCGGGAGACCGGCCGGGCGCTTGGCGTCGCGCAAGCCGCCTTCGCCCGCGAAACGGCAGGCGCGGAAGCGGCCCGCGACAGGCTTGCCCGTTTGGTCTCGGAGACCGAAGCAGCCTTTGCTTCGGCAGTGCCGGGCATGCCCGCGAAGATGCCGCTGGCCGACTGGCAGAGCTGGATGGTCCGGCGCAACCAGGTTCTGGAAAGCTGGAGCGCGGAGCGCGCGGCGCGGCGCGAAGGGGAAGCCGCCGGTTCGGACCTCGCGGAAGCAACGGCAGAACTGCGCGACGCCCTTCGGGCAGCCGGCTCGCAGGCGGAAGGGGAGGCGCTGCTGCCCGCTGCGGAAGCGCTGCTGGCGCGCGAAGCCGAGTTCCGCGCGCTGCGGAGCGAGGCCGAGAACGCCAGGCGCGAGGAAGAATCGCGGGCTGCCCAGGCACGGGCGGCGCAGGTGGCGGTTGGGCACTGGGAAACCGCCTGGAGGAGCGCCTGCGCGTCCACCTGGATCGGCTCGGATGCCGCGCCGTCGGGCGTCCGCGCGATTCTCGACACGCTGGCCGAGCTTGGCCCGGTGCTGGAGAAGCGCGCCGGCATCCGCGCGCGTGTCGCCCGCCTGGAAGCCGACCGCGACGGTTTCGCGCGCGAGGTGGAAGGCTTGGCGCTGCTGCTTGGGCTTTCCCGTACCGCCGCCGATCCCTTGCGCATCTTCGAGAACATCGGCGCCAGGATTCGGGAAGCGGAGACCGCGGAGGAGCGGCGCAACGCGCTCGCGCGGGAACTTCGCCGCATCGAGGAGGAAAGCCGCGCCCTGGCGGAAGCCGCCGCGCTGCACGCCCGCCGCGCCGGCGCGATGACGGCGTTCTTCGGCGTCGGCTCCCTGGAAGAGGTCGGGCGCCGGCTGACGGAAGCAGCGCGGCGCCGGTCTCTCAAAACCGAGCGCGACACCCTGGAGCGCGAGGTGACGCAGGCATTGGGACAGGCCGATGCATCCGCGCAGGCAGCCGCGCTTATCGCCTTCGATCCCGGCTCCGCCAAAGCCGAGCTTGCCGAGCTTGCCGCGCGCGCCGCCGAGGAGGAAAACCGCACGCGCGAGTTCTACGCCCGCTACAGGCAGGCCTTCGACAAGGTGGAAGCGGTGGGCGGCGACGATGCGGTGGCGCGCATCGAGGCGGAGCGCAAGACGGTGCTGATCGACATCGAAGAGCGCGCGCTGCACCACCTGCGCCTGCGCGTCGGCATCGCCGCGGCGGAGGCCGCGCTGCGCGCCTATCGCGAAAAACACCGCTCCTCGATGATGGAACAGGCGTCGCAGGCTTTCCGCACCGTCAGCAGAGGCGCCTATTCCGGCTTGAGCACCCAGCCGGGGCGCGACGGCGATGTGCTGGTCGGCCTCACGGCCGACGGCGCATCCAAGCTCGCGCCCGATATGTCCAAGGGCACCCGCTTCCAGCTTTACCTGGCGCTTCGCGTCGCCGGCTATCACGAGTTCGCCCACGCGCGGCAGCCGGTGCCCTTCATCGCCGACGACATCATGGAAACCTTTGACGACTTCCGCGCGGAGGAGGCTTTCCGGCTGTTTGCAGGAATGGCCGAGGTCGGTCAGGTCGTCTATCTCACGCACCACCGCCATCTCTGCGAGATCGCGCGGGAGGTTTGTCCAACCGTGCGGGTTCACGAACTGCCGGCCGCTTCGCCCTCCTGATGACGCCTTCGGCGCCGGGCCTGGACCTGCGCCTTTGCCATGACCGCCACCGGTGTGATATGCGCCGGCAATCGGACCAACCCAGGCACAATCCATGCAGCCATTCACCACGCTCACCGGCGTCGCGGCGCCTTTGCCGATCGTCAATGTCGATACCGACATGATCATCCCGAAGGATTATCTCAAGACGATCAAGCGCACGGGCCTCGGCAAAGGCCTGTTCGCCGAGATGCGCTATCGCGAGGATGGGTCGGAAAATCCGGATTTCGTGCTGAACAAGCCGGCCTACCGCGGCGCGCAGATCCTCGTCGCGGGCGACAATTTCGGTTGCGGTTCCTCGCGCGAGCACGCCCCTTGGGCCTTGCTCGACTTCGGCATCCGCTGCGTGATCTCCACGGAGTTCGCGGACATCTTCTACAACAACTGCTTCAAGAACGGCATCCTGCCGATCACCGTCTCGCCCGAAGAGTTGGAGAAGCTGATGGACGACGCGGCGCGCGGCGCCAACGCGACGCTGACGATCGACTTGGAGGCCCAAGAAATCCATGGACCGGACGGCGGCACGATAAAATTCGAGATCGACGCCTTCCGCCGCCACTGCCTGCTGAACGGGCTGGACGACATCGGCCTGACGCTCGAAAAGGCTGCCGCCATCGACAGTTTTGAGGCGAAGAACGCCGCTGAGCGCCCCTGGGCCTGACGCCTGTGTTTCAAGGCGGCGCCGGTTGCCGAAGCAAAAACCCCGCCTGGAACAGGCGGGGTTTTCTTTTGAGGGGCAGCGTCAGAAGCTGCCAAGCCGAAGCGGCCGGCTCAGCGGTCGGTGTCGCTCAGGCGGGTGCCCGTGGTGCCCTCGCGCCGGCCCTCGTTGCGCTCGTCCTCGATCTCCACTTCCGTGCGGCGCACGGAATCGGACACCGTTTCAGTGCGATCCTCGCCTTCCTTGCGCAGCGCGATCTCCTCGGTCACGCGGGCATCCTTGGAAACGACCGCCTCTTCCCGGTGCTCGTTGGCCTCGATGGTGCGGTCGGTGAAGGCTGCCTCAGTGCCGGAAAGTTCGCGGTCAACGGGGCGGCGCTCGATGAAAACGCGCTCGTCGTGCAGGTTGACGCTTTCGCTCACCGGCTCCGCGACGGTGTAGGAGCGCACGCGCACGCGGCCGAGGTCCGTGTCGCGCTTGCCGACCCTGAGGCTTTCCTTGACGACCGGGATGACTTCCTCGTCGCCCGTTGCCGTCGAGCGGTCGCTCAACGAGTCGTAGGTCGAGCCCACGCGAGCGGCGCCGGATGCGACCGGAGCCGCGGAGGACGTCACCGCCTCGTCGGCAAGCGCGTCCCTGTCGCTGCGATCCGTGTCCGACGACCAGGAGCCGGCGGCCGAGGACAGCCTGTTCTCGGTCGAAGATGTCCAATCGCCTACCTTGTCGGAGACGGTTTCCGCAGTGGAAGACACGGCGTCCTTGGCCGAAGAAGCCCAGTCGGACACCTTGTCCGAAGCGTCCCTGGCGGTGTTTTCGGCCGAAGCGGCCCAGTTGGACGCGGTGTCCGAAGCCCGGTCCGCTGCGGTCGTCCTGCTGCCTCCGTCCGAGGAAGCCCAGCCGCCGACCGCTGCCGTGCCGCCGAGATCGGTTTCGCCAGTGGCAGCCCGGCCGCTCGCGGACGAAGAATAGTCGGTGCCGGACACACCCGTGCTGCCTACGGCGTAATCGCTCGCCGAAGTGCTTGACCCGGTATAGCTGCTGCCGCTCCAGCCTTCGTTGCGCCACTCGGCGGAGCGGGCATCGACGTCGATGGAGCCCTCGTCATCGAGGATGTCGAGCGCTTCCGAATACTTGTCGGAGGGGATGTCGGTTGCGGTCACAAGGAAGCCGCCGCGCCGCAGGCCCTCAGCATAGGCCGCGCGGTCGTCGTCGGGGAAGAAGAAGTCGGACAGGCTTTCCCAGAAGCCGCGGCTGTCTTCGCCGCGGTCGGTGACGTTTTCGTCGTCGCCGCGCACCAGCTTGACCGAGCCGTCGGCAAGGCCGAGGCCCTTCAGGCGGTCGATGGCGCTCTGCGCGTCGTCGCGGGTGTCGAAGAAGGCGCTGATGGTTCGGTTCGAATAGGCGGTGCCTGATGTATCGGCCATGGGTTCACTCCTCGTGGGCAGGTTTTCACTTCCTTCGCGCATGACCGAGACCCGTTGCTTGCGCAGGGTCACCGGCACGGCGAAATGTTCCGTCTTCGTGCTTCGCTTGATGTGAAGTTCTTCCTTGAGCACCAGCCGCTTTTCCACGACCAGCACCTCCTCCAGCACGGGAACGATCGTGACGTCGCCCTCCGTCCTGATGTCAGGGGCTCGATCAACCTGCCGGTTCACCGGCACGCGCGTGACCTCGACCTCGCTGGATTCCAGCTCGGCCTCAGCCAACTCTTCCACCGTTTCGGTCTTCGTCGCCACACGGACGCGGCCGGTTTCCACCTGCCGCGTGCCGACCTGCAACGCTTCCTCGATGATGGGGATAGTTTCGGCCGTCGCCATGCTTCTGGAGCCTCCGGACGGCCCTCAACGGAGTGGTTTGGTAAACGTTCCGTGAGCCTCTATTATTGGCAATGCACCGCAATGCCTCCGTGTTGAGCAGGCTTAGGGATTCGTTAACGATAGGGGAGCACGATTGGACAGTCGGCTAAGTTGGAAGGGGGTTCCAATGTGGAAGATCAACATCCAAGACGATTTGCGCATCCGCTTTCCCGCGCGTGACACGACCTTCACGGAAGGCGTCGAGATCGGCATGCTCGCGACCCTGATGAGCCTGGGCTGGAAAGAGTTCGACCGCACCATCTCGCGGGCCAATCTGGAGCAGGCCAGGAGCTTGGGGGAAAAGCTCGGCTATCACATCACGGCGACCGCCGAGGAAGAGCCCGGTTTCGTGCGCATCACGCTGCGCGACCGCACGCTTCGGCCCAAGCTGAAGCTGGTGATGTGAAAGCTCGTTTCATAACGTGGCGGCGG
>CAXTCF010000041.1:628-25143 GCA_964242945.1 uncultured Rhizobiaceae bacterium | reverse complement strand
CCTGCACCCGCCCCCAGCCGGCAGACTGCGTGCGATTAACCGTCCGATGCTCTAATCCACGAGCAGCACGATCTTGCCGATGTGCTCGCCGGACTCCATGCGCTGGTGTGCTCGCGAAGCCTCGGCCAGTGGGAAGGTCCGGTCCAGGACCGGCGCTATCCTGCGCTCCCGCAGCAACGGCCAGACACGTTCCTCCAAAGCTGCGGCGATTGCCGCCTTCGCCTCCACGCTGCGCGGGCGCAATGTCGAGCCTGTGTGGGTGAGGCGCTTCATCATCAGGCGCGAGAAGTCGGCGGAAGCGACGGCGCCCTTCTGCGTCGCGATCTGCACGATGCGGCCCTCTACCGCCGCGGCCTCATAGTTCTTAGCCACATAGTCGCCGCCTACCATGTCGAGGATCACGTCAGCGCCGCGCCCGCCCGTAAAATCCTTGACGGCGGCGACGAAGTCTTCCTGCGCGTAGTTGACGGCGCGGCCGGCGCCGAGCTTCAGGCAGGCCTCGCACTTTTGCGCCGATCCGGCGGTGGCGACCACGCCAGAGCCGAGTGCGTGGGCAAGCTGGATCGCCGTCGTGCCGATGCCGCTCGATCCGCCATGCACCAGCACCACCTCGCCGGGCTGAAGGCGCCCGCGCTCGAAAACGTTGTGCCAGACGGTGAAGAAGGTTTCCGGCAGCGCTGCGGCTTCAGCCCAGGAGAAGCCGTCGGGCACGGGCAGCGCCTGGCTCGCGTGAACCCGGACATACTCGGCATAGCCGCCGCCGGGGACAAGCGCGCAGACCTTGTCTCCCACCTGCCAGCGCGCAACATCCTCCCCAAGCTTGACCACAGTTCCGGCCACTTCGAGCCCCGGCAGGGGCGAAGCGCCGGGCGGCGGCGGATAGGCGCCCTTGCGCTGGAGCACATCCGGCCGGTTGACGCCCGCGGCTTGCACCCGGATCAGGATCTCGCCGGGTTCCGGTTCGGGAACGGGCAGCGAAACCGGCTGAAGCACCTCCGGCCCGCCCGGCGCGGTGATGGCCACGGCGGTCATGGCGGCAGGAAGCTCGTTTTCGCCAGTCATCTTGGCTTTCCCCGTCCGTTTTCTAGCTTTGCCGGCGGACATCTACCGCTGCCAAGCAAGCAGGCAAGAAAAGGGATTTCGGCATGGCTTCCATCGAAGACGACAAGCCGCAGCGAAAGCCCGTCCATGAGATCGGCGAGAATCTGTCTGCGCTTTCGGTGGACGAACTGAGGAGTCGGATTGCCGCGTTGCGCGCCGAGATCGCCCGCATCGAAGCGGAACTCGCCTCCAAGGGCGCAACCAAGAATGCGGCGGAGGCGCTGTTTTCGCGCCGCTCCTGAAAAGGCGGCGAAAAATCGAGCCGGAATGCGGATCGGGCGCCCCGCGTCATCTTCCCGACTCTATGATCCCGGTCCTTGGCCAGCGATCCGCCCAGCCGATTCGCGCTTGTTCCAAAGGTTCGCCGATGTTCGCTTCCTACCGGCCCATCCTGTCGCTCTTGCGCGGCACGGCCTTTCTGCAGGCGGCATCCGGGCTGCACGGGCTGCTCTTGCCGCTGCGGGGCCAGGCGGAGGGGTTTTCCACGGCTTCGCTCGGCCTGCTCGGCACGGCCTGGGCGGGCGGTTTCATCGCCGGCTGCTTTCTCGCGCCGCGCCTCGTGCGCAATGTCGGCCATGTCCGCGCCTTCGGGGCGTTTTGCGCGGTCGGCGCCATCGTGGCGCTGCTGACCGGGCTGCTGATCACGCCGGCCGCCTGGGTAGCCTTACGCATCTGCACCGGCTTCACCATGGCCGGCGCCTTCATGGTGATCGAGTCCTGGCTCAACGAAAAGGCCACCAACGAGAACCGCGGCACGGTGTTCGCCCTCTACCAGACCGTCACCTATTCCTCGATCATGGCGGGGCAGATGGTGGTGGCGGGCGGCGACGTGCAGACGGCGTCGCTGTTCATGGTGGCCGGCATCCTGTTCTGCTTCTCGCTGATCCCGACGGCCGTTTCCACCGCGGCGTCGCCGAAGCCGCTCCTCGATGTAAAGCTCGACGTCAAAGGGCTCTACGCCAACTCGCCGGTCTCGCTGGTGGCCTGCTTCCTGATCGGCGTCGCCAACGGCGCCTGGGGCACGCTCGGTGCCGTGTATGGCGCGCGGGTCGGCATCTCGACCTTCGAGATCGCGCTGATGATGAGCCTCGTCGTGGTGGCGGGCGCGGCCATGCAGCTTCCGGTCGGCCGCCTGTCGGACCGGATGGACCGCCGCTACGTGCTTTCGGGCGCGGCGCTTGGCTCCGGCCTGTTCGGCCTCGCCATCTTCCTGTTCACGCCGCGCGAGGGCGTGGCTGTGATCGCCATGACCGCCGCCTATGGCGCGCTCGCCTATACGCTGTATTCGATCGCCGTGGCGCACGCGAACGACCACGCCAGCCCGGAAGACTTCGTCAAGGTGTCGGGCGGGCTGCTGCTGCTCTACGGCTTCGGCACGATGGTCGGCCCGGTGCTGGGAGCAGCCCTGATGGGCCCGCTGCGGCCCGAAGCGCTGTTCCTGGCCACCGCGCTCGCCCACGTCTCGCTGGCAGCCTATGCGTTCCTGCGCATCCGCCGCCGCGCGCCCGTTCCGGCCGAAGCGAAGGAAGCGTTCCAGACCCTGCCGCCCGACCGCGCCGCGACGCCCGAAAGCACGCGCCTCGACCCGCGCACCCAGCCGGATCGGGACGCGGCCTGAGGCGCCAAGCCTACGGAAAACTGCCCGGCTCGGCAGTTGCGCTTCGTACGCTTCCAGTCCACCCTCGCGGCGCCCTGGCAGGAGACGCTGTTGGAAAGCCTTGCCGCCGATCTCGCTACGATGGTCCGAACGCCGCTGGCGCCCGATCATGTCGCGCGCATGCGGGAGGTCGGCCAAGTCGTGGATTTCAAGCCGGGCGACACCATCGCCGCCTTCGGGTCGCCCAGCGACGCCTTCTTCTATGTGGAAGAGGGGCAGGCGGCGGTGTACGACGAACTGACCGGCGAGCAGTATGGCAACGCCACCATCGGCCCCACCCAGTTCTCCGGCGAGATCAGCTTTCTGACCGGCGGCACGGCGATGCTGACCACGCGCGCGGTAAGCGCGATGAAGGTATTGCGCGTCGAGCGCGAGGCGATGCTTGTCCTGATGGCCCAGCTTCCTGAGATGAGCGACATCATCGTCGCCGTTCTGGCGGCCCGGCGCCGCCGGCTTCTGGAAAGCAACCAGGCCGGCCTGACGGTCATCGGCGCCGACCAGGACCGGACTTTACGCCGCATCGTCGCCTTTGCCAGCCAAAACCGCATTCCCTTCCGCAGCCTCGACCTGGACGACGAAACGGCGGCGCGCACCCTGCGGGCTTCCGGCCTCCCGGAGAGCCTGCCTGCGGTCATCATCGGCGCGAACAAGCCGATGGCCGACCCGACGCCCAGCGCGGTAGCCCGGCACTTCGGACTGGACCTCGCGATCGAGAACGGCGCCCAGTTCGACCTGCTGATCGTGGGCGGCGGCCCGGCGGGGGTGGCGGCCGGCGTTTATGCCGGGGCGGAAGGGATCAGGGCGCTGGTGATCGACGAGCTTTCGATCGGCGGCCAGGCGGGAACCTCGTCCCGCATCGAAAACTATTTGGGATTTCCCACCGGCATATCGGGCGCCGACCTCTGCTGGCGCGGCGAGGTCCAGGCGATGAAGTTCGGAACGCGCTTCGCCGTGCCGCGGCGCGTCGCCTCTCTCGAACGCGATGGCGCGGGCGGCTACCTCGCGCGGCTCGACGATGGCCGGACCATCGCCAGCCGCGCGGTCGTCATCGCCACCGGCGTGCAGTACAGGAAGCTTCCGCTGGAAAGGCTGGAGGAATTCGAGGGAGTGGGCGTATATTACGCCGCGACCGATATCGAAGCACGATATTGCCGCAACAGCGAAGTGGT
The DNA here is from genome assembly GCA_964242945.1 of uncultured Rhizobiaceae bacterium. GTDB lineage: Bacteria > Pseudomonadota > Alphaproteobacteria > Rhizobiales > Rhizobiaceae > Mesorhizobium_B. The sequence continues at coordinate 21,216 of CAXTCF010000041.1, read as the reverse complement.
GGTGATCGGCGGCGGCAACTCGGCCGGCCAGGCAGCGATGTTCCTGAGCCGCAAGGCGGCTTGCGTCCACATGCTGGTGCGCGGTTCCTCGCTCGCCGCCTCCATGTCCGAATACCTGATCGGGCGCATCCGCGAGAACCCGTCTATCCGCCTGCGGTTCGGGACCGAGGTGAGTGCCCTGCACGGCAGCGCCCAGCTCGATGGCGTGACGGTCCGCAACCGGCAAACGGATGAGAGCGAAGCGGTCGCTGCCAAGGCTGTGTTCGTCATGGCGGGCGCCGCACCCAACACCGGCTGGCTTTCAGGCCTCGTTGCGCTCGACCGCAACGGCTTCGTGCTGACCGGCCCGGCGGTCGGCGGCGCCTCGCCCTTCGCTACATCCTGCCCCGGCATCTTCGCGGTAGGCGACGTGCGGGCGGGCTCGGTCAAGCGCGTGGCCTCCTCGGTCGGGGAAGGTTCGGTGGCCATCTCCAAGGTCTGGGAGCACCTGAATGCGCCGCTGGCCGAGCCAGGCAGCTCGCAGCCGCAAGCCGCCGGGGTGTGAAGGGGTCACGCCGCGCCGAGACGGTCCACGGCCGTCATGATGCCGCGCAGTTCCGCCAAGCCTTTTAGCCGGCCGATCAGCGAATAGCCGGGATTGGTTTTCTTGGTGATGTCGTCGGCCAGCAGGTGGCCGTGGTCGGGGCGCATGGGGATGGCGGTGTCGGGGCGGCCGTTTTCAGTGCGGCGGCGCTCCTCGCGGCGCAGAGCCACGATCACATCGACCATGTTCACGTCGCCGGCAAGGTGCTCGGACTCGTTGAAGGATTGGTCGTCCTCCACGCTGACATTGCGCAGGTGGACGAAGTTGATGCGCGCCGCAAATTCCGCAGCCATTGCTTCCACGGGGTTGTCGCGGCGCGAGCCGAGCGATCCCGCGCAGAAGGTCAGGCCGTTGGCGGGTGCGTCATAGGCGGCGAGGAGGACGCGCAGATCATCCGCTGTCGAGACCACGCGCGGCAAGCCGAACAGCGAGAAAGGCGGGTCGTCCGGATGGATGCCGAGCCGCACATTGTTCTCCTCGGCGACCGGCGCGATCTCGCGGATGAATTCAAAGAGATGCTCGCGCATCGCCTCCGGCCCGGTTTCATCAAACTGGGCGATACGGCGCGCAATGCCGGCGCGGTCGTAGGAATCCTCGCCGCCGGGCAGGCCGGCGATGATGTTTTTTTCCAGGGTGGCGATCTGGTTCTCGCTCATGCCGTCGAGCTTTTCGCGGGCGGCAGCGAGAAGTGCTGCGTCGTAGTCCTTTTCCGCATCCGCGCGGCGCAGCACGAAAGCGTCGTAGGCGGCGAAGTCCACCATGTCGAAGCGGAGCGCAAAGCCGGTCGTCGGCATGGAATGGAGGAGGTCGGTGCGGGTCCAATCCACCACCGGCATGAAGTTGTAGCAGACCACCGGCACGCCGGCGCGGCCCAGGTTGGCGAGGCTCGTCTTCCAGTTGTCGATGTATTGCCGGTACGGACCGGAGCGCAGCTTGATCGAATTGTGCACGGGGATCGACTCGCACACGGCCCATGTCAGACCAGCTGCCTCTATGATGCCCTTGCGCTTGGCGATGTCCTCAGGCGTCCAGGCGCGGCCGTCATAGATCTGATGCAGCGCCGAAACGATGCCCGACGCGCCGGCCTGGCGCACGTGGTCCAGCGTCACGGGATCGTTCGGCCCGAACCAGCGCCAGCTTTGCAGCATGTTTTTCTCCTCCCAGATCGATTGGCGCGGCCGCGCTTCATACCCCCGTCTGGCCTGCCGGCCATCTCCCCCTCAAGGAGGGAGATCGGCTGTGGCTTGTTCTTCGCGAACTCTGCAACGTTGCGGAAGGGTGCTGGATGCAGAAGCTTCCGATCTCCCCTCTTGTGGGGGGAGATGGCCGGCAGGCCAGAGGGGGTTGACGACGTTGAATGGATGGATGATCCGGTTTCTGCTCAAGCCACTCCGATCCCCGCCGTCAGCCCGCCGTCGATACGATAGTCCGAGCCGGTGATGAAGCCGGCCTTTTCCGAAGCAAGAAACGCGATCAGTTCGGCCACCTCCTCCGGCTCGGCGATGCGGCCGAGCGGGTGGGCGGCGCCGAAGCGGGCGAATACGGCTTCGATGTCGGCGTCAGGCCCGTCGAAGGTGCGGGCGGCGAGTTCCAGGATCGGCGTGCGCACCGAGCCGGGACTGATCGACACGACACGGATTTTTTCCCGTGCAAAGTCCAGCGCCATGGCCCGCGTCAGCGCATGGATGGCGCCTTTGGAGGCGACATAGGCGGCGACACCCGGCTGGCACGCGAAACCCTGGACGCTGGACAGGTTGACGATCACCCCGCCCCCGCCGCGGCGCATCAGCGGCACGCCCCAATGCGCCGTCAGGTGGACCCCTCCGACATTGACGGCCAGGCAGCGCAGGAAGGTTTCGGGGCTGGTGGACACCGCATCGCCGTAGGGGTGAACGGCCGCCGCGTTGACGATGACGTCGAGCCTGCCGGAGCGCTCTTCCAGTTCGGCGAAGGCTGCTTCCACTTCGCCCGGCTCGGACACGTCGCAGCGGCGCACGCGGATCGCGGTGTGGGCTTGCGCAAGCGCGGCATTGCCGGCTTCGTCCAGCCCAAGCGCCATCACGGCCGCGCCGCCTGTCGCGAAGCGGATCGCGGCCGCGCGCGCGATGCCGGTGCTGCCGGTGACGAGCGCGACCTTTCCCGCGAAATCCCCGGCCATGCAAACTCTCCTCCCAAGGCGGCGCATGGTCCTGCGCTCTTCCCGCAGCCAGACTAGGAAACCGCGTCACAGTCCGTCAATTCGTGGCTTCGCCCGGAAGAAGCCTCATGAAAACAGAAGCGCCGCGGCGCCGACCAGCCCGCTGTTCTCGCCCAGCCCCGCCTGAATTATGGGAACATCGCGGAAGGCCGGCATGGCGAGCGCGGCGATCTCCCGTTCCATGGCGGGGCGGAACAGGTCGAAGCCGTTCGACACCCCGCCGCCCAGGATCACCGCTTCCGGGCTGTAGAGGTGCAGCAGGCCGGCGACGCCGACGCCCAGCCATGCGCCCTCCTCCGCCACGAGTTCGACGGCCAGAGCGTCGCCTGCGCGGGCTGCCGCAAAGATTTCCGCCGGTCCCGAAGCTGCCCCGGTGCGGGCGCGGATGCGCCGGGCGAAAGCCGTGCCGGAGGCGTAGGCTTCCCAGCAGCCGGAAGCGCCGCAGGAGCATCGTTCGCCGCCGCGCTGGACGATCATGTGGCCGACATGGCCCGCCATGCCCATGCGTCCGTGCAGCAGGCGGCCATCCAGAACCACGCCGCCGCCGACGCCCGTGCTGACCGTGACATAGACGAGGTTGCTCAAGTCCCGCCCGGCTCCGAAGCGCCACTCGCCGTTGGCCGCGGCGATCGCATCGTTTTCCAGGCGCACAGGGAGACCGAGAGCATCCTCGATCATCGCAACAATCGGAATGTCGTGCCAGTTGCTGAGCGTCGGCACGCCGAGCGCCACGCCGCGCACCGTATCGATCGGCCCCGGTGCGGAGATGCCGGCTCCAGCGATCCGCTCCCCGCCGATGCTGGCCGTAACGGTCGCGCAAAGCTCCACGATCTGCGCGACTACGGCAGCCGGGCCGTCCTTCGCCCGCGTCAGCGTTTCGGTGCGCGCCAGAACGGTGCCACCGCGGTCGATGAGGGCAGCGCGCAGGCGCGTGCCGCCGATATCCACGCCGATGGCGAAAGGCGGTTCCGTCATGTCAGAGCGCGTGCAGCCAGCGCATGCGCGCGGCCAGGTCCGGCGCGCCGAAGGCGAGCGAACCCATCACCACCGTTTCGGCACCCGCATTGCGCAGCAGCGGCACGGTGTTTTCGCGGATGCCGCCATCGGCCGCAAGCACGATGCGCCGGCCGCTTGCTCTGACAAGCGCTTTTGCTTCTCCCAGCCTCGCGGCCGCCGACCTGTCGAGACCTTGGCCTTTCACGCCGATCGCGGTGCCGAGCAGCGTCAGAAAATCAACGCGGTCGAGAAATGGCTTGGCAGCTTCGACGGGCGTTTCCACACGCAGCACTACGCCGGAAGCCAGCCCGCTTTCCCTGATCAAGGCCAGGGCCTCGTCGGCGACGCTCCCATTTTCGGCGTGGATGCTGATCAGGTCGGCGCCAGCATCGGCAAAGTGCCGGATCTGCTCAAGCAGGATGCTGTCGGCCGCCATCAGATGGACGTGGATGGGGATGGCGCTCGCCTCCCGTATGCGGGCCACGAGGTCGGGGAAGAACAGCAGCGCGGGCGCGAAGTGGCCGTCCGCCACGTCGATGTGGAGGAGGTCGGCATGAGTTTCGATCCGCTTGAGGTCGTCTGCCAGCCGGATCAGGTCGGCGGACCACATCGAGAATTCGGCCAGCAAGCGGTTGCGGGGCAGGTCGGCGAGCCAGGAAGAGGCGGGCATCGGTTCAAAAACCTTTGAGGAAAGTGCTGAGCGCGGCGTGGAAGTCCGCGAGGTAGCGCGGCTTGTCGATGCCCTTCGGTGTCAATTCCCGCAACACGGCATCGGGGATCAGTTTCGCCAGCCACTCGGCGTGACCGAGCGGGTGGATGACATCGTGCCCCGTTCCCAACACGACCGCGGGGATTTTCAGATTTTGGAGATCGCCGTCCGAGATGCCAGGCCCGTCCGCGGAGATGCTCGTCAGCAGCGCAGACGTCACGGCAATGGGCTCGCGCGCGAAGAAGCTCATCAGCGAGGCGAGGTTGTCCGGCGCATCACGGGCGAGCTTTCGATATGTCTCGCTTGCCTCGAAGGCCTTTCGCGCGACATCGGGCGTCCTGCGCGCCAGCAGGCGCCCCACTTCCGCGTTCGGCTGCATATTTTTCGGAGCGGTTTCCGTCAACCAAGCGGGGCGGGCGAGCACAAGGCCGCGCGCAAGGTCCGGCCGCCGCACGGCCAGCCGGCTGGCGCTTGCCGCGCCCATCGAGATGCCGCCGACGACCGTGGGGCCAAGGCGCAGATGCTCGATCAGCGCCGCGACATCGTCCGCGAAAGCAGCGATTGAAAATGCGCTGCCCGCCTCCGAGGCGCCGTGGCCGCGGCATTCCAGGGTGATGAGGCGGAAAGCCGGGTCGTCGGGAAAAGCTTCCGCCGTTTGCCGGGCGTCGCCGCACAGTCCGTGCTGGAACACCACCGGCAAGCCCGCGCCACCGGAATCGTAGGCTGCAAGCGCAAGACCGTCCCGCTCGAAGAAGACGCGCTGAAAGCGGCCGAAACGCATCAGAGCAGGCCGCGCAGGAAGGCGGCAACGCCCGGCGCCTCTTCGGCGCTGAGCCCGTGGGTCACGAGGTCGCCATCGAACCCGGCCTGCGCCAGGCAGGCGAGGTAGTGGGGATAGTCGAGCACGCCCTGCCCTGCCGCCACGAAGCTGCCGTCGGGCGCCCGATCCTTGGCATGGCCCATGACGATTCGCTCAGTCAGAAGGTCGATGGCTTGCCGCACCATACGCCGCTGCTCCGGCAACGTCGCCCGCTCGAACAGGTTGGCGGGGTCGAGCACGATGCGGAGCGCGGGGCTGCCGATCTCCTCGATCAGCCTTTTTGCCTTCGCCGCGGAGTCAACGATGTTGGCGAGTTCCGGCTCGATGCCAAGCTGGATGTTGAAGCGCCCGGCAAGCGCTGCGGCTTTTTCCATCTCGGCGCGCATGTCCGCCCAGGCCTCTGCCGAGCCGTTGTCGGGATGGCGGCGCCACTGGTCGTGCGAATCGCGGGTGCCGGTGCAGAGGGTCACGACATTCGTGCCCATCGCCGCGCAGGCAGCGGCGATCACCTCCAGCCGGCGCAGACCCTCGGCCCGCACGGCAGGGTCGGGATGCGCCATGTTATAGGTTCCAGAGACAGCGCAGAGCGCAATGCCGGTCGCTTGCGCAGCCGCCGCCACCGCTCCGGCTGTTCCTGGCGGAATATCGTCGGGCATCGAGGGCAGGGCGGAGCAGGCCATGTTGTACTGCGCGGCATCGAAGCCCGCCGCCTTGACCTGCGCCAAAACGGCAGCCGGGTCCATACCCGGAAACGTCTTGGCGAAGATGCCGAGCCGCATCACACCTCTCCCGACACGTCGGCGAGGCGCACCGGCTTCTTCTCGCGCACGGAGTGGGCGATGGCCGCCATGGCGCGCACGGACGCCACGCCGTCTTCCGCATCCGCGCCGCGCATCGGCGCCCCGTGCAGGATCGTGTCGGCGAAGCCTTCAAGCTGGCGGCGGTAGAAGTGCCCGTCCGCACCGAGCACCCGGCGCGAGCCGCCTTCCGCTTCGTGGAAGATATCGACTTCGCTGGACTTGTAGTACCAGGGATTGAAGGTCTTGCCGAGGATCGACCCGTTGGCGCCGTAGATCTGAAAACCCTCGTGCCAGTCCATCCGCACGGCCACGGTCAGGTCGAGATGGCCGAGCGTGCCGTTGGCGAACTCGACGTCCACGAACCAACAGCGCATGCCGGCCTTCCGGCTTTGCCGCGCTTCAACGGCAACTATTTCGCCGGCAAAGTATCGCGCCGTATCGACCAAGTGGCTGCCATGCGCCAGCATGTAGTAGCGGTTGAGATCGGCTTTTGGATCGCCCGCAGGCTTCCTTGCCATGCCGCTGGACACGATCAGCGGCTGCACGGCGTCGGTCATGGGGTAGCGGTGCGTGGAGTCGCAATACCAGGCTTTGAGGGCCGTCATTTCCCCCATCTCGAAGTCGATGAAGGCCTTTGCGGCTTCCAGGCCGGGATCGAAGCGCTTCATGTGGCCGACCTGAAGGACCTTGCCGCTCTTCGCCACGGTGGCCCTCAGTTCCTCCGCCGCCTCAACGCTCGTCGCCACGGGCTTCTCGCAGAGCACGTGCTTGCCGGCTTCAAGCGCGCGGAGGCTCGCGGGCACGTGGAACGCGTCGGACGTCGCGACAATCACCGCGTCGAGGTCGGGATCGGCCAGCATCGCGTCGTAATCAGCGAACGTCTTTTCCGGCGCGTGGATCGCCGCCATGCGCTCGCGCAGGTCGTCGGCCACGTCGCAGATGGCATACAGGTCGGCGTTGCGCGCCTTGGTGCAGCTTTCGAAGTGGGCTGCCTGCGCGATCGGCCCGCAGCCCAGCACGCCGACGCGCAGCCGCTTTTCCTCCTTGTTCGGCATCAGCGATGCATCTCCCAGCCCAGGAACTCCAGCCGATCTCTCCGGTCAAAGGCATGCAGCATCCGGTGCCTTTCTCCTCCGTTCTGCCGCCCATTCAAACTTCTCTCGTTTAAGCGCGTCAACAATTGTCTTTGCCTGCGCCAAGTCTGTTGAAGCGGGATAAAGCAAGTGGCAAGCTCGGCCCGGAGGCATGGCTGCTTCGGTCTGCGCGAGCGCCAGGGGGAGCGATGGACAGACAGGTGCGGACGATGGAGGAGTTCGCCTACGCGGTCGGCCTGTCGCGCCCGACCGTCTCGAAGTATTTTCAGGAGCCGGCCTCCGTCCGCCCGAAAGTGCGCGAGAAGATCGAGGCAGGCCTGAGGGCGACGGGTTTTCGGCCGAACCTCTTCGCCGTCAACCTCAACCGGCGCCGCAGCAAGATCATCGGCCTGATCTTCCCCAACTCGCTCGACCCGTTCTACATGGGCCTTCGCCGCCGCATCGAGGTGCGCGCGACAGACAGCGGCTACCTGCCCTTCGTGTTCTCCTCGGACGGCAAGGCGGAACTGGAAGCGCAAGCTCTGGAAACGCTCTCGCAGCTCAACGCCGCCGGCGTGATCATGGCGCCCGTGGGCGGCGGGCCGGAGCACCGGGCGCGGGTCAAGGCGCTCGCGCAAAGCATCCCCGTCGTGTTCATCGACGCGCCCTTCGACGACGAGGAAGCCTTTGTCGGCACCAACAACGGCCAGTCGGTGGCCTTGATCACCGACTATCTCACGCGCTTCGGCGACCGGCCCTGCTACTTCGACATGCCGGCGGTGAACTCCAACGCCGCGGCGCGCCGCGACGCCTATTGCGCCACGATGCGGCGCCGCGGCCTGGAGCCGGTGCTGATCCCGATGCCGCAATCGGCCACCTGGGAGTTCGAGCGGTTCGCTTTCGAGCAGGCGAACCGTGTGCTGCGCGAGGGCGGCCTCCCCACAAGAATCGTGCTGTGCGGCAACGACCGCATGGCCTTCGGCGTGCTGGCGGCAGTCAACCAGGCGGGCCTGAAGGTCGGCATCACCCCGGACTGCGACCTGCGGGTGGCCGGTCATGACGACCAGCCCCTGTCCGAATATATCTGGCCGCCGCTCACCACGGTTCAGCAGAACACGGAAGAGATGGGGCGGCTGGCGATCGGCCTTCTGCTGGCGCGGCTCGACCCTTCGCGGGGAGCGGAGGCGCCGGGCTCGGCGGGCGAGCATATCCTGGTAGATGGCGACTTGGTGCTGCGCGCCTCGGCCTGATGCGTTGGAGCCAAACTCGAACCGCCGCGGTTTCATCGCGCTGCGTCAGCCGCCCACCATCAGCTTGACGACCTCGTCATGCGTGGTCTCGGAGATCTTCCGCTCGCCCGCGGTGACGCCGCGGCGCAGCACGATGATGCGGTCGGACACGGCGAAAATGTCCTGCAAGTTGTGCGAGATGAAGATCACGCCGCGTCCCTGCGCCTTCAACTGGTGGATCAGCGAGATGACCTTGCGCTGCTCCGGCACGCCGAGCGCGGCGGTCGGCTCGTCCATGATCAGGATCTGCGCGTTCCAATAGACCGCGCGGCCGATGGCTACCGCCTGCCGCTGACCGCCCGAAAAGTTGCTGACCGGCGCTTCCATGCGGGAAACGTGGAAGTCGAGCAGCGCCATCGTCTCGCGGGCGGCGTCCGCCATCTTCTTGCGGTCGAGCACGGGCAGGAAGCCGAAGCGCTTGCGCATGGGCTCGCGGCCCAAGAAGATGTTGCCGCCGATGGTCAGGTTGTCGGCCAATGCCAAGTCCTGATAGATCGTCTCGATGCCCTTTTCCCGCGCGTCCTGGGGCGAGGAGAAGCTGACCGGCTCGCCTTTGAGGCGGATCTCCCCCGCTGTCGGCTTATAGACGCCGGAGACCGCCTTGATCAGCGTGGTCTTGCCTGCGCCGTTGTCACCGGCCAGCGCCACGACCTCGCCGGGGCGGATTTGCATCGAGAAATCGTCCAGCGCACGCACCGCGCCGAAATGCTTGGACAGGTTTTTGACTTCGAGGATCGGCTGCGCGGAACTATTCATCGACGCGGCCTCCGCTGAACCGGCGCTGCGCCTGGTCGATCAGCACCGAGATGATGATGACGACGCCGACGCTGATGAACTGCCAGAACGGCTCCACGTTCACGAAGACGAGGCCGTACTGGATCACCGCGATCACCAGCGAGCCGGCGACGGTGCCTAGGATCGTGCCGGAGCCGCCAAACAGGCTGGCGCCGCCGATCACCACGGCGGCCACGCAGTCGAGCAGCAGCGGCTCGCCGGCCTGTGCCGCACCCGCGTTGAAGCGGGCGGAGTAGAGGACGCCGCCGAGCCCAGCGCAAGCTGCCGACAGGATGTAGAGACGCAGAAGGTGCCCCTTGATGTCGATGCCGGCGCGGCGCGCGGCCTGCACGTTGGCGCCGATGGCGTAGTTGTGCTGGCCGAACCGCGTCTGCCCCAGCAGGTAGTGCATGACGAGCACGAAGGCGGCAGTGATCCAGACGATGATCGGCACGTTCAGGAAACGGCCGTTGCCGAGCGTGGCGAAGAAGCCGTTGGACACCGGCACCGTGGTGCCGCCCGCCAGAAGAAAGGCGACGCCGCGCGCCACGCCGAACATGCCGAGCGTGCCGATGAACGGGGGAACGCGCAGGCGCGAAACCAGGAGCCCGTTGATCGTGCCGGGTATGCCGGCGACCAGAACCGCGACCAGCGTGCCAAGCAGCACCGCGAAAACCGGCCCAAGCGACGGCGTGAAGGTGTTGATGGCATGCGCGGCGAACACCGCGGCCAAGCCCATGATGAAGCCGAGCGACAGGTCGATGCCGCCGGAGATGATCACGAAGGTCTGGCCGGTGGCGAGCAGCAGCGGCGCCACGGCGAAGATCGCGATGGACTGGAGATTGAAGGGATTGAAGAGGAACGTGCCGCCGAAATCGAGGCGGGCCCAGGCTTCGAAGACGAGGATCAGCGCGAGAAGGAACAGCCAGGCGCGCAGGTTGGCGATGCGCTGCACCAGCGTCTTCGCCGCCTCGGAATGGTCGGCCTGCGGCCTGACGCCGTCGGCCGTCTTGGTCGGGGTCACGGTCATGCATCCACCTGCTTGAGGGTGCGCCACGGCCGGGCATACGCGCCCCAGGGCCGCACCGGACCGAAAGAAGCCGGCTCCCCGGAGGCAGACCGGGGAGCCGAAATTGCCGATCAGTCGGAGTAGATGTACTTCGCGACGTTCGGGTCGGCGACGTTGCCCTTGTCGATCACGGTGAAGCCCGTGCCGATGGCGACCGGGATCGAGTGGCCGGTCAGGTGGGCGTAAGCCGATACGACGCCGTAATAGCCGATCTCGGCGGGATGCTGGGCGATCGCCAGATCGACGAGGCCGGTGTTGATGTTGTCCACGATCGAAGTCGGCGCATCGAAGGCCACGACCCGGATCTTGCCGCTCTGGCCGGCTTGGCTGACGCCGTTGGCGGCCCCGAGCGCGGAGAAGAGGTTGGCGCCGAACACGCCGGCAAGGTCCGAGTTGCGGGCATACACCGCCTGAAGCTGCGAAGCGGCCTTGTTGGCGTCGTCCTCGTTGAACTGGGTTTCGAGCACTGTGATGTTGGGATGGTTGGCCATCTCCTTCTTGAAGCCCTCCTCGCGCTGGTCGGTCGTGGAGATGCCCGGCTTCACATTGGACACGTAGACCTTGCCCTTGTCGCCGATCGCCGTGGCGAGCGCGCGCGCCGCGATCTCGCCGCCGAGCACGTTGTCGGAGGCGATGTAGGAGAGCGGGAAGTCGGCGTCGCCGGCGCCCGTCTGGTACATGCCGGAGCCGATGAAGGTATCGACCGTAATCACCGGGATGCCCGCGTCGGCGGCCTTCTTCAGCGGCTGCACAAGCTGGGTCTTGTCGGTCGGGGCGATCAGGATCGCGTCAGGCTTCTTGGCGATCACCGCATCGAGCACGGGCACCTGGGTGACGGGGTTGAAGTCCGGCGCGCCCTGGAACACCAGTTCGACTCCGAGCGCATCGGCAGCCGCCTGCGCGCCCTTGCGCATGGTGATGTAGAAGGCGTCGGTGGTGAGGCCTGGGATCAGGGCGATGGTGTATTTCTTGTCCTGCGCCTGGCCCGGCAGCACGCCTGCCAGGGTCACCGACGCGGCCAGGGCCAGGCCCGCCGCAGCCTTGAAAATCGAACGTCGCTTCATGTGCTTCCTCCCTTGGTATCAGTTGTTCCTCAACAGCGGCCCTGCCGAACCCACAGGCTTGCCTCGGACTGCTGCCGTCATTGTGGCGGCCCAACGGACCGTCAAACAATTCTTTTCTGAAAGCGATTTCCCGTCCAGGCAGTGGCGGAGCACAGGCTCCTGCGAGTGCTCTTCATCAACCCCTGAAACTGCTTTCCTCCTGCCGCGCGGCGCGTCACGCGCTTGGCTTTCGTCGTCTCCTCCTCCGAAAGCGTGCAGGGGAGTTGACGCCCGATGCCGACCGTCTGTCAACTACCTTGGATCAGGCAAACATCAAATTTTCCGCGCTGAAAGTTTGACTTGCGCCTGGCTCGGCTCATACATCCCGCGCAATAAGGGTTCAAGGCTCGGCCAGTTGCGAGCAACCCATGAGGAGTTGTTGCATGACCCGCATGACCACCGCCGAACGGCGCGGCTACCAGCAGATCTGCGGGCCGGACGGCGCCATGATGGTGATCGCCTGCGACCAGCGCGGCGGCATGCGCACGCTGCTTGCCGCGACGCCCGAAGCGCAGGCGCAGATCGGCAACGACGTGCTGGGGCAAACCAAGGCGGACATCACGCAATATCTCGCGAGCCAAGCCTCCTGCGTGCTGGTCGATCCGGTCTGCGCGGTGCCGGGCTTGGTGGATGACGGCGTGCTCAACCGCGACACGGCGCTGCTGATCGGCCTCGACGCCTCGGGCTGGGACACATCGCCAGAGGGTTTCCGTCTGTCGAAGCTGGTTCCGGGCGTCACCGCGCGCCGCGTGCGCGAACTCGGCGGCACCGGCGGCAAGATCATGGTCTATCTCCGCTCCGATACGCCAGCCGCCAACACTCGCAACATCGCCATCCTGGACGAGGTGATCGCGGATTTTGCGCGGGAAGACCTTCTATTGGTGGTGGAGTTCCTCACCTACGCGCTGGAAGGCGAGAGCCCGGAGGCTTATGCTGAAAAAATCCCTGAACTGATCCAGGGTGGAACCGGCATCTGCCTCGATCACGGCGCCAAGGTGCTGAAGCTGCCCTACCCCGGCTCCGAAGAGGCTTGCGCCGCGGTGACGATGCTGGCAGGCGACGTGCCCTGGGCCGTGCTGTCCGCCGGCGTCAACCATGAAACCTTTCTGGGCCAGGTGGAGATCGCCATGCGCAACGGCGCGTCCGGCGTCATCGCGGGGCGCTCGCTCTGGAAGGACTGCATCGCGCTCGAACGCGCCGTTACCAGGCAGCGTCTCGAAGAGATCGCCGTGCCGCGCCTGCGCGAAATCCAGGCGGTGATTGCCCGGCATTTTTCGCCTGCGGCCGCCTGACGGAGTCATGGAAAGAACGGCGATCGGCATCGACATCGGCGGCACGCACCTGCGCGCGGCGCGGGTCGCTGCCGACGGCACGATCCTGGCGCGCGCGAAAGCCGCGAGCGCGGCCGATCCCACGGTCGTGCTGAAGCGGGTCGAAGCGCTGATCGGGGAGGTTCGCGACGATACAGTGAGGGGCATCGGCATCGGCGTTCCCGGCCGTGTCGATTTTGCCGCGAAACAAGTGCTTTCCGGCGGCTATGTCGATCTCTCGACCGTGCCTCTAGCGGAGCGGATCGAGCAGACATTCGGCCTGCCCGTCATGCTCGACAATGATTGCGGCATGGCGCTTCTGGCCGAAGCCGCTTTGGGCGCGGCAAAAGGCGTGGGAAGCGCTGTGATGCTGACGATCGGCACCGGCATTGGCGGCGCGATCCTCGACAATGGCAAAATCCTGCGCGGTCGCGCGGCAGCCGGCCAGCTTGGCCATGTCTGTGTCGATCCGGCAGGCCTGCCTTGCGTCTGCGGCAAGCGCGGCTGCGTCGAAACGGAAAGCTCCGGTACCGCGCTCGGCCGCCACATCGCGGAAGCGGGGCTGCCCTCGGGCACCACAGCCGCGCAACTCCTGGCGCAGCGGAACAACGGCGACGCCGCTGCGGCTGATGTCCTGCGTGCCTGGGCCGCGCCGCTGCGGGTCGTCATCGACAGCCTTGTGGCAACGCTCGACCCCGAAACGGTGGTGCTCGGCGGCGGCTTGGGGCACGCTGCATTCCAGGCTCTATCCAGCATTCCTGCGCAAAAATCCTGGTATGAAAGCCAGATCGTGCCAGCCGCCCTTGGCGACGATGCCGGCATGATCGGCGCCGCGCTCGCGGCCTTGCCGAAAGCGGCGGGGAAGCGCCTGCTGCTGGTCAACGGCGTGCCGGCCAGCGGCAAGAGCAGCGTGGCGCTGGCCCTATCGGAAGCGACCGGCTGGCCGGTGCTGGCGCTCGATACGGTGAAGAACCCGTTCCTGGCAGAGATCGAGGGCGTGGACCGGCCGTTCAACCGCAGGCTCGGCCGGGCGAGCCTGCGCGCAATGCTTGACGTCTTTCGCGAAGCGCCTGCGGGAAGCACGTTCATCTTGGATGCTTGGTTCGGCTTCCAGCCGCGGGAGTGGGTCGAAAAACTGCTGGCCGAGGCAGGCGCCGGGCGGATCGCCGAAATCTGGTGCACCGCGCCGCCCGAAGTGATCAGCGAGCGCTACCGAACCCGGGCGCAACACCGCCTGCCCGGCCACCCCGGCGCAGACTATGCGGTTGAACTCGTTGAGCTTGCAAAGCGCGCGGAGCCGCTGCGCCTCGGCAACCTTCTGGAAGTGGATACGGTGACGCGGTCCAATGAGGACGCGCTGAAGTGCTGGGCCATGGAAGTGCTGACCTGAAGCTCGGACCTGCGCCTGCGATCGGATTATAGAACCACCCTCAGCTCAAAAGGAACACAGCAACGGCGATCCGTGCTAACGACCAGGGCATGTCGCAATCCGACTTGCTGCCTCGCAGCCTCTTCTTCGACCCGCCGGCGATACAAGCGGTGCGGATCAGCCCAAACGGCCGATGGATCGCGTTTCAAGCACCCATCAACGGCGTTCCTAACCTATGGATCGCCCCGTCCGATAATCCGGAAGCGGCGCGGCCTCTTACAAATTACACGGATCGACGCGTCGGGCCGATGCTCGTATGGGCCTGGAACAGCCGCCATCTTCTCTTTGCCCGCGACAAGGCTGGCGACGAGAACTGGTGTTTATGGAGTCTCGAAGTCGAAACGCGAAATGTGGTCGCGCTCACACCAGAAGAAGGCGCGACCGCATACGTCCAGCAGATGTCTCGACACTTGCCGAGCGAGGTGCTCGTCGCACATAACGGGCGCGACAAGACGTTCTTCGATCTCCACCGCATCGATGTCGCCACCGGCGCCAGCACCCAGGTCGAGCAGAACGAAGGCTTCTTCGGCTACGTCACAGACCAACAGCTCCGAGTCCGCTTCGCAAAGCGCTACACCGACGATGGCGGAGTCGAGTTTCTGGGCCGCTCCGCTTCCAAAGCATGGGTGCCGACAACCCATGTCCCGCCGAGCGACACCCTGACAACGTGGCCCGTCGAGTTCAGCGACGACGGCACGAAGCTCTATTGGATCGACAGCCGTGGCAGGGACAAGGCGGCCGCTGTCTCGCAAGACATGACGACGGGCACTTTCAGCGTGCTGGCCGAAGATGCTCAAGCCGACATAAGCGGGCTGCTGTTACATCCGCAGACTTCCCGCCCGATCGCGTCCGCCTGCGCGTTCGACCGGACCCGGTGGACGGTCCTGGACCCGGACTACCAACCGGACTTCGACATTCTCGCTGAGCGGTTGACCGGCGACCTGATCTTCAACGACGCATCCGACGACGGGGAAACGGTGATCGTCGCAAGCGTCCACGACACTCGTGCGCTGGAATACCACAGGTACGACCGGGCGAGCGGAACGGTCCGGAAGCTGTTTTCCGCGCAGCCGCGACTGGACGGCATTCCGCTGAGAGTGATGGAGCCCGTCGTGGTGCGGGCGCGAGACGGCCTCGATCTGCTTTGTTACCTCACGCGACCGGAAGTGGACGCGGCAGGTGCGGGACCTATGATTCTCCTCGTCCATGGCGGACCATGGTCGCGCGATTTTTGGGGCCTGAACCCCATGCACCAGTGGCTCGCCAACCGTGGTTATGCCGTCCTCAGCGTCAACTTTCGGGGTTCGACGGGGTTCGGCAAAGCTTTCGTCAACGCCGCCAACATGGAATGGGGCGGGAAGATGCACGACGACCTGATAGACGCGGTGGACTGGACGGTCATGCAGGGCATTGCAGACCCTGCCCGCGTCGCGATCATGGGCGGAAGCTATGGCGGTTACGCCGCTCTCGTCGGTCTGACGGCGACACCTGAGAAGTTTGCCTGTGCAGTCGATCTGGTCGGCATCTCCAATCTTCTGACTTTCACGCAAGCCCTGCCTGACTATTGGCGGTCATGGCAATCAGAGTGGAAGGTCCGCATGGGTGATTTCACAACCGAGGAAGGACGGCTGTTCCTCCAAGAGCGATCGCCGCTGAACCATGTCGGCCGGATCGTTCGTCCGTTGCTGATCGCGCACGGTGCCAACGATGTGCGTGTGAAGGTAAGCGAATCCGATCAGATCGTTGCAGCGATGCAGAAGCGCGGCATTCCCGTCACTTACATTCTGTACCCCGACGAAGGCCACGGGATCGAGCGAGCCGAGAACAGGCGCTCCTACACCGCGGTGGTGGAAGCATTCCTGGCACTGCACCTAGGTGGCCGATGCGAGCCGGTGGGCGAGGACTTCATTGCCTCCTCCATCCAGTTCAAGGCGGGGCGCGAGCTTGTAGGCTGAGACTGTGCGGCATGCAGGCGCGCCTCCACGCCAATGACACAGGCAACCCACCTATAGCGTGCACTTGCCATCATGCGTCCACGTCTCGATGTTGGCTGTGCAAGCAGATGGTTGAAGCTCTCCCCGGCCAGCGTGGAGTGTTGATCCCACGCCGGCCGACGCAAATGCCAGAGGGTCAGGGATGCGGACGCGCCGGTTCCGATTCCGGGATCTGCCGGGCGGCTTCGCCTTTCGGTACGCCGTTCTTGACCCGTTCGCGCGCCGCCTTGACGACATTCTCCGCCGTGATGCCGAAATACTTGTAAAGGTCCTTGTCCGGCGCGCTGGCGCCGAAGCCGGTCATGCCGATGAAGGCGCCGTTCGAGCCGATGAAGCGGTCCCAGCCCATGCGGATCGCCGCTTCCACGCCGATGCGCACGGGCGCGTCGCCGAGCACCTTCGTGCGGTAGGCTTGGTCCTGCTCCTCGAAGAGTTCGAAGCAGGGAACGGACACGACACGGGTGGGCGTGCCCTCGCTTTCCAACGTCCTCTGCGCGTCCATCGCGATCTCCACCTCCGAGCCTGTTGCGAAGATCGAGACCTTGGCTTCGCCGCTGGCGGGCGAAAGCTCGTAGGCGCCCTTCTTGGAAAGGTTCTCCTCCGTGAACTCCGTGCGCACGGCGCGCAGGTTCTGGCGCGTCAGCACCATCGTGGAAGGCGTCTTGGTGGACTCCACCGCGACCTGCCAGCATTCCGCCGTTTCCGTCACGTCGGCGGGGCGCAGCACATAGTGGTTGGGGATGGCGCGCATCGCCGCCAGGTGCTCGACCGGCTGGTGCGTCGGGCCGTCCTCGCCCAGCCCGATCGAGTCGTGCGTCATCACGAAGACCGAGCCGACGCCCATCAGCGAGGCCAGCCGCATCGCGGGGCGCGCATAGTCGGAGAAGCAGAAGAAGGTGCCGCCATAGGCGATCAGGCCGCCGTGCAGGTTCAGCCCGTTCAGCGCCGCCGCCATGCCGTGCTCGCGGATGCCGAAGCGGACATAGCGGCCGGAATAGTCGCCCGGCTTGATGTCGTTGAGCTGGCTGGTCTTGGTGTTGTTGGAGGGCGTCAGGTCGGCCGAGCCGCCGATCATTTCGGGCAGCGTGCCGTTGATCACTTCCAGCGCCATCTCGGACGCTTTTCGCGTCGCCACCTTCGGCTTGTCGGCGGCCAGCTTCTTCTTGTAGTCGTTGAGGACGCCGTCGAAACCGTTCACCAGCTTGCCGCCCGTGCGGCGGTTGAATTCTTCGCTCTTGTCGGAAGAAGCCAAGCGGCTTTCCCACTCCTCGCGGGCGCCCGCGCCGCGGGTGCCGGCTTCGCGCCAGGGGTTGAGCACGTCATCCGGGATTTCGAAGGGCGGAGAGTCCCAGTTGAGCGCCTTGCGGGCGCCCGCAATCTCTTCCGCGCCGAGAGCGGAGCCGTGCACGGCCTTGGTGCCGGCCTTGGTCGGCGCGCCGAAGCCGATGATCGTCTTGGCCGCGATCATCGTCGGGCGGTCGGACCTCTGGGCCTCCTCGATGGCGTTGGCGATCTGTTCGGGATCGTGGCCGTCGATGCGGATCGTGTGCCAGCCGGAAGCGGCAAAGCGCATGCACTGGTCCGTCGAGTCCGAGATGGAGACGGGACCGTCGATCGAGATGTTGTTGTTGTCCCAGAAGACAATCAGGTTCTTGAGCTTCAGGTGGCCGGCAAGGCCGATGGCCTCCTGGGAGATGCCTTCCATCAGGCAGCCGTCGCCGGCGATCACATAGGTCTTGTGCGAAACGAGGCCGTCGCCGAACTGCGCGTTCATGATGCGCTCGGCCAGCGCGAAGCCGACGGAGTTGGCGAGGCCCTGGCCGAGCGGGCCGGTGGTGGTCTCGATGCCCGGCGCGAAACCGTATTCCGGGTGGCCGGCGGTGCGCGATCCCAGCTGGCGGAACTGTTCCAGCTGGTCCTTCGTCATCTCAGGGTAGCCGGTGAGATAGAGCAGGGAATAGAGCAGCATCGAGCCGTGGCCGGCCGAAAGGATGAAGCGGTCGCGGTCCGGCCAATGGGGGTTGGCGGCGTCGAACTTCAGGTACTTCGTGAACAGCACGGTCGCCACATCGGCCATGCCCATCGGCAGGCCGGGATGGCCGGAATTGGCTTTTTCCACCGCATCCATGGCAAGGAAGCGGATGGCATTCGCCATCCGGTCGTGTTGTTCGCGCGAAGCCATCGGTTTCCTCCTAAGCGGACGCTCTTTCTGGTCAAGCCCCGCAATTGTCCGCGCAAGAAATAGCTGCCGTCCCGCACCTGTCAACAAAGACACGCGCCGTTCCGCGAACCGATTGAAGCGTTTTGCCGCTCGCAAATCGCGGATAATTCTTCCAGGAAATCTCCTGCCCGGCCTGTCCGTTGCGGGGCCGGGGAGCGATCGGCAGGGACGGCCGCGGCCAAGCGGTTGACGCAGCCTTCACGCCGCGCGTAAATCTCCGGCTTTAAGGCTTTATTTACGTGTGCGATTCGGTGATGGGTGAGTGGAGTAGGACAAAGCGCCATGACCGGCGGAGAAAGTTTGCATGATGCGCTGGAACGGCTTGCGGGCGCGATGGATGCCCTGGAGGCTGCGGCGGAGGGCCGGCTGACGCAAAACCCGGACTATGGCGATGCCGAAGCCGAGGTGCAGCGCATGAACGCCGACCGCTCGCGCCTCGCCCAGGAACTCGACGGCGCCCAAGCGCGCGCCGTGCGGCTCGCCGACGCCAACAAGGAAGTGTCGCGCCGGCTCGTCACCGCCATGGAAACCATCCGCGCCGTTCTGGACAGGTGAGGCAAGCATTCATGGCACAGGTGACGGTGACGATCGACGGCAAGAGCTACCGCATGGCCTGCGAGGAGGGCCAGCAGGAACACCTGATGATGCTGGCCGGGCGGTTCGACCGCTATATTGGCCACCTCAAGGATCAGTTCGGCGCGATCGGCGACCAGCGCCTGACCGTGATGGCCGGCATCATGCTCACCGACGAACTGTCCGAACTCCAAAACCGCGTCGCCAGCCTGGAAGCGGCAGCGCAAGGGCCGACGCGCGACGGATTCGGCGACCGCGCGCTCGTCGGCGCCCTGAACGGGCTGGCGGAGCGCATGGAGAACTTGGCTGGCCGGCTGGCGCCGCAGGGCTGAAGGGGAACGCCTGCGAGTTCAGGCCCAGCCGGCGAGTTCGCGCCGCACCAGGGTCTCGATCACGTCCATGCCTTCGGGCGAGTCGTTGAGGCAGGGGATGTGGGCGAACTGCTCGCCGCCGGCGTGAAGAAAAATCTCGCGGTTCTCGCCGTCGATCTCTTCCAGCGTCTCGATGCAGTCGGCGGAAAAGCCGGGATTCAGCACCGCAATGCGCTTGATCCCTTCCTTGGCCAGCCGCTCCACGGTCTTGTCCGTGTAGGGCTGCAGCCACTCCTGCGCGCCGAAGCGGCTCTGGAAGGTGGTGAGCAGATATTCTTCGCTCCAGCCGAGTTTTTCCGCGAGCAGCCGCGCGGTCTTGCGGCAGTGGCAGTGATAGGGGTCGCCCTTCAGGAAGTAGGCTTTGGGGATGCCGTGGAAGGAGGCGAGCACGCGCTCCGGCTCGAAGGGCAGCTTTGCCATGGCGTTCGTCAGGGAACGGGCGAGCGCATCGATATAGACGGGCTCGTCATAATAGGGCGGCACGGTGCGCACCGCAGGCGCGGCGCGGAGCGCCATCAGGGCGCGGAAAAGCTGATCGTTGGCCGTCGCGGTCGTGGTGGCGGAATATTGCGGGTAGAGCGGAAAGGACAGGATGCGGTCGCAACCCTGCTCGCGCAGCTTTTCCACGGCGCCGGCAATCGACGGGCTGCCGTAGCGCATGCCCCATTCCACGACGAGCTTGGGGTTGTCGGCGAGGCTGGCGGCCAGCTTCTCTCCTTGCGCCCGCGTGATCGTGCGCAGCGGCGACTCGTTTTGCTCGCGGTTCCAGATCTTGGCGTAGTTCGCCCCGGATTTTTTCGGGCGCGTGTTGAGCACGATGCCGTAAAGGATCGGATACCACACGGCGCGCGGCAGTTCGATCACGCGGGGGTCGGACAGGAACTCGCGGAGGTAGCGCCACATCGAACGCTTGTCGTGCCCGTCCGGCGTGCCGAGATTGACCAGCAGCACCCCGACCTTTGCCGTGCGCACCGGAGGGTGCCCGGCCGGCAAGGGGCCAAGCGGAGCGGCGCCCGCGACCATGCCGCGCCAAGCCTCAGCCTGGCTTGCCGCGGCAGCGCTGCCGGTGGGGCCATCGGCTGTGGCGGCGTCTGCCGGCAGTGGAGCGCTGCGGAGTGAAACCTCGTTCATGCAGCGCTCTATTTAGAAACGGATTTCTCGGCGCAATGCCGCGAGTGGACGCAGGGATGGCAAAATCGCCAGCCGTTCCGTTCAAAGCAACGCGGCCCCGGCGGGCCATTTTGTGACGGCGGGC
This sequence comes from uncultured Rhizobiaceae bacterium, assembly GCA_964242945.1. Classification (GTDB taxonomy): domain Bacteria; phylum Pseudomonadota; class Alphaproteobacteria; order Rhizobiales; family Rhizobiaceae; genus Mesorhizobium_B. The sequence continues at coordinate 650 of CAXTCF010000041.1, read as the reverse complement.
CGGCGGTCCGGGGGGCGCGGCG
>CAXTCF010000041.1:0-618 GCA_964242945.1 uncultured Rhizobiaceae bacterium | reverse complement strand
ACCCCCCCGGGCGCGGCTCCACCCCCCCCCGCCGCGGGCGACATTTTTCCCCCCCCGGGGGCCGCAGGAACGTTCAGGCCGGCGGCTTAATGCGCAGGCGGGATGGTGATCGTCGCGCCGATCGTCATCTGCCTCGGCTTCAGCCTCGGATTGGCATCCGCAATCCGGTGCCACTGAAAGCCGTCCTTGTAGAAGCGCTCCGCCAGCTTCCAGTAGTTGTCGCCCGCCACGACTACATAGGCCGTATCGGCAGGCGCTGCGGCGGGCTGTTCCGGCTGAGCCGGCGCTGCGGCTTGTGCCGGAGCCGTTGCAGGAGCGGCCGGCACAGCCGGAGCTTCTGCCGCGGGCGCGGCAGGGGCCGGCACGGCTTCCGGGCCGGAAGCCGGCGGGAGCGGCTTGGTTGCGCTTTCCGTACCAGCTGCCGGTGCCTCGGCTTGCGTTTGCGCAGGAGCGGCAGGCGCAAGGGTCGGCGTTTCAGCCGGCGCGGTCGTGTCGGCAACCGGCGGCTTCGCAGGCGCGGCCGGTGCGGAAGGCACGGGGGCCGCTTCGGGGCCGGAGGCTGGCGGAACCGGGGTCGTAGCGCTTTCCGTTGCCGCCGGAAGCTGAGCGGGCTGAGCC
>CAXTCF010000040.1:0-25347 GCA_964242945.1 uncultured Rhizobiaceae bacterium | reverse complement strand
TGAATCATTGATCCGTCAGCCCGCAAACCGAAATCTCTCGGAGTCACGGTATACCAACGATTGAAGGTGGAGCGTGGAATGCCGAGCTTGTCCAGCGTGCGCCTAGCCGGCAGGTGCGACTGCTCGACGAGTTCGATGATCGCAAGCTTCTCGGAGGCGGGGTATCTCATTCGCCGTCGCCCCCATCGGCGATCATGCTTTTTTTGAGAAGCCGCAACTCCAAGGCCTGCTCGGCAACGACTTCCTTGAGATCGCGCGCTTCCTGGCGAAGCACCTTCACCTCGTCCGTCGTGGCGGCGCGGGCCGTGTCGCCGGCCAGCCGGCGCTTGCCGGCTTCCAGGAACTCCTTCGACCAGCTGTAGTAGAGGCTCTCCGCGATCCCCTCGCGCTGGCATAGCGCCGCAATGCTCTCTTCGCCACGCAAGCCCTCCAGCACGACGCGGATCTTCTCCTCCGCGCCATGGTGCTTGCGCGTGGCCCGCCGGATGTCCTTGATGACCTGTTCTGCAACCGCCCTCTGCGGCCCGGCTTTCTGTCTCATCTGCGCTCCTTGATCAGCTACGATGAGCCAGAAATCCTTCCTTCCTCAACCTTGCCCCTTTGTCCCATCAGTGCCGACGGCGGACAAGCTCGCGCAGCTGAAGGACGCGCGGCCGTGCCTCTGCTCGGGGATGTGGGAGGGACGGTCAGGCGTGACGCTGAAATCGCGCGGCGCATCAGAGTATGCGCGTGAAGCGGTTGAGCACGTTACGGGTGATCTGCTCGGTATAGGGATCGCGCCTCTTCAGGCCCATCACCCACTCGCAGGTTCCCGCGGTAAGGACCTCCCCCTTGCCGCGTGTCATATGCACCATCATACCCGACCCGTATTTGAGATCGGCGAGGGTTTCGGGTGACTGATCGCCCGTCATGCACTCGACAAGGCCGCGATGATCGCTGTTGCGGACATAGTAGCGGAAACCCTCCCCCGGCGGCTCATCCTCGGCCATTACGGCCGGAGCCATGGCCAGGATCTCGATGGTTTCGGGCTGACCTTCGGCCGGAACGGGATAGGGCAGACCATGGCGGAACGTGTAATCGAGGCCGTCCACCTCGTAGGCGAAGATGTGTGCCTTGTCGCCGAAGATGTCGGCGTAATGCAGGCCCGTTCCCGCAAATGCCCAGTGGCCCGGGCGGTAAACAGTGAAACCGCGCTGGCCGAGCGGCGCAAAGCCTCCCCAGGACGCATACACGCCGCCGACGCCGTTGACGCCGACCGTGGAGGCGCCGGGCCAGCGCACATGCCTGTCCTGCCAAGCAGTCGAAAGGAGATGCAGATCCCCGGTCCCGCTCACCGGATCCTCGTGGATGGCGTCGAACTTGTAGCAGACCTGGCGCCGCCCTTCGTCTTCAAGGCGGATCTGCCAAAGGAAGTTCGCACCGAACCGAGCGAGATGTCCGCCATGCTCGACATAGGCCTCGATGGCCAGCCGCATCTCGCGCGTCCAGTACTCGTCGTGGCCGACGATGACGGCACAGGGGTAGGCATTGAGAAGCTCGGGGCGGTAGTGGAGATCGGTCTGCGTGATGATGTCGAGGCTGTACCCTTCGTTCTCGGCCCAGACGAGGAAGTGCCGGTCGTACTGCGCCCAGCCTGCCGCCGCGTAGAACTGCCCGAAGCCGTTGGCATAGGCCCAGTCCTTCATGCAATAGCGCGGCGCGTCGCCGAACTCGGGGGCCGGGTCGGCACAGATCCGGGGAGCGCCGGGCGGCAGCCACACCGCCCCGCGCGTCCAGGGACGCTGCAGGCTCAGCACGGGCGAGGCGAGGTTTCCCGCTTCGCCCGCGACGCCGAAATAGTGATTGGCGCCGCCGAAATCGTTGTAGGCCGTATAGGTGCCGGTGGGCAGGATCATCAGGATCTTGGCCGCGCGGGTTCTTTCGGTGGGGCGCACGACGAAGAAGTGGTGCTGCACCCATCGCGCACCATCTGGCCGGTCGCAGCTGGACACCACCCTATAGAAGCCGGAGCGTAGGTCGTCGGGCAGACGCCAGCGGTGACTTTCCGGCCAATTACAACCGTTCCGGTACGCTTCGGGCGGAACTGGCGTGAAGCGGCCCGCGAGGCCTTCCACCTTGTGCACGGTCTCTGGGCTCGCACCGTCGCGGTAGATTTCCAGCGTCCACGTCTCGGCGGTGGCGCTGGAACGGAATATTACCTCCTCGCCGGGATCAAAGGATATCGCGTCGGTATAGCTGTAGACCTCGGGGAAAGCGGGGTCCTCGCGCGGGAACTCGTACCAGGGGTTCGAATGCCAGTGGTGGTCGGCGTGGTGGGCACGGGGCGCACGCGGCGCGACATTGAGAGGCCCCCACTCGGGCGGCGTGAAAGCTTTTCTGTCCGACATGCGATGCTCGTCCGTGGCGCCGGGTGCTGAGCCCCGGATTTCAGAGGGGAAAGGAAATCAACTGGCCGGGGATGCCCAGGGTGACCCAGACCCGGCCCTCGGCGATGCACAGGTTGGTACAGTCGCTTCCCGGCCCGGTGTCGATCATCTCCACGACATTGCCGCCGAGGTCGCAGACCGCGATCCGGTCGCCGCTGCTTCCGGTAAGCCACAGGCGGTCTTCGTGAAACACCATGCCGTCGGGCGCGAAGCTGTCGTCGAGGCGCAGCCATTCCTCCATCGGGCCGACCTCGCCATCCTTCCAGGGCAAGCGCACGATGCGATGCTCGATCGTAAGACCGACGAGAAGCGAGCCGTCGGGGTGGAAGGCGAGGCCGTTCGGGAAGCCCGTCATGGCGGCCAGCCGCCGCACGGTGCCGTCGCGGTCGGCGGCGAGGAGCTGGCCGCCTTTATATGCGGCATCGTCGGATCCTAGGACCTCCCAGTTCTGCGGGTCGGTGAAGATCAGGTCGCCTTCCGGCGAGAAGACGAGGTCGTTGGGCCGGTTTGGCGCCGGCCCCGGCAGATTGCCAGCGAAGGTCTGCCAAAGCCCGTCAAGCCCGACACGCTGGATGCAGCCAGAAATCTGAGGCTCGGCATAGTTTAGCTCCTCCAGCGAGCGCGGCGCGATACCGCCGTTGTTGGCGACGTAGAGCATTCCGTCCGGTCCGAGACACATGCCGTTCGGCGCGCCGGGCAGGGTTGCAATCTCGCGGGTTTCGCCTTCCTTCCAGGCGCGGATCTTGCCGTGCAGCAGATCCACGAAGGCGATCGTGCCCTCGGGCAAGGCTACCGGGCCTTCGGGGAAGCCCAGCCCGGTCGCATGAATCTCGAATGCGCGCGATGCCATTCCCGTTCTCCTCAAGCGGCCAGACCCTTGCGGGCCAGCCCGATCGCGATACCAGCGGCAGCCGTCTCGTCGGGCGCGAGATGACACGCGACAGCACCGCCTTCCGGCAGTGCCTGCAACGAAGGAACGACAGTCCGGCAGATGTCGCGCGCTAGGCGGCAGCGCGGATGAAAGCGGCAGCCGGGCGGAACCGCGGCAGGATTGGGCGGGTCGCCTTCGAGGCGGATGCGGCGAAGCCCGCGTGCCCGCCGCGACGCGAGCGTAGGCGCGGCCGAAAGCAGGGCCTGCGTATAGGGATGGAGCGGACGCTCCATGATGGCCGCCGCCGTGCCTTCCTCGATGATCACGCCGAGATACATCACTGCGATGCGGTCCGCGATGTGCCCGATCACGTCCAGATCGTGCGAAATCACGAGATATGCGATCGCGCGCCGGCGCTGGATGCCGAGGAGCAGATTGACGATCTGCGCCTGAATGGACGGATCGAGGGCCGAGGTCGGCTCGTCGGCTACGATCATGTCAGGTTCCAGGGCGAGCGCGCGGGCGATCGCCACGCGCTGCAGCTGGCCGCCGGAGAACTGCGCAGGCAGCTTTGCCGGATCGGCGTTGCCCAGGCCGACATCCGAAAGCAACGAGGCTATCCGCGAAGCGAAGCCTTCCGGTGGCCGGATCCCATGCGTGTCGAAGGGCTCGCGCAGGATCTCGGCAATGGTCATCCGCGGGTTGAGCGAGGCGAGCGGATCCTGGAAAACCGCCTGGAGCCGGCGGCGGATCGGCAACATGCCGCGGGCATCGTACCGGGTGATGTCGGCTCCTCCAAAGCGGAGCGTGCCCGCCGTCGGCTCGAGCAGCTTGAGAGCGAGGCGCGCGAGCGTCGACTTTCCGCACCCGCTTTCTCCCACAAGGCCTACCGTTTCGCCGTGCCCGACGCTGAGCGAGACGCCTGCTACCGCCGTGACCCTGCCCGTACCGCGCTTCTGCTTGAAGGTCTTCTCGATGTTCGCGAGCTGGAGGAGCCGGGTCATGCGTCAGCTGCCTCTTCTGCCGCCTTCACAGTCAGCGGATGATGGCAGGCGAGCGCCACCTCGCCCAATTGGCGCAGCGGCGGCTCGACCGTCCGGCAATCCGCCCGTTCCTTCGAGCAGCGGGGGTGGAACCGGCAGGCTTGCGGGAAAGCATCGATTGCCGGCGCGCTGCCGCGGATCGCGTCGAGCTCAGCCTTCGGCGCGCTTTCGGAGATCATCGCGCTGGTCATAAGCGCCGCCGTGTAGGGGTGCGACGGTTCCTGCATGACGACATCAGCCGGGCCGATCTCGGCGACGCGGCCGGCATACATCACCAGGATCCTGTCGGCGACTTCGGCCGCCACGCCCATGTCGTGGGTGATGAGGACGATGGTGAGGCCGAGCTGTTCTCGCAGTTCGGCGAGAAGGTCGAGCATCTGCGCCTTGATGGTCACGTCGAGCGCAGTAGTCGGCTCATCGGCGATGAGCAGGCTCGGGCCGGCGACGAGAGCCATGGCGATCATCGCACGCTGGCGCATGCCGCCGCTGATCTCGTGCGGGTAGGCCGCCGCCACGCGCAACGGATCGGGAATGCGCACGCGCTCGAGCATGGCCACCGCGCGCTCTCGGGCCTCCCGCCCGCGCGCAAGCCCGTGGGCGCGCAGCCCTTCGGCGATCTGGTCGCCGATCGGCCAGACCGGGTTGAGGGAGCTGAGAGGGTCCTGATAGATCAGGCCGATCTCGCGCCCACGCATACGGCGCAGTTCGGCGTCGCGGCGGTTGAGAAGCTCGCGCCCGTCAAAGCGGATCGAGCCGGACACGAAGGCGGTCGGCGGTTGGAGACCTGCGATCGACATGCCGGTCAACGACTTGCCCGACCCGGACTCGCCGATGATGACGAAGGTCTCACCCTTCTCGACATCGAAGGAGATGCCGTCCACCGCGACGAGGTCGCGGCCGGGACGGCGGAAGCCGACCCGCAGATCCCGCACGGAAAGGATCATCAGCCGCGCCTCCCGGCCAGCGCATCTCCGAGCAGCGAGAAGGCGGTCGCCGTCACCATGATCATCGTGCCAGGAAACACGAGATACCACCAAGCGGAACCGAAGTAGGAGCGTGAATCCCGGATCAGCAAGCCCCATTCCGGCGTGGGCGACGTGGCCCCCAGGCCCAGAAAGGAAAGCGCGGTTACGGCCACCAGAGCGTAGCCGATGTCGGTGGTGACGCGAACGTTCACCTCCTGCGTGACGAAGGGGATGATGTGGCGGCGCAGGATCGTCACGGGCGACACGCCCAGAGCGTGCGCCGCTTCCACATGCGGCCGCTCGCGCAGGCGCAGGACCTCGCCGCGCACGAGGCGCGCATAGCCAGGCCACCAGATCAGCGCGAGCGACAGTGTCACACTGTCCAAGCCGCGCCCGATCGACGCCGCGAGGGCCAGCGCCAGCACCAAAGCGGGAAAGCCGAGGAACAGGTCGACCAGCCGCATCATCAGGTCGTCGATCCAAGGGCGCGCCGTGCCGGATACGGCACCATAGACGACGCCGAACAAGGCGGAAGCGAAGACGATGGCGACGGCGACGCCCAGCGAATAGCGCGTGCCGTGGACGACGCGGGAAAAGATGTCGCGCCCGCCCTCGTCGGTGCCGAAGAGATGAACGAGACTCGGGCCCTTGAGCCGGTCCGTCATGGCGAGCGCGATCGGATCGAAGGGTGCGAACAGGTTCGGGAAGAGTGCGAAGAGGCCGAGAAGTACAACAACGGCCAGAGCGACCGGCGTCAGTTTCCCCTTCGGCCGCGGGATGCGGAGGCGGGACGGACGCAGCGCGGTCTCGCTCATGCACCGGCCTCGCGCACACGCGGGTCGATGATGGGGTACAGGATGTCCATCAGGAGATTGATCAAGACGAAGCCGGCGGTGGAAACCAGCGCCAGCGCGATCACGGGCGAATAGTCGAAGACCTGGAAGGACTGGTAAGCGTATAAGCCGATGCCAGGCCAGTCGAAGATCACCTCCACCAGGATCACCCACGAGATCATGTAGCCGAACTGCGTGGTCGTGGCGGTCAGAATCGGACTCAGCGCATTGCGCAGCATGTGCTTGTAAAGGATGGTGCGGGGCGAAAGTCCCTTGCCCCGCGCGGTGCGCACGTAGAGCCGGCTCTGCTCCTGGATGAGGGCGGCGCGCGACAGGCGCGTACCGACCGCCAGCAGGTTGACCACAATGGTCGCGGCGGGCAGGGCGAGATGCTTCAGTGCAGCGAGAAAGGCCGCAAACCGGCCAGCGAGCAGCGTGTCGACCAGGAGGAAGCCGGTGACGACTTCCGGTGCGCTCCCGCGGATGGGAAAGCGGGCTCCGAGCGGAAACCAGTGGAGCTTGTAGAAGAAAACAAACTGCAGCGTCATGCCGAGCCAGAAAACGGGAATGCCCGTGCCCACCATGGTGAGAACGCGGATGAGGCCATCCACGAAGCCGCCAGGCCGCTTGACGGCCAGGACGGCCAGCGCAAAGCTGAGACCGAGATAGATCGCGAAGCTGAACAGCAACAGTTCGAGTGTCGCCGGCAGATACTGCGCGAGGTCAGCCGCAACGCTGCGGCGGGTCCGGATCGACTGGCCGAGGTCCCCTTGGACCAGGCCGCCCATGTAGGCACCGAACTGTTCGACGAGCGGCCGATCCAGTCCCAACTCGGTCCGGATGCGCGCAACGGTGCTTTCCGATGCGTTCTGTCCGGCCAGGAAGGCCGCCGGATCGGCAGGCACGACCCGGCTGAGAAGGAATGTGATCACGGCGACCAGAAGCAGCACGAGGATGCCCCAGGCCAGCCGCTTGCCGAGAAAAGCGATCACGACCGGCGCTCGTCCTTCGCTCGATCCTTGACCTTATTCCTTGGCCGACATCTCCCAAAAGCGGATGTTGATGTATTCCGCGGGATCGATCCGGTAGCCGGCGATGCGGTCGGGCTCGGGAACCACTGTCGTCGGACGGGCCGGCCAGATGATGGCATGCGCGTTCACCACGATCTCCGCAGCCTGTTTCAGAAGAGCGGCTCGCTCTGCCGGATCGGCGATCGTCGGAAGCTTGGCGACCACGTCCTGCAGCGACTGGTCGAAGAACTTGCCGGAATTGTAGAAGCCGCCCTTGAGATAGTGCGCCGAGAAGAACTTCGTCGCGTCCTGCGGGCTCAGGTTCGCGTTGCCGAGAACGAAGCAGTTGCTCTTGTCCGACTTGATCGCCGTGATGGCCTCGACGAACGGCTGCTCCTCGATCTCCACGGTGACGCCGATCTGTGCGGCCGACGACTGAAGCACGGTCGCCGCGAAACGGAACTCCGGGAAGCCCGCGGGGACCGAGCACTTCATCGTTGCGCCGGCGAGGCCGGAAGCTGCGAGCGCCGTCTTCGCCCCCTCAAGGTCGGTCTTGATCTCCGGCGCATCCTTTTCCGGGCTGCCGGGGAACCATGCCGGCACCGGCCCCCGCGGCACCACGGCGCGGCCCTGAAAGGACTGGACCATGGCATTGTAGTCGTAGGACTTCACGAGCGCGGCACGGAAATCCTTGTTGTTGGTGGGCGCGAGATCCATGTTGAGGTAGATCGCCGGCCAAGCCCACAGATTGTTGCCTTCCACAAGGTGGAACCCACTCGTTCCGCCGATGCGCAGCGCCTCGTCGAGCGGCACGAAATTGGCGAGGTCGAATTCGCCGCCTTCCACGCCTCGGGCACGGTTGGCGCCATCCGTCACGAAGCGGTCGAGCACACGGTCGTAGGGCTTCTCGGGGAATTTACCCCACCATTTCTCGTTGCGCTTGAGCTCGATCTGGGTGCCGCGCGTCCAGGACACGAAGGAGTAGGGACCGGTGCCGTTCGCATTCTCGCCGAACCAAGCCTCGCCGCCATCGGCTTCTGCTGCATGCTTCTTGACGTCCTCGTCGGCGATCATCTCAATGCGCGACAGGTTGGAAGCCAGAAACACGGTTGGGGCCTTAGTCTCGATCCCGACGGTCTGCGGATCGACCACGCTGACGCTCGCGATGTCTTCAACCAGATAGGCTTGACCCTGACCGATCTTAAGCAGGCGGTCTAGCGTCGCCTTGACGTCGTTGGCGTCGAAAGGGCTGCCGTCATGGAAGCTCACGTCCTGGCGGAGCTTGAAGGTCCAGGTCGTGCCGTCCTGCGACCATTCGGTGGCGAGCGCCGGTATGAGCTTGGATGGGTCCGCTAGGTCGAAATCCACCAAGCGATCGTAGATGTTGCGGGTGACGGTGAATTCCCAGTTCACGTTGGCCTTAGCCGGGTCGATCGTGCTGGGCTCGCCGGCATCGGCATATACAAATGTGGAGACGTCCTGTGCGGAGGCGCCTGAGGGGCTGAGGGCGGCGACCAGCGTGAGAGCTGAGGCGGAAAGCAGTGTCGGTAATCTCATACGGGAACCCCTTCTTTTGCGTCGGGCCTTGATGACTCGATCCATACTATATCGTATATCATACAACTAAGAGCGCGCTGGCAAGCCTCAATCACGCAGGGCCTATAATCCGCCTAGTGTCGTCGGTAGCTCCTTCGTACAGGCTTGCACAGCTTCGACCTCGCAGCGGGAGGACTGCAATGTCCGTGTCGAGCGGTTTGGACCTTTCCTATCCTGCTCGCGGCATGGAGCTTCTTGTCGGAGGCGGCGCTCCGCCATCCGAACAGCCGCTCGATGATGGTGGATTGCAGCAAGGGCACGTCCCAGCGACTACGATGGCCGATCTGCCGTTGGAGAAGGACAGCACTTCGTGCCTTGCAACAGGGTGGATGAGCACAGCCTGATCATTCCACCGTCCTGCGCGCCTCTATGCGCAGCACGAGCTCGATGTTAAGGGCACGGGAGGACGCGCCCTTGTCGCGAACATGGATCAGGCCACAAGTTGAGCATCAAGCCGCTTGCCACGGAAAATCTCTCGATCAAAGCTTATTCAGCGCTACGCGAAGCATTGATCGACGGCGACTTCCTGCCAGGCGACCGCCTCGTAATGCACGAGATCGCCGACCGGCTGGGCACGAGCGTGACGCCTGTACGCGAGGCGTGCCTCAGGCTGGTGAACGAGCGTGGCCTCGAAATCAGGTCGGGTCGCTTCGTTGTGGTGCCCGAGCTGAGCCTCGACCGCTATCTCGAAATTCGCAAGATTCGCATTGCCCTGGAAGGACTGGCAACCGAGGAAGGCGCCCGGCACGCGCGCGAGGAGGATGTCGCCTATCTATCCGACTGCCACGCCCGCTTCCTCAAGGCGAGCCACGCCCATGACAACTTCAACTCCATCCGGCTCAACCGGGAGTTCCATTTCGGCGTCTACAAGCTTTCATCAATGCCGATGCTGGTGGGTCAGATCGAGAGTCTGTGGGTTTCGATGGGGCCGATCCTTAAAGTCTACTACCGCGAGCGTGCCGACGACAATTACCTCGGTGCGGAAGAGCACAGCAACGTCATACGCGCTCTTGAACGGCGCGACGGGTCTGCGGCACGCTACGCCATAGTCGGGGACCTAGTGCGCGGGGGCGACGGCATCCTGGGCTATTTTGCCAAGCGCGCCATGGCGCCTGCCAACTGAGGATCAGCCTTCGAGGCCTCAGGTCTGCGGCAAGCTGCCGATGTGGTCCCGGTAACAGTGTTCTCGGGAAGGTTCTGCTCTTCGTTCCAGGGCAAGAAGCTACTCACTTCCTTCGTGTCCGTGATCAAGCCTTTTCTAGAAACTCCCTCATGGCTCCCGCCATAATCTCGCAGGGTTCAACACGCGATCCCGGAGTTGGCCAACCTGCATCACTACGAACCTGACGCCTCCGCTCTCCGATCCTGGTTGGAGGTTGCACCCAGCGGAAGCGAAGCGCCGCGTGGATCAGGTCCTGTGAAGCAACCCGTCCAAGGACAAATCCCCTCGCCGCCGGTTTCCATCTGATTGGAACTCGCGCGGACATATGAGCTGTTGATGTCGGCGGGAGAGGGGAGAGCTCTCAAGATCTCGCCAACGTTGCAAAGGCCTCGTTTGTGACCTCCAATGTTTCGTCAATCTCCGTGATACCGTGTGCTGCAGACAGAAACATCGTGTGCGTGGGATGGAGGTAGACTCCGCGCGCAAGCGCCTCAAGGCAGAAGCTATTGCCAAGGGTACGGTCGGGATCGTCCTTGAAAAGGAGGAGGGGCATTTGAGGCGGACCGCTCTGCTCGATCTCGAAACCATGCCGCTCGGCCTGCGACGCGATACCGCTGCGCAATCGTAGGCCCATTACCTCCATATGGGCGATGGCCTGCGTGTTGCGGAGCTTCGTAACCGTCTCGATCGCGGCTGCCATCGAGACGGATGCCGTCCAAAACGAGCCGGTCGTGTAGATCTGAGACGCTGAGTCGCGGAATCGATCGTTGCCAGTAACTGCCGCCAATGCGTGACCGTTGGCGATCGCTTTGCTCCAGGCGGACAGATCCGGGCGAATGCCTACAAGTTCCCAACTTCCCCCGAGGTGGAGCCGGAAGCCTGCGCGTACGTCGTCGACGATCAGTGCCGCGTCGGCTTGCGTGGCCAATTCTCTCGCGCGTCTGGCGAAGGCTGGATCCGGAAGCTGATGCTCCTTGCCGAGATCGTGCTTGAAGGCGGATACGAGAATACCCGCGAGGTCGGTTCCTGCTTGGTCAACAGCTGCTTCGAGGCTTGCCGTATCGTTGTAGTCGTAATGGATGAGGTGCGCGCGGTCCTCCTCTGTTACCCCCACCACGGAGGGCGTGCACCAGGGGATAGCGCCGTGATAGGCACCACGCGCCACCAGGATCTTCCGCCGCCCCGTGCCCGCACGTGCGATCGTTACGCAGGCCGTCGTCGCATCGGTACCGTTCTTGGAGAACATCGCCCAGTCGGCATGCGGAATCGTGTCGACCAGGAGTTCCGCTAGTTCAACTAGCCGCGCACTCGGACCGTTCATCGCATCGCCTAGCCCCCGCTGGCGCATCGCAGCCGCCTCGACGTCGGGATCGTCATAGCCGAGGATGGTTGGGCCCCACCCGCAGATAAAGTCGATATAGGCGCGGTCGTCCGCGTCCCAGATCTTGCAGCCTTGAGCGCGGGAAAAAAACTGCGGATACCCCTTTGGCATGCGGTTGCTCTTTTGGTGGCCCCACATGCCGTCAGGAATGACCCGCGCTGCGCGCTGGCGTAGGGCCTGATCCCGGCTGCCGCCGAAGTGCTTGTTCATCGTTGACCCTCAGAATCGTTGATTGCTTCGACGCGACAGACTAGTCGACCGACTAGTCGACCGACACACGTTCGGTATATGATGTACGATACACGTTCAAGTGCGCGCCAAGTTCCTCGCGAAAGAAGCGTCAGAGCTGATGAGCTGGCGTGATCGCCGACAACCTCACGTGCGGCGTTCTAAGCGCGCACTCCACCAGGTGGTCGCAGGTAGCCAAGACTTTCTGCGCCACCAAAGGACGTGACCTTCTGGGTTAGTCTTCTGCCCGGCTAAAAGGCTGCTGCGTTTGGAGCGATGGAAAGCCGGGGCTTCAACTGGCGCTTCGGCCAAGTTCGCGGGTGTCTGACAACATTCCCCGCTCACCAACGACATCATGATCCATGATGCATGATGCTTGATGTAGAAGTATGGTCAGGTTAAGAGGGCGGGAGGGTTATCTTGAAGGAGGCTTGGGTTGGCTACTCCACGCTGCGCCCTGGTTGTCGGCGCTTCCGGGCTTGTGGGAGGCAACATCTGCGAGCGGCTCCTCGAAGATGGCTGGACCGTTTACGGCCTGGCGCGCAGGCCGGAGCGTGCGCCGGTCGGCACGCTGCCCCTTGCCGCCGATCTCAACTTAGCTGAGGAAGTGGTTGCCGCGGTGGCGAGAGCCATCTCGGTGGATTGCCTGTTCCAGGCGAGTTGGACGCCTGCCGACACCGAAGAGGAAGCCTGCCGCGTCAACGCACAGCAGCTTTCAAACGTGCTGGATGCCTTGAAAGCGGCGAAACGACCGCCCGCGCATGTGGCGCTGGTCACGGGGGTGAAGCATTACCTCGGACCTTTTAAAGAGTTCGGCCGATTCCTGCCGGAGACACCATTTCTGGAAGACACTCCCCGGCTGCCGATAGCGAACTTCTACTACGACCAGGAAGACGTGCTGTTCGCCGCGGCGCGGCGCGATGGCTTCACCTGGAGCGTCCATCGTCCCAACGCGATCGTCGGCTACGCGATCGGCGCCCTGATGAACCAGGGACTGACTCTAGCCTGTTATGCCGCGATCTGCCGCGAAACCGGTCGGCCTTTCGCCTTCACGGGCGTGCCAGAACAATGGGAGATGCTGACGGAAATCAGCGATGCCCGCCTTGTCGCACGCCAGGTCGCGTGGGCTTCCGCCAGCCCCGAGGCCGCCAATCGCGCCTTCAACACCGCCAACGGCGATGTTTTCCGCTGGAAGCGGATGTGGGAGGTAATCGCGGGTCATTTCAACTTGGAGGTGCCTCCCTACAACGGACGCCAGCGAAGCCTTGCGGCCGAGATGGCGGAGGCCGGCCCCATCTGGCGCGCCATGGCAGAGAAGTACCGCCTTGCCGAGCCCGACCTGTCGCGGCTTGCGACCTGGTGGCACAGCGATGCGGATTTCGGTCGGAAGGTCGAATGCATCTCGGACATGAGCCGCTGCCGCAAGGCCGGCTTCTTGGACTACCAGTGCTCCACCGACACGTTTCTCGACCTGTTCCGTCGCTTGGAAGCCGAGCGGCTCATCCCGCGCTTCGACAACTGAGACCCGGCGGAGTACCCAGCCGCCGGCCATGAAAACCACTAGGAGAGCGTCATGACTTCGCAAGTGGCCGTGCCCGCGGCCAGAAATGACTATCGGCCGGACGGGGCCACGGTCGAGCGTCTGCGTGAGCGCGCGCTATTCATCCGCCTTGAAACGGTCAGGCTGATCGACATCGCGAAAACCGGGCACTACACGTCGGTGTTCTCGGCTGCTGAGGTCTTCGCGGCTCTCTACTACGATGTGATGAAGCTGCGGCACGGCGAGCCCCGTTGGGACGAGCGTGACCGCTTCACCATCGGAAAGGGCCACGCAGCTGTCGGCCTTTTCCCAATCTACGCCGACCTCGGCTTCTTTCCTAAAGATTGGCTCGACGACTACACCCGCCTGGGCAGCCCGCTCGGCGACCATCCGGATATGCGCAAGGTGCCTGGGGTGGACTTTTCTTCGGGCTCGATCGGGCATGCCCTCTCGAATGCGATCGGCATCACTATCGCCCAGCGCTGGACTGGAAAGAGCTACGCGGTGTTCTGCATGATGGGCGACGGCGAGATGCAGGAAGGGCAGGTCTGGGAAGCCGCATTGTTTGCGGCGCAGAATCGGCTTGGCCGGCTCATCGGCATCGTCGACCGCAACGGGTTCCAACTCGACGGACGCGTCGACGACGTGGTGGGGATCGAGCCGCTTGACGAGAAATGGCGTGCCTTCGGCTGGGAGGTTCACAACGTCGACGGCCATGACGTCGCGGCGGTGACGGAACTCTTGCGCCGGCTGCGCGCCGACGACACGCGCGAGCGGCCGGCGCTGGTTATTTCCAGAACCGTCAAGGGCAAGGGCGTGTCCTTTATGGAAACCGAGCCTGGCTGGCATCTCGGCTGGCTGGACACGCCCGATGCCGAGGCGGCAATCGCCGAGATCAGCGCAAAGGTGATCTGAGATGAACGGTCCTCAATCGCCGAACTCATGGCAGTATCGCGGGCTCAACGCCAAGAACCCGGGCCTCGATCACCTTTCCAACGGTTTGATCGCCCTTGTGGAGGCTGGGCACAATGTCGTCGCGGGCTCGGCCGACCTGAAATACTCGAACGGTTTGAACCGCTTCGCCGACGTCTACCCAGACCGTTATCTTTCCTTCGGCATCTCTGAGCAGAACATGGTTTCCACCGCCGCGGGTATGGCGACCACCGGTGTCGTACCGTTCGTTGCGACCTTTGCTTCCTTTCTCGCTTTGCTTGCGTGCGAGCAGATCCGCATGGATGTAGCATATAGCGGCCAGCCCGTGCGCCTTGTCGGCCATCACACCGGCATTTCACTCGGCTTCTACGGCACTTCCCACCATGCGACCGAGGACATCGGCACGATGCGCTGCATCGCCGATCTCGCCGTCGTCTCGCCTTCGGACGGGGCGCAGCTCGAAGCGGCGATCCGCGCCTCCGCGGATTGGGATCAGCCGATCTACTTTAGGATCGGACGAGGGCGTGATCCCGTTGTCTACGACAAGGGGACAAGCTTCCGGTTCGGCAAGGCCCATGTGCACGACTTCGGCGAGGACCTCACCATCATCGCCTGCGGCATCATGGTGCATGCGGCCCTTGAAGCGGCGGCGGAGATGAATGCACAGGGTCGCTCCGTGGGCGTGATCGACATGGCCTCAATCAAACCCATTGATCGCGACGCGATCCTCGAAGCTGCCGATCGGTCGCGAACGCGCAAGCTGATGACGGTCGAGGAGCACAATGTGTTGGGGGGCCTGGGCGCAGCGGTGGCCGAGGTGCTGACCGACGAAGGCAAAGGCATCAAGCTGAGGCGTCATGGAATAATGGACGAGTACAGCCTGATCGCGCCGCCGACGCATCTCTATGCGCATTACCGGCTGGACGGAGCGGGCATTCGCGCCGTCGCCGAGGATTTCCTGCGCGGCTGAGACCTGCCCCCGGAAGTGGGCGCCAGTTCTGGGGCGAAGACATGTGTAAGAACAAAGAACTGAGGTGGTTGGGGTGTGGCCGAACAGCAGCAAGCCCTCCAAAGGGATTAGACGGAAAAGCGCATGGCGATTCTTGGAGATCCCGACGCGGGAACAAGGAAGCGGCAGCATCGGACTGAGCGCGAGCTTCGGTCCTATCCGATAGGCAGCTAGCAGAACTGAGAGGAGAAGGCGGAGTGAAAACAGCGATCGTGACCGGCGGCGGCACTGGGATCGGGCTTGCCACATGCCGCCGCCTACGGGCAGCAGGCTTCCGGGTCCTAGCGGGAGGGCTCGACCGCGAAGACGACCTGCCCGACGACACCGATTTCGTCGTCACGGACGTGACCAGGGAAGACGACCTGAAGGCGCTCGTCGCACGCGCCGAACGCATCGACGCCCTGGTGAACTGCGCGGGCATCCTCCGGCAGGAACGGGAATGGGGCATTGAGGACTTCAAGCTGGTCCTCGACGTGAACCTGACGGCTGCTCTGGGTATCGCAAACGCCGCGCGCGAGAAGCTGCGCATGTCCAAGGGGGCGATCGTCAACATCGCCTCGATGTGGAGCTATTTCGGCTCGCCGAAGTCTCCGGCCTATGCGTCCTCCAAGGCAGGTGTGGTGGCCCTCACGCGCTCGATGGCGGTGGCGTGGGGAGCGGAAGGCATCCGCGTGAACGCCGTCGCTCCGGGATGGGTCATGACGCGCATGGCCATCGGTGCCAAGAACGACCCGGATCGCGGACCAAAGATCACCGCACGCATCCCGCTTGGGCGCTGGGCGGAACCCTCCGACATCGCGAATGTGATCGCCTTTCTTGTGTCGGACGACGCCGCCTATGTGCACGGCACCGTTATTCCGGTCGATGGCGGCTATTCCATCGCCTGACACCCGCCCGGAGGTTCGCCCTGCCGCAAGCATGTTTCCTGGGAATGGAGCCCGGTTTCGGGGAGACTTGCGCGAGACCGGTGACCTGGAGCGGACGGGACGGCCGCTTCCGGCTTGGAGGCTGGCGTCAAACAGCGACGCCGCTCGGGCTCTCGGCCCGGCTTCGCTCCTCCTGACGCGTGATGAGTTCGTCGCTCCAGGTGATGTCGGCCTGCATGGCCTGGCGCGCTTCGGCGGGGTCGCCTCCCCTGAGAGCGGCGATGAAGCGGAAATGCAGGTGGTTGTCCGCCGTCAGGCGGCGCGCCGGCATCTCCTCGTGGAACATGCGCAGGAATGGGCCCATCAAGGTCCACATGTTCTCGCAGATGGCTTCCACATAAGGCATCCGTGCGAAACGCAGGATCAGGAAGTGGAAGTCCCGGTTGGCCTGCGCCGCTTCGCGCGGGTTGGCCGCCGCGGCCTTGATGAAAAGGGCGTTTCGGGCCTCGAGCTCTTCTATCATCGCCGGTGTGGCGATCTGCCCAACGCGAAACGCGGCCATGCCCTCGAGGTCCCGCCGGATCGTCAGGATCTCGCGCAGATCGCGGCTCGTCAGCTTGGGAACAATCACGGACGTCGCCGCCTTGACATCCAGCGCGCGTTCGCTCGCGAGCCGGAAGATCGCCTCGCGGACCGGAGTGATGGAAGTGCCGTACTGCTGGGCGACGGAACTGATCGTCAGCCGCTCGCCTGGCCGGAACTCGCCTTCCATCAGAGATAATCGCAGGCTGCGGTAGATCTGCTCGGACAGGTTTTCTTTGACGACGGCTTTCGGCGGCATACGCGTCACCTTTGGTGCTGCATCATCTTATCCGAAGGGCCGCAGTGCCGCCACAGCCCGAAGTCCCAGGTCGCTTCCGATCTTCGGGTCCGGCGCCGGCGACGCCTCGTTATCCACCGTAGCGGTATTCCGGCAGGCCCTTCACGCCGAGACCGTCGATGACGAAGAGCGAACCCGCGAGAGGACCGGTTTCAACGATGCCGGGCACCGGCGCGCGCAGCATGGAGGTAGCGTAGAGGCGGTCCAGGCCGGGGCCGCCGAACATCACGGAGGTGACGCAGACGACGGGCATGTCGATGGTCTGCATGCGCTTACCGTCGGGGTCGAAGCGGTGGATCTTGCTCTTGTATACCCCCGCACTCCACACGCAGCCTTCGGCGTCCACGGTGGCGCCGTCCGGCAGGCCGTCCTCCGGGCCGAAATCGCAGAAGCGGCGTTTGTTGGCCACGCAGCCCGATTCCGTGTCGTAGTCGTAGGCCCAAATGGCGCGGGAGCGGCTGTCCGCAAAATAGAAGATGCGCTGATCCGGGCTCCAGCATGGGCCGTTCGAAACCGTGATGTTGTCGTCCAGCAGCGTCACCCCGTGGTCGGTGCCGAGGCTGTAGAGAAGACCGAGCGGTGCGGTCTCGGTGGTTTCGATGCTGCCCGAAACAAAGCGGCCCCGCTTGTCGACCTTGCCATCGTTCATGCGGAGGTTCGGGCCCTTGTGCTCGACCTTCTCGATCAGTTCGGCGCGGCCCGAGCTGAAATCGAAGAGGTAGAAGCCGTCGGCGAGCGACAGAACGGCGCCGCCGGCTTTGCGCAGGGCGAGAGAGCCGATCTTCTGGGGCACCTCCCAGCTTTCGACGCCGTCGCCGCTCTCGTCAGCGCGGAAGATGCGGCAGCCATAGCTGTCGATCCAGTAGAGCTTCTGCTCGGAAACGTCCCAGAGTGGCCCTTCGCCCAGGACGGTCTTGCAGTCTACGATGGCCTTGATCTCCATGGCGGTCTCTTTCCGGGTGGCAAAGACTGTTGGTTGGGAATGCGGGTCGGCCATCAAAGGCCCGGCTGGCTACGGCGGTGTGCGCTGACGGCGACGATCAGCAACACGCCTTTGATGATCATCTGGTAGTAGGTGGAGATGTTGAGCAGGTTGAGCCCGTTGCCGAGCAGGGCAAGAAACAGCACGCCCACCACCGGCCCCGTCACGCCGCCGAGCCCGCCCGAGAGCTGAGTTCCGCCAAGCGCCGTGGCTGCGATGGAGTCGATGGCGAAGGCGCTTCCGACCAGCGGGTCGCCGCTGGCAAGGCGCGCCGCGAGGTTGAGCCCGGCAAGACAGGCAAACAGCGACGAGCCGAGATAGGCGGTCAGGATCACGCGTTGCGTGTTCACGCCGCCCAGATGGGCGTTCTCCTGCGAAGCCCCCGTGGCGAGCAGATGTAGCCCGAAGCGGCTGCGCGAGATCACGAGCCCCGCCGCAGCCACGGCAAGGGCCGCGCAAAGGACCGGCAGCGGCACTCCGAGGAGCTGGGCTGCGGCATAGTCGGTCATCCAGGCCGGCACCGAGCCGCCGGGGATCGGGCGCACCAGAAGCGCGATGCCCTGGACGGCCGTCATGGTGGACAGGGTCATCAGGATCGGGTGCACGCCGAGCCGCAAGATTCCCGCCGCGTTCACCAATCCCACCGCAAGCGCCGCCGCGATCGCGATCGGCACCGCAGCGGGCGTGTTGTGGCTGACGATCGCCGTTGTCATGGAAACCACGGAGCCGACCGAAAGGTCGAGCCCGGCGGCGAGGATCACCATGGCCTGCCCCACCGTGACGAGGATGAGGCTGACCTGCTGATTGAGGATGTTGATCAGGTTCTGCGAGGCCAGCGCATAAGGCGAGGAGATGCCGAACACGATTGCGAGCAGGATGATCAGAACGATCACCGGCAGCGCGGAAAGGCGGCGCAGGCTGACGGCGGTGCTTGGTCGCCCCAGCTTCACGTCTGCGCTCCCCCGACGGCAGAACCCATGATCTTCTCCTCTGAAGCGCCCTCGCCGCAGAATTGGGCCACGGTGGCGCCATCGCGCACCACCACGATGCGGTCGCAAAGCCCGATCAGCTCGAGCAACTCGCGCGAGGTGACCAGAACCGGCACGCCGCTGTCGGCGAGTTCGCGCAGAAGCGTGTAGATTTCGGATTTCGCGCCGATGTCGACGCCGCGGGTCGGCTCTTCGCAGATCAGCAGCTTCACGCCCCGCACCATCCAGCGGGCCAGAAGCGCCTTCTGCTGGTTACCGCCGGAAAGCTCGCGGATGGCTTGGCCGACCCCGCGCAGCCGGATGCGCAGGCGCTTGACCTGCTCGGCAACCGCCTGGCGCACCGTGGGGGCGGGACGCGCCAGCCTGCGTCCCGGCAGAAGGCTCACCGTGATGTTGCGTTTGACGCTTAGGGAAAGGAACAGGCCTTCCGCCTTGCGATCCTCGGGGATGAGCCCGATTCCCGCCGCGATGCCGCCCGCCGGCCCGGAATGCCGCAGTGCCTCCCCGCCAAAGCGGA
Source organism: uncultured Rhizobiaceae bacterium (assembly GCA_964242945.1). Classification (GTDB taxonomy): domain Bacteria; phylum Pseudomonadota; class Alphaproteobacteria; order Rhizobiales; family Rhizobiaceae; genus Mesorhizobium_B. The sequence continues at coordinate 6,116 of CAXTCF010000040.1, read as the reverse complement.
TCTCCCCCGATGCTCCGGGCCCGAGCCCCTCGAAGATGGCACGGGTGATGGCGATCTGCCCTTGCCCTTCGAGGCCGGCCAGGCCAACGATCTCGTTTCGGCCGATCGAAAGGTCAACCGGCCCCTTCAAACCCGCCGCCGCGACACCTCGCATCTCCAGAAGGGGCGCGCCGGCACTTCCCGGCGGGCGGCGGGGCGGGTAGAGCTGGTCGAGCGATCGTCCGACCATGGTGGCGACCAGCTGCTCGGAACTGGTTTCAGCGATCGCGAAGTGGCCAGCGAACTGGCCGTCCTTCAGCACCGTGACCTCGTCGCACAGCTCGAACAATTCGGGCAGGCGGTGCGAAATGTACAGGATGCCCTTTCCTTCCGACCGGAGCCGGTGGATCAGGTCGAACAGCCTGCGCGCTTCCCGGTCTCCAAGGGCAGCGGTCGGCTCGTCGAAAACGAAGATGCGGGCGTCGCGCATCACGCCCTTGGCGATCTCCACCATCTGCTGCTCGGCGACCCGCAAGCTGCCGGTCAGCACCTCGGGGTCGAGCGCCAGTCCGACGGCTTCGAGGATGCGCTGGCTTTCCCTGCGCATCCGCTGGCGGTCGATCAAGCCGAGCGCGTTTTGAGGCTCGTGGCCGAGAAACAGGTTCTCGGCCACGGACAGGTTAGGCAGAAGGATGAACTCCTGGAAGATGGTGGAGATGCCGGCAGCGCGCGCCTGCTCGGCGCGGTGCCAACGCATTTCCACCCCGTCGACTCGGAGCGTACCGGAACTGGCCTGGTACACGCCCGAGATGATCTTCATCAGCGTGGACTTGCCAGCGCCGTTCTCGCCGAGCACGGCGTGGACGCTGCCAGGTCTCAGGCGCAGCGACACGCCTTGCAGCGCCTTCACGGAGCCGAAGGACTTCGAGATATCCTCCGCTTCCAGGACCATCGGAACTGCCATCGTCTACTTCGCGTAGATCGCCTTGAGCTTGTCGTCTGGCAGAGTAGAGCCCACCCAGTAGGCGTCGCTCAGGTCCGGTCTGTAGAACTGGTCGATCTGGTCCTTGGTGATGGGCGGCGGGTTGACGAGATTGTCCCTGGCGATGGGAGCCCCTTCAAGCACGCGCAGGGCTGCAATCACGCCTTGCTGCCCGAACCAGGTCGGGCTGATTGGCGCGACGCTCTGTAGGTTCTTTTCCTTCCAAGTGCGCAGAAAGCCATTGTTGGCTTCGCCAGTCATCGGAATCACGGGCAGCCCATTCTCCTCAGCCACCTCGGCGCAGGCCTGAGTCATGGCACCGCCGGAGGACCAGACGCCCTGAAGGTCGGGGTGGGCAACCAGAAGGGACTCGCAGACCTGCTTGCCCTTGTCGTAGGCCCAATCGCCGAAGCCCTGGTCGACAACCTTGATGTCGGGATAATTGGCAAGCACCTCCTCGACGCCGCGCCAGCGGTCGTTGTCGATCGAGTTGCCGGAGATGCCGCGGATCGCGATGATGTTTCCCTTCCCGCCCATGGCCTCGGCGAGGTACTTCGCGCCGTCGCGGCCGAACTGTGCATCGTCGGCAAGCAGCTTGACCGTGTAGTTCTTTGGCGTAGCGTTGGAGGAGAAGATGATCACGGGGATACCCGCGTCATAGGCTTTCTCCAGCGCGCCGTTCAGGGCTACTTCCGATCCTGGAGCGACCAGCAAGGCGTCGACGCCGCGGGTGATCAGCCCCTCTATATCGGCGACCTGGCGGTTCACATCCCCTCCGGCGTCCGAAACGATCATCTCGGAGATCTCCGGATGGAGCGAGGCTTCCTGCTTCAGTTCCTCCACCATCTGGACGCGCCAAGTGTTCACCACGGAGATGTTAGAGAAGCCGAGAACGAACTTCTCCTTTGTCGATGCAGGGCGGTCAACCATGGGCGAACCGCTCACGGGTGAGAGTGCCGAGTTCAGCTCCGGCACATCAGCGGCGAGGGCGGGAGCCGTGGAAAGGGCCGCGAGCATCGCTCCGGCCAACAAAATCTGTTTCAATCGCATTTTCTCCTCCTGACGTTCGCGTGCCTCCAGCACGCATTTCTTCCTCGCGTCATGCGGGGAAATCCTAGTGCTCTCGCCAGCGCGCGAGCGCTGCCGCGCCAGCGATGATGGCGCCCTGGATGATGAGCTGCGCCGGTTTGCCCACACCCAGCCCGGTCATCAGATTGGCGAGAAAAGTCAGCGCGAAGGCGCCTCCGAGCACGCCGAGGACACCGCCGGCACCGCCGCCGAATGCCGTGCCGCCGAGCACCACGGCGGCGATTGATGCCATCACTAGATCGGAACCCAGATTAAGCGTGCCGGTGCCGATATAGCCTGTCAGCACAATGCCTGCCGCGCCGGCAAGAACTCCGCTCAGCACATGCGCGAGCAAGAGCTCCTTGCGCACGGGCAGGCCGCTGAGCCATGCGGCGCCATAGTTTGCGCCCACGGCATAAAGGGCGTGCCCAAAGGTGCTGCGGCGCAGGATGAGCGCCAGAAGAACCGCCACCGCCAGAAGCAGCAGGCCTGCCACTGGCACCATGCCCAGCCGTCCTGTGGCGATCTCGCGCACGAGCGGATGAACGGAACCGCCCGGCGCCCCTCCGCTAATCAAATAGCTCACGCCCACCAGCATGACGGAAACGCCGAGCGTCACGACCACGGCCGAGGCGCGAACGAATGCGATCAGCACCGCGTTGAGGAGGCCCGCCGCCGCCCCGAAGGCCAGCGCAAAGCCGAGCGACAAACCGGCCGGCCCCCCGGCAAACGCCGGAAGGGCGAGGGTCACGTTGATCACAGCGATCACACCACCAAGAGAAAGGTCGATGGAGCGACCGATCATCGGCAGGCATTGGCCAAGCGCCGAGAGTGCAAGAGGAACGGCTTGGCGCAGCACGATTAGAAGAAAAGAGATTGACAACAGGCGCGGCTGCACAAGGGCGGCGGTCGCAAACAAGAGAGCAAGGGCCGGCCAGGCAGGAGTCGCGAGAATGCTCCCCATGACCGAGGCAATCCCTACCTCGCTTTTTCTCCCGGCCGCCATCGCGTCCGCCATGCTTCTCCTCCCGAAGGCCTCCACCGCGTCGCCTTTCCGGCTCTACCAGAGGAAACTCTCTGGGACAGGCGCTATCCGTGTTGACCCGAGTGCTCGCATTGAGGTTGCCACTTGTCAAGCATGATGCATGATGCATTAAATATGGTTCGTAATCATCGGATAGTGCCTCGCAGACACGCGCCACTCGCCGGCTCAGCAGCATGCGGCGAAGAAAGAAGATCATGCCCGAACGCACCAATCGACTGGCGGTTGTCACCGGGGCAGCCGGCACCATGGGCCGAGCCATCACGAAACGGCTCGTAGCCGATGGCCACCGTGTGGTTGCGATCGATCTGAAGGACGGGCCGCTGGAGACGCTCAGCGCTGGATCGCTCGGGCGGATTTTTCCTCTCGCCCTCGATATCACGGAGCCGGAAGCTGTGGAGCTTGCCTGGAACGGCATCGCTGCGAAGCACGGCCCCGTTCAGATCCTGGTCAACAACGCCGGCGTTCTTTCCAACAACAAGGCTGCTCAAACTTCCGTCGAAGAATGGCGCCACATTATGGCCGTCAACCTTGATGCGCCATTCTACCTGTCGCGCCTCGGTCTGCGCGACATGCGCGCTGCTGGCTGGGGCCGGATCGTCAACATCTGCTCGTTGTCCATGAAGACGGGCGGGTTGACGGCGGGCACCGCCTATGCCGCCTCCAAAGGAGGCCTGGGTGTTCTTACATTCTCCATGGCACGCGAATCCGCAGCGCAGAACATCACTGTCAACGGCATAGCACCAGGGTACGTTCTGACACCAATGGTCAGCGAGCAGTTGACGGAGGAGCAGCGGCAGGCGCAACTCCGCGACATCCCGGTCGGTCGTTTCTGCGACGCGGACGAGGTGGCGAGCTGTGTCTCATATCTTGTAGGGCCGGACGCTGGTTTTATCACCGGCGAGATCATCGACATGAACGGCGGCATGCTGATGGACTGACTAGGAGAGGGCGGATCTGCACCGGACATAAATAGGATGGAACTTCTGCAAGGTATCGTCGCGGATGATCTAACGGGAGGTCTGGAAACGGCCGCCATGCTTGTGGCGTGCGGTGTCGATTGCGGCTTCACCACGCATCCAGGCCGCGTCGGGGAACTGACCGGATCTGCAGCCGTGGTGGTGGCGCAGAAGACCCGTGTGATCCCAGCACCAGCCGCCGTGGCGAAATCCCTAGCCGCCGCGCGGGCCCTTTTAGCGATCGGAGCAAAACAGCTCTTCTTCAAGTATTGCGCAACTTTCGACTCCACTGATCAAGGCAACATCGGTCCGGTGGCGGATGCGCTTCTCGACCTTCGCGGAGCCACCCACACCGCCTACTGCCCCACTTCAGCCGAGGCTGGACGAACGGTGTTCAACGGCTATCTGTTTTTTGAAGGGCAGCTGCTCTCTGAGTCGCCCAAGCGCCTAGACCCGCTGACGCCGATGACCGACGCTAACCTGCTGCGCGTGCTGGGCCGGCAAACGCCACACCCCGTCGGTCTTCTGCCGCACCGCTTGGTCCAGGAGGGAGGCTCGACCCTAGCAGCCTGCTCCGCGCGGCTCGCCGAGCAAGGTGTCCGCCACCTTATCGCCGACGCAATTTACCCTGCGGACCTCGCGGCGCTCGCCGAACTGACTGCAGACTGGCCAGTTATGACCGGCAATGCGCCGATCATCCGATTCTTCCCACCGCTGTGGCGCGAACGTGGCTGGCTCAATCAGGCGCCGCATCGGCGCGCCCTGCCGGGCGTGGAAGGATTAGCGGTGGTGCTGGCGGGCAGCTGCGCCGCACGCACGCTCGAGCAGCTGGCGGCGTTCGAGCGTCAGCGCCCTGTTCTGCGGATCGATCTTGCGAGCGTCACGGATGGTGACACGGCCGTCACGGCTGCGCTGGATTGGGCGGCGATGCACCTCCCCTCCGGCCCTGTTGCGATCGCCACCTCGGCGGAGCCGGAAGCAGTTGCAACGGCGCAGGAGCGGCTGGGCCGCAGCGGTGCTGCAAGTCTAGCCGAGGAGATCCTGGGTCGCCTGGCTGTTGGATTGCGCGAAGCGGGTGTGCGGCGTTTCCTTGTTGCGGGCGGCGAAACCTCTGGCGCGGTGGTCGAGCATCTCGGCATCTCCCGCATGACTGTCGGCGGCTATCAGGGTCCCGGCGTCGCCCGCGCCACAGCACAGGATGGGAATCTGGTCGCGCTCACTCTCAAATCGGGCAAGCTCGGGGAAATAGACATGTTCATGACGGCCCTTGAAACCATGCGTCACCCGGAAGGCTAGCAGAACCGATGGTCGAAGCAGAACTTCGCCAAGCTATCCTGAAAACGATGGCGGTGCTTGAAACCAAGAACTTCAATCACGGCAGCAGCGGCAACATCAGCTGCCGTATCGCCGACGGAATGCTGATCACGCCGACCGGCGCCAACATGGGCAACACCGATGCTTCCGACCTTGTGCGTCTCGACCGGGAAGGCCGCGTGATGGGCGAAGGGAAGCCTTCCAGCGAATGCTTCATGCATCGCGCCATTCTGGAGGCTTTTCCTGCCACGATGGCTGTTGTCCACACGCATGCGGATGCTTGCGTGGCGCTTTCCTGCTTGAGGCGCGACATTCCTGCTTTTCACTACATGGTCGCGGGTTTCGGTGGCGACGATGTGCGCTGTGCACGCTACGCGACCTTCGGCACGGACGCGCTGGCTCGCGCGGCTGTCGAGGCGCTGGAAGGGCGCACCGCCTGCCTTCTGGCAAATCACGGAATGATCGCGGTCGGTCGCTCGCTGCGAGAAGCGCTGGACACCACAATAAAGCTTGAAACGCTCGCGCGGCAGTGCCTCATGAGCCTGTCGGCCGGCGAGCCGGTGCTACTGCCCCCCGACGAGATGGCGCGCGTGCGGGAGCGCTATCGCAGCTACGGGCGTCGGGTTTAAGGATCTGTTTCGTTCCCCGACATTCAACGCAAAACCTTGAACTGGGCTGAAGGGCCGCCGTGGTACCTTCGTTTGTTGGAGGGTGATGTGGGATTGGGATTGCCCCGGTTTTGTGGACACCGAGATTGCTCTTGCATGAGGTG
>CAXTCF010000039.1:10460-26756 GCA_964242945.1 uncultured Rhizobiaceae bacterium | reverse complement strand
CTCATCACCGATCGCTGCCACTTCATCGGAAAAGCCAAAACCGGAACTCCTCCAGTGTAGAGGTATATCAGGTGCGCCGCTCACTTGGCCAAGTCATCGCGCCTGTCAGTCCCAAGCTCTCCCCCCGTGTTGAAGGGAGGGCCGCGACCAATTTTCAAATGGGATTTAACGGGGCGTCCATTGCGCATTCCGATCTCGGCGCGAGTTCCATCTGGAAACGAGGCGACCAAGCTGAGTTTACCGCCCAAGCTCTCAACATATCGCTCGACCGTCATCAACTTGGCAGTTTCGGGAGCCCGTTCGATACGGGAGATTTCCGCCTGCTTCATGCCTGATCGCGCGGCAACGGTAGCCTGCGTCACGTCGAGCGCCTTGCGCAACTCGCCAATGTGTGCGGCTTCGATGAGCTTGCGGGCGCCTGCCTCGATCTTCTTGCGGCGCTCAGCAGGCAGAGCGTCGATGCGCTCCCGTGCAGGACGGAAATCAGCCTTCTTCACCATCGCTGTCACTCCTCTATCTTCAGCCACTCGCTGAAGCGCCAGTCGGCGGTTCTGATCAAGGCATCATAGAACTTGCGCTTCGCCTTGCCTTCTTTGTCTCCACCGCAAGGGATGACTGCATTACGCCCGGGATCGAAGGCGAAGGCAAAGCGCCACGCTCCATCTACAGCTATCCGAATCTCCTTCATGTTAGGGTATTTCGACCCTTTGAGGGTATCCACCATCGGCCGGCCGAGCAGAGGTCCAATCCGTTCGAGCGCCAGGATCACCTCATCCGGCTTGTCAGAAACTTCTGCATTGAGCCGATTACGTTCCGCAGCAAAATCCGGATGTTCCAGAACTACCCAGGGCATACAGATTTATAGGCTAGGGCCTATAAGATATCAAGACAGGGCTGAGCGCAACCGACAGGGAATGGCTGGAGTTCACTCCGCCGCGACGGGCAGGCGCACCACCTTTGCCGGGCGCTGTTCCGCCTCCAGGGCGGTGGCAGCGGTCATGGCGGCGGACAGCACGGCGCCGATCGTCGGCACCACGGCATTGGCCCGCGCGGCGCGGTTGAGCGAGCGGGCGATGTGCGCGTCGCGCTCGCGCCAGATGCCGATCAGCACGGAGGGCGCGTGGAAGAATCTCCGCGCCAGCCGCACGGCATAGCGCAGGTGCAGCGTGGAAAGCGGCTCCATGTAGGACAGGCAGACCATCTTCGCCGGTCCGTCCGGGGCCTCGCAGTCTCCGGCGGTTTGCAGCGGCAGGAAGGCGGCGGGCAGGCCGTGCTTGCCCAGAACCTGCACCAGCATCGTCGCCACCACCTCGTCCAGGCTGTCCGGCTTGGCCAAGCAGACGATCGGGGTCCCCTCCCGCCAGTCCGGGTGCAGATCGGCTGGTGAGACGACGCGCGTGGACGCGCCCTTGTCCGGCCCGACGGCTTCCACCGCCGCAGCGGCCTCCGTGCTGACCTGCCCGCCGCCTTTGGGGCGCGGGTCGGACACCAGCCGGCCGAGTTGGGCGACGAGTTCGCCCGTCGAGCGCCGCATCACCTCCTGCCGCTCCGGCGTCAGCCGCCCGCGCGCGACGTCCTCATGCGCGAGACGCAGCGCTTCCAGCGCGATCTCATCGTAATAGGTGGCGAGCGAGCGCTCGCGCAGGAAATCGCGCGCCCTGGCGACCGCTTCGGTCGGGTCGCCCGCCAGCATGCGCTGGTAGAAGATCTGCGCCGGCGAAAGCGCGGGGCTGTCGCCCAGCATGACGCCGATGAATTCGAGCGAAGGCACGTGACGGCCGAGCACCACGAGGCAGACGGTGAGCGGCGTCGCCAGCACCAGCCCGATCGGCCCCCAGAGGAAAGTCCAAACGGCCGCCGCAAGCACCACCGCCACCGGCGACAGGCCGGTGGAATGGCCGAACACCAGGGGTTCGATCCCGTGGCCGAGGATCGGCTCCGCCACGACGAACAATAACGCCGTGGCGATCAGCATGGACCAGCCGGGATCGATCGCAAAACCGAGCGCCAAAGGCGGCAGCGCGCCGACAAAGGCGCCGACATAGGGCACGAAGCGGAAGATGCCGGCGACGATGCCCCACAGGACCGGGCTCGGAATTCCGATCAGCCAGAGGCTGAAGGCGATCACCGTGCCGTAGCAGGCATTCACGGCCAGCTGCATCAGGAACAGCCGGCTCAGGCGCCGGGCCGCGTCGTCGATCACCACGGTGGTCTGCTGGATGTCGTCGGGGCCGAGCAGGCGGATGAAGCGGTTGCGCAGGTCCTCCCGCGACGCCAGGATGAACACCACGAAGACCAGCACCAGCACGGCGGTGGCGAGCGGGTGAAGCAGCGGCGAGGCCACCACGCTCAGCGTTCCCAGCAGGCTGTGGCTTTCCTGGATCACCACCGGCGTCGGCGCCGCCACGTTCGGCGCGGTTTTCGCGTTTTCTCCCCCTTCGCCAGGCTGGGCGAGTTCGGCGCTGAGATTCGAGAACGTCTCGATCGCCCTGCCGACCGAGGAGCCCGGACCGCCGCTCGCGGAAAGCGAGATGATCTTGTCGCGGATGGTGGACTGGTACTTCGGCAGGTCGGAGCCGATGGCGGCCAATTGGCTGCCCATCACCACCAGCAGCAGCGCGATGCCGCCGAAGGCGGTGAGCACGGTGAGCGGGACCGCCGCGCCGCCGGGCAGCCCAAGCTTCTGCATCCGGCGCACTGCCGGCGCCAGGATGAAGCTGAGCAGCACCGCCAGCGCGATCGGCACGAACACTTCGCTGCCGAGCCGCAGGATCGCGCCCAGCGCCAGCACGAGCAGGGCGGAGGCCAGGACGGTGAAGAGCGGCAGGTTGCGCTTGGCCTGCCGGACCAGTTCCATGTCCATGAAACGCTATTCCGCCATCTCGGGTTGCCGGCTCTGCGCCGGAGGCTTTGGCCGCGACGCGGCGCCGAACGCCTTGAGCTGGGCCACGAGGCCGCCCATGCCGACCGCGCCCTTCTGGAGCACGCGGGCGTCGTTGCCCTTCAGTTCGGCGCGCTCTCCGGCCGACAGGTCCCGCGCGGTCATCACGATCACCGGCACGTCCGCGCCTGCCGGTGAGGAGCGGAACTCGCGCAGGAAGGTGAAACCGTCCATTTCGGGCATGTTGAGGTCGAGCAGCACCAGCGAAGGCATGCGCCGGTCCACCGCCGCCAAGGCCTCGCGGCCGTGGGGCGCCTCCGTCACCGTCCAGCCGACGCGCGACAGGATGGTTGCCAGCCGCTTGCGGGCGTCGGGGTCGTCGTCCACCACCAGCACGTCGCCGCGCGGCTCCTGCGGCGCGATGCGGGCGAGCACCTCCTTCAGGCGGTCCCAGTCCACGGGCTTCATGAGATAGTCCGAAGCGCCGAGCGAAAAGGCCAGCGTCTGCTCGTTGATGATCGTGCACATGATCACGGGGATCGCGGCGAGGCCGGGGTCGCTCTTCAGGTTGCGCAGCACCTCCCAGCCGTCCATGCGCGGCATGGTGACGTCGAGCAGGATGATCTGCGGCTTCAGCGTCTCGGCCATTTGCAGCCCCGTGCGGCCGTCCGCGGCGGTGCGCACGGTGAAACCCTCGCGGATCAGGAAGCGGGACAGGAGATCGCGGGTGGCCGGGTCGTCGTCGATGACGAGCACGACCTCCTCTTCGGGCGCTTCGACTATCGGGGCCTCTTCCGCCGCCGCTTCCAGGGCGGGCAGTATGGCTGGCAGCGTCACGGAAAAGGTCGAGCCTTCGCCCATGCGGCTTTGCACGGCGACGTCGCCGCCGAGCATGGTGGAGAACGCCTTGGTCAGCGCCAGCCCCAGCCCGGTGCCGCCGAAGCGGCGCGTGGTGGAGGCGTCGGCCTGGGTGAAGCGCTGGAACAGTTTTCCGACCTGTTCCTCCGTCATGCCCATGCCGGAATCGACAACCGCGAAAACGATCGCATCGCGCCCATCTGCGGCTTTCCGTTCAGCGGAAAGGCGGATCACGCCATTTTCGGTGAACTTCGCCGCGTTGGAAAGCAGGTTGATCAGCACCTGACGGATCTTGGTCACGTCGGAATGCATGGTTCCGATGTCGGGAGAAACCACGACCTCCAGGCGGTTGTTCTTCTTCTCCACCAGCGCATCGACGGTCGAGGCGACCTCGCGCACCACGGCTTCGATCTCGAAGACTTCGGGATAGACGTCCATCTTGTTGGCCTCGATCTTGGAGATGTCGAGGACGTCGTTGATGAGGCCGAGCAGGTGGCGGGCGTTTGATTTGATCTTGCCGAGGTCTTCGATCAGGCTTTCCTCGCCCATGTCGGCCACTTCTTCTTCCAGCATCTCGCTGTAGCCGATCACGGCCGAAAGCGGCGTGCGCAGCTCGTGGCTCATGTTGGCGAGGAACTGGCTCTTGGCGCGGTTGGCCTCTTCCGCCGCGTCGCGCGCCCTGGCCAGTTCCATCTCCTGCTCGCGCTGTTCCGTCACGTCGGTGTTGGTGCCGAACCAGCGCGTGATCTTGCCGTTCGCGTCGTGGATAGGCTCGGCGCGCGACAGGAACCAGCGGTATTCCCCGTCCGCGCCGCGCAGCGGGAACGTGTCCTGCCAAGGCTCGCCGCTGGAGATCGACTCGGCGAAGCGCGCGGAGGCGCCTTCCAGGATGTCCGGGCGATGCAGGTGCTTCCAGCCGTCGTTTTCCATCTCGGCCGGCGTCGTGCCGGTGTAGTCGTACCAGCGCTTGTTGTACCAGTAGAGGCGCCCCTTGGTGTCGGCCATCCAGGCAAGCTGCGGGATGTTGTCGGCCAGCGTGCGGAAGCGGTCGCCGAGGCCGGAAAGCTCGCGGGCCGAGTTCTGCACCAGCTTGCGGCGGTGCCAGGCCAGCCAGGCGAAGCAGGCGCAGGCGGCAAGCGCCGCGGCAAGCGAGGAAAAGAACAGGATGCCGGAACGGAACTGGTCGCGGGCGATGATCCTGCGGTGGCGGGCTTCGGCTTCGGCCTGAAGGCGGGAAACATCGGCGCGCAGGGCGTCCATGATGGTCTTGCCCTCGCCGGAACGCACCATCGGCATGACGCCTTCGATGCCCTGTTCGCGCCGCGCCTGGATTACCGTGGCGGTGAAGTCGCGCTTCTTCGCCAGGGCCGCAAAGGCCCCGTCCAGGTCGGCCGGATCGCCGCCGCTATCCCGCCAGAAGCGGGAAGCTTCTCCTTCCTCCTGCGCTAGGCTGGCCACCGCGGACTGGTAAGGTTCGAGGTAGTTGTCCGTGCCGGCCAGCGCATAGCCGCGCCCGCTGGTCTCGATGTCGCGCGCCATGGAAAGCAGGCGCTCCAGGCTGAGCACGGCATTGGCCTGCGCGGCCCCCCGCGCCCGGTCGTGGTTGGAGCCGGCGAAGTTCCAAAGCGTCAGGCCGATGGCCAAGGCGAAAAGAAGGGTTGCGACGCGCGTGCCGTTTTCCGCCCACCAGGCGGTCGTCGCCAATCTTCCCAAGGCACGCTTCATTCCGGATTTTCCACGCGAAATGCCCGGTGCCGGACCGCTGCCCTCGCAGAAAGGCAGATCAGCACCAGGGCTTGATCGTCTTCAACGCGGGAAGGCGTTTTTCGCTGCGTTGCACCCCGCTCAGGCCATCTGCGCGATGCTTGCCGGCAAAAGGGCGCCGCGCGTCCGGATTGCGACCGCCGCGGCCGCATGCGCCCGCGCGGCGGCGGCTTCCGGCGCAAGCCCCCGCATCCGGGCCGCGAGGTAGGCGCCGTTGAAGGCGTCGCCGGCCCCGGTCGAGTCCACCGGGACAACGCCTGCCTGCGCCGGCACCGTGCGTCTCCCGGAAGGAGTGGCCAAGAGCGCCGGCCGCGCTCCGTCCTTGATCACGGCCTCCTCCACGCCGCAGCGGAGAAGCCTCTCCGCTGTGTCCGCCGGAAAGCGGTCACCCCAGAGTTCGGCCTCGTCGCCAAAGGTCGGAAGCACGATGTCGGCCCGCTCAAAGGCCCGCGCGAAGTTTTCGCGCGCGATATCCGCATCGGACCAGAGCCGTGCACGGAAGTTGGGATCGAAGGCGACCGTTGCGCCGCCCTCCCGCGCGGAACGGAGACAGTTCAGCAGATTGTCGCGCCCGGACGGGGGCAGAATCGCCAGCGTGATGCCGGAGAAGAAAACAAGCGATGCATCGACAAGTGCTCCCGCCAGCCATGCCGGATCATCAGCTAGGCGCGTGGCCGCGGAGTCTTTGCGCCAATAGCTGAAGGAGCGCTCGCCGTCGCGATCGAGTCGGATCGCGTAGAGCCCGACCGAGCGGCCGGCATCACGCGCGATGCGGTCCGTGTCGATGCCGGCCTGGGCCATGAAGGCCGCCATCTCGTCGGACGCCCAGTCAAGGCCGACCGCCGTGACATAGCGGACCGGCGTGGAAGCGGGCAGAAGACGGCGCGCAGCCCAGGCCGTGTTGAACGTATCCCCGGCAAAGCCCAGCCGGTGCAGCCCGCCCTCGGCCGGTGCGATTTCCATCATGCACTCGCCCACCGCGGCGAAGCAGCCAGCACCCGATCCGTTCAACGCCGCTCCCCGCGAGTTCATCAAAAACAGGGCTTACATGCCTAGCGCGGCGAGGCAAGGGAGCCCCCGGCTCTTCGAACCCGCCAGGCTTTTTGCTTGGAGATGACACGGGAAGCGGCGGAACCGTTTTGGGACCAGGCCGCCAGCCGCGTCCCAACACAGGTCAAGCAAAACCGATCCCGGCAATGTCTGTGATGCAAATTTGTTCACTTACAAAATTGCATAGCTCTTATGCACCATTGTGCATTGCAGCATGAGGGGGGACCGCATAGGTTTGCGTTGTCGGTGATCTTCCTCCTCCCAGAAAGCCGACATCCGGTGTGGCGCACCTCCTCCCGCGCCACATTCGAATCCAGGCCCGCCGGACCTCCTCCCCCGGCGGGCCTTCTTCTTTTCAGCCCTGCCTTTACAAGCTGAAGCATTCCTGGTCTCTCGCCTTCACGGTTGGAGCAGATCAGAATGCAGTCTTGGCTGTTGCGCGGAATCCTTGCCCTCGCTTTTGGTGCCTTATGCACCCTGCCCGCTGCGGCGGCTGCCAGGTGGCCCTTTCTCGGCAAGTGGGATTGCGGCGTGGCGGAGTTCACCTTCACGCGCACGACCTACAACAACGGCTCGGAAGACATGCCGATCAAAAAGGTCGAGAAGACCAAGGACGGTTCCTACACGCTGCGCTTCGCGGACGGCTACAGCATCGGACTGTCCGGCTTCACGAAGGATACGATGGCCTGGTTCTCGCCGGAAAGCGGCGACAGCTTCGAGTGCCGCCGCACGGACAAGTAGGGGCTTACTCCGCCGGAACCGGCAGCGGCTTCCATTTGCCGGCAGTCCAGCGATCCAGCGCCACCGAAATCCCGAAGATCACCAGCCCGCCCGCGGCAAGGATCGCGCCGACCACGCCTGTCGAACTCCAGCCGTAGCCTGCCGCGATCGCCGCGCCGCCGAGAAAGGCGCCGAGCGCGTTGGCGAGGTTGAAGGCGGAGTGCATCAGCGTCGCGGCAAGCGTCTGGCCGCCGGCGGCCACGTCCATCAGCCGCGTCTGCAAGCCCGCCACGATGGCCGCGCTGAAGCCGACCAGGAACAGGCTGAGACAAGCGCCGCCGGGCGACCGCGCCATGAGCGGCAGCAGGCCGAGCGCAACCGCGTTGAAGAGCAGCATGCCGCCGACGGTCGGCATCAGCGCGCGGTCGGCCATGGCCGAGCCCGCAAAATTGCCCAGAAACATGCCGAGCCCGAACAAAACCAGCGCGAGCGGCACGAGCAGCGGCGGGATTCCGCTGACCTCGGTCAGCAGCGGCACGATGTAAGAGATCACGGCGAACATGCCGCCGCAGCCCACCGCCGCGATGCCGAGCGTCAGCCAGACCTGCGGGCGGGCCAGCGCGGAAAGCTCACGCAGCGGGCTCGCCCCCTCTTCCGCCGCCACGAAGGGCACGAAGCGCAGGACCATCGCAAAGGCCAGGAAGCCGATGGCGCCCACGCCGGCAAAGGCCGGGCGCCAGCCGAACCATTGGCCGATCCAGGCGGAAAACGGCATGCCGAGCAGCGTGGCGAGCGTCAGGCCGGTGAACACGCGGCCGACCGCGCGGGCCCGGAAGCCGGGCTCCACCAGCGAGGCGGCGACCAGCGCCGCGATGCCGAAAAACGCGCCGTGCGGCAGGCCGGACAGAAAGCGCAGGGCGAGCAGCGCGCCGTAGTTCGGCGCCAGCGCGCTCAAGCCGTTGGCCAAGCCGAAGACGAGCATCAGGACGACCAGCATCGTGCGGCGCGGGGCGCGCGCAAAGAGCAGCGCGATCGAAGGGGCGCCGACCACCACGCCAAGCGCATAGGCCGAGATGACGTGCCCGGCTTCCGGCGCGCTCACATGCAGGCTGGAAGCGAATTCCGGCAGCAGACCCATGGAGGCGAACTCGCCCGTGCCGATGCCGAACGAGCCGACGGCAAGCGACAGGATCGCCCAGCCGGCACGGGCACGCGGAGCCTTGGAATGGTCTGGAGCGGCATTTGACATGGCGGAAAGGCTTCCAAATGGAAATTCCGCACAGCCATGCGGCTCTGCCTGGGTAAACCGGCGTGGAACGGAATGCTTTATACTTGCTGCACCACGCAAAAGCGGCAACCCGCGAATTTGCGAGACCTGACATGCAGACGATGCATAGCGCCGGCACGGGGACAAAGCTTGATGCGCCGCCCTCGCGTTGCCCCTCCGCGCTGGAATCCATACGAAACCGTTCGGGCGGCAAGCCGTTTCGCCCCGGCGGCAGCCTGCGGAGGTGCTGCAAGAGATCTCCTGGTCCAAAGGACAAAGCATGAGCAAAGACAGGAGCAACCAGGACGGCAAAGCTTCGGACAAAGGCGAGGGCGGCCTGGAGGTCGAGGTCAAGCTCGTCGGCGCGCCGCTCGACGCGGGCGACATCCTGGCCGATCCCTCCGTTCTCGCGGCAAAAGGGGGCGAGCCGGAAACCGTGATGCTCCGCGCGGTCTATTTCGACACGCCGGATTTTTCTCTCCAGCGGGCAAAAGCGGTTCTACGGGTCCGAGAAGAAGGCGACCGCTTTCTCGTCACCGCCAAGACGCCCGGCGGCACGGACAGCTTCGCGCGGCTGGAAGTGGAGGCGCCCGCGCCCGGCCTGGAACCCGACCGCGCGCTGCTTCTGGCCTGCCTGCCGCCCAAGCTGGCGAAGGAGATCGGCGACGCGGAACTGCGGCCGGTGTTCCGCACCGGGATCGAGCGCCGCAAGCTGATGCTGGCCACGCCGGCGGGCAAGGTCGAACTGGCGATCGACCAGGGCCAGCTCCTGGCAGGCGAGCGTAGCGATCCGGTCGCCGAACTGGAGCTTGAACTGAAGAGCGGCGACGCCGTCGCCGTCTGGCGGCTGGCGCAGCAGCTTGGCGGCCCGCGGGGCTTGCGGCCGAGCCTGCGCTCCAAGGGCGAGCGGGGCTATGCGCTGGCGCTCGACACACCGCCGATGGGAATCAAGAGCGAGCCGGTGGCGCTGCCTTCCGGGATCAGCCTGGACGAGGCCTTGGAACGCATCCTGCGCTCGGCCTTTCTTCACCTCCTGCGCAACCAGCCCGCGGCGGAAGACGGCCGCGACGCGGAAGGGCTGCATCAGTTCCGCGTGGCGCTGCGCCGGCTGCGCGCGTTTCTCAAGTTGCTCCGCGATTTCGGCCCGAACCTGCAACTGGAGGAGTTGCGCGCCGGGGCCAAGGCGCTGATGACGCGGCTCAATGCCGGGCGGGCGCTGGACGTGTTCCTGTCCGAACTGCTCCCGGAAGCCGGAACCGCATTGAACGGCTTCGACGGGCTGGACGCGCTTGAAGGAAAGGCGGAAGCGGCACGGGAAAAGGCTTATGCAGAGGCTCGCAAGGGCGTCACCGACCCGGCCACCGGGCGTTTCGAGCTTTCGCTTGGGACTTGGATCGAGGAAAAGGGCTGGCGCAGCGGCGCTTCCGAAAAGGCATTGGGCTGGTTGGGCGAACCTGCGGCAGCGTTCGCCGCGCGAGCGGTTGGCGAGTCCCAAAAGACGGTCCTGAAGCGCGGCAAAAAGTTCCGGCGCCTGTCTCCGCCGGAACGGCACAAGGTGCGCATCGCCGCAAAGAACCTGCGCTACGTCACCGACTTCTTCTCGGCCGCGCTGGAAGGGGAGGCTAAGGGAAAATCCTTCTTCCGCACGCTCGAAGCCCTCCAGGACGAACTCGGCGCGGCCAACGACCTTGCGGGGATCGCCGATGTGGTGCGCCCGCTTCTCACGCCGGACTTGAGCATGGAAGGTCATGTGGCAGGCGGCGCCGTGCTCGGCTGGGCCGCCGCCAGGCTGGACGCCAAGCAGGACGGACTGCACGCCGCCTGGAAGCGCTTCAAGAAGAAGCCTCTGCCCTGGTCCGGAGCGACCTGAGCGGGCGCTCGCCGCTATTCTCGAACCAGCACGTGATCCGGGCGCAGCCAGAACGGCGGCAGATAAAGCGGCGTCGAGGACAGCGGGAGGATGCTCTCCTTCAGCGGCACGCCGAGCTTTTGCGCCATGAAGGCGCGCCGTGCCGCGATGCGGGCTGCCGCTTCCGGATATTTCTCCGCCAGTTCGGCGCGCAAATCCGCATCGGCGAACACGACAGCATCCTCGCAGTTGAGCGCTTGACCAGGAAGCATCGGCGTAGGGATCACGTCCACCTGGAAAACCATGCCGGAGGTCAAGGGTTCGTTCGAGCCGGGCCGCACGGGCGAGTGCAGCCATTCCTCGTGGGAGCCGAGATGGCCGGGGTTGAGTGCTGAGCGCAATCCGCCTTCGGCCAGCCTGCCCGTCACCGCTTCGAACAGTTCGCCGCCGGTCACGCCGAGATCGGCCGTCTCGTACCAGGCGATCAACCCGGAGAAGTAGGCCTTCGCCGTTTCAAGGAAGCCGTCATTCGCCTCGTCCAGCAGGCCTGCGCGAGAGGACAGCGCCCCCCAAAAACCCAGCGCCGTCGTGACGCCATCCCCTTTGCGCAAGCGCCGCCCGGTCGGGCTGCGCAGGCCGATGATCTCTTCGCCCGGCGATGCCGAGGCGAACATGGTGTGGACGTTGAGCGGGTCGCCTTCATAGCCCAGCCGAGCTAGCGCGGAGAACTCGCTCTCCCCCTCCCGCACGCGCGACACGACGCGCCACAGCAGCGAAGAGCAGCGCGCCGCCGCCCACTCGAAGGCGGCGATCTGGTCTGCGTCCACGACGCTGCGCAGGCCCGTTTCCGGGTGCATCAGCACCGGCGTGGCGTCGCGCAACCCGCCCGCGATGCGCCGGAGGATGCCCGTGATGAAGTCCGGCACGAAGAACAAATGCGGCGCATCGATGTCTTCGAACGGCTCCAGATACTTCCACCCGGTAAGCCCGATCGTGTCGCCCTTGCGGAGGCCGGCCTCCGCCAAGCGGTCGGCCAGGCGCGGAAAGGCCGTGCGGTCCTGGCCCATCAGGCTCAGCGTTTGCGCACGCAGCACGTCGAGGCCCGGCAGCCGGGAAAGCCGCGCATAGCTTTCGCACTCGTTGCCGGTCAGCAGCACCCGGCGCTTGTTCGGACCGAGCAGCAGCAATGCCTCCTCGAAGCGCGGTTCGAAGCCGGAAAGAAAGAAAATATTTCCGAAGTGCTCGCGGTCGGCATAGACGACGAGCCAATCGCAGCCGGCCCGTTCGTAAGCGTGGTCGGCGCGAACGGCATAGGTCGCGGCCGGCACCTGCGGCTGCTCGCCGAGAGGACCGAAATCCGGCAGTTCGACGGGTTTGAGCGCGATGGTCATGGTGTGATCCCTGAGCCGGAGAAGGACTGGAGCGCCTGCCGGAAGCGGCGGACTTCGTCCGCGCTCGTGCGCCTGGCGGGGCCGGGCGGCGCGAAGCCGAGTTCCACGATGCGCCGGTCCGGCTCGCCTGCGGAAAGGGAGCAGGAGCCGTGCACTTCCATCAAAGGCACTTGCGCAAGCAGAGCGCCGACATTGCGGGCGTTCAGGCCGGAGCCTGCCATGATCGCGATGCGCCTCCCAGCGATCCCATGCGCCCTGCCGATCTCCTCCATGCCTTCAGGCGCGGTGCGGGCGCGCCCGGAAGTCAGGATGCGCTCGAAGCCCAGTTCGATTGCCAGTTCCACGGCCTCGTCTAAGTCCGGCACAAGGTCGAAGGCGCGGTGCAGCGTCCTGCCGAGGCCAACGCTGGCGGCAGCGAGTTCCCGCAACACCTCTGCATCCAGGCTCCCGCCGGGGCGGCTCGCGCCGAGCGCCACGCCGGACAGGCCGGCGGCGCGCACCGCGGCGATGTCTGCCAGCATGGATTCCACCTCCCTTGCGCCGAAAACGAATTCTCCGCCGCGCGGCCGCACCAAGGCATAAACGGGCACGGGTGCTTTCGCCGCAAGCTGCATCAGGCCCGGTGCCGGGGTCAGACCGCCGAGTTCCAGGGCGGAGCAAAGCTCGATGCGGTCCGCCCCGCCTTGAACCGCCGCGGCAAGGCTCACGGGGTCGCCGACGCAGACCTCAAGCAGCACCGGCACGGCCTGCCTCCGCCTGCGCCAGGATCGCCGCGCCGATCAACCCAGGCTCGACGCGGCATTGCGCCGGAACGAGCAGCGGCTCAAGCGTCTGCCGCAGGATGCGGGCGCGCACGGCTTCGTCAAGGCGGGATATCAGCGCCCGCGAGTTGCTCAAACCGCCGCCGACCGGCACGACGTCGGCGCCGACCACGTTGACCACCAGCGCCAGCGGCCCGGCAACCAGATCCGTATAGACCTCGACCGTCCGCGCGGCTTGGGCCCCGCCCGTCTCCCATGCGGCGATGATCGCAGGGCTGGGCAGGCTTTCGCCGTGCAGGTGCCTGTGCAGCCGTTCGACCCCGCGCGCGCCGCCGACCGTGTCGATGCAGCCCACCTGACCGCAGCCGCAGGCAAAGCGCGGGATCTTTTCCGGCGGGTCTGCGGCAAGCGTCGCGGCGACCGGCCCGTGCCCCCACTCGCCGGTCAGGCCGCCGGCCCCCTGCACCAGCCTTCCGTCGATGACCAGACCGCCTCCGACGCCCGTGCCGAGGATCACACCGAACACGATCCGCCTCCCCCGCCCCGCCCCCTCGATGGCTTCCGCGAGCGCGAAGCAGTCCGCGTCGTTGGCGACGGTGACGGGACGGTTCAGCTTTTCCCGAAGCTCGGTCGAGAGCCTGCGCCCGTCGAGGCAGGGGATGTTGGCGACCTTGATGCGCCCGCTCGGCCGATCCACCACGCCCGCGATGGAAATCGCCACCGGCGCCTCGGCCTCCACGCTTGCCGGGATCAGGCTGCGGAGGGCCGCGGCAAAGAGGTCGAAGTCATGCAGCGGCGTCGGCACCGTGCCGACGACCAAAACATCGGCCGGCGTGCGGGCCACCGCTGCCTTGATCGCAGAGCCGCCGATGTCGAAGCAGGCGATCAATTTCGCTCCCCGGTGCCGGATGAATGCGGCGAACAGCCGGTCAGCGGGTTAGTGAGCGGGGGCCGGCCTGTCAAACTTCGTTCCTCATCCCCGAAAACTACGGCGGCAAGGAAGGCGCGAAGCCGCGGCACTCCGCGCTCCAAAAGGCTGGCGGAGCGTTTCGGGCCTTCGGCCGTTTGGGACCATGATCCAAAAGGTTTCGGTTGCAGTTCTGCTTGCGCTCGCCGTGTCCGCGCTTGCCCCGGGCGCGGAAGCGTCTTGCCTGCGCAGGGACCGCATGTCGAACTGCTATGAGCCGCGCGGCAACGACGCCCTCTCGGTCCAACCGAACCGCCGCCTGCTGAAGATGCCTGACATCGATCCGCATGTCCGGTCGCCGCGGCTGCGGAAGCTCGGCTCCCCCGTCCGGGCGGACCGCCGTCCGCCCAACCTGCTGCGCTGGACCCATCGCCGGCCAGACGGCCGGATCGTCTCCCCCTGCATCGGTCTTTCCTGCGGTCCCTTCCTCGCCAGGCCGTAGCGCCAGCGCCTCTCCGCTTGAGCCGATAAAGGCACCGGCCCATCCACGCAATCAGGATCTACCCATGCCCCTTCAAATCATGATCGTGGAAGACGAGCCTATGATCGCGCTCGACCTCCAGGACACGCTGGAAGGCGCCGGGCACAAGGTGCTGGGCGTAGCCCGGAGCATGGAAGAGGCCCTCGGCATCGCCGCGAAAAGCAAGCCGCAGCTTGCCATCGTCGATATCGAACTGCATGGCGAAGGCGACGGCCTTGATACAGCCCAGGCGCTCGGCACCCGCTATGGCGTGTCCGTGCTGTTCCTCACCGGGCGTTCCGACTTTTTGGTGCGCGCCATGGCGCTCGACATCGAGCCGCTCGGCTTCATCTCCAAGCCGTTCAAGCAGGGCGAGGTGCTCGACGCCCTGCGCGGGCTGCATTGAAGCTCGGCTCCTGCTAAAAGGGCCGCTGCCTCTCGGAGGGGAGTGAAGCCATGAAGGTCTTAGGCGCGGTGCTGGCGGGCGCGATGCTCCTCGCGCCGGGAGCGGCAAGGGCCGAATCCGTCCTGGCGCGGTTCGGGGAAGCAAGCTGCTATGCCCGCATCTACGACAAAAGCCACCTGGCCAAGCATCCCGACCAGAACGTCAGGATGATCGCGCTGTCCCGCAGTTCCAATGCCGTGAACAGCGGCGAGACCGCCCTGACCCTGAACTTCCAGGTGCGGGGGAGCGGCGAAACCTATTCCGGCGAGACCATCTGCACCCCAAGCGGCAGCGGTGCGACCTGCTTTCTGGAAGGCGACGCGGGCCGGTTCAGCCTTGCGGCCAAAGGCGGCGACCTGCGCGTGACCGTCGTGCGGATATCCGTCGAGGGCGAGAAGGATTTTGCTGAGTTCGGCGCGGACGATCGCGTGTTCCTGCTGCGCAAGGCCGCCAGCGTGCGCTGCTTTTGAAGAACGTCGCGAACACCGAAGCCTATTCGGCTTTCGACCACATCTTCCTGAAGGCGCTGCGCTCGGCCTCGCATGTGGTCGGCGTGTCGCGGCTCACCCAGCCTTTCTGGGGACGCTGGCGGGCTTCCGAAATCGGCGACGACGCGCTGTTCGGCTTCTTGAAGTCCATCCGCAGCCTGGACGACTGGCCGGACGCAGCCCTGCGCACGGTGCGGCGCGAGGAGGAGGGTTTTGCGCGGCAGCGCTCATCCCTGGGGGCAGGGCAGACCGTGGAGGCGTTGCGGCGGCTGGCCTACCTCGCCAATCTCGGCCAATGGGGCATCCTGCCGCTCGGCGACACGAAGCGCTTCCTCTACCGCAAGGCGCGGGACTACACGGCGGAGGCGGAAAAGCTTGCCTTTGGCGCCCGCTTCGAACGGCTGGCGATAAAGTGGCGGGAAAAGACCTTCTACGGCAACCTGCACCTGCCGCCCCCGCGCGTGGAACCGGCGCCGCTTGTCGTGGTGGTGCACGGGCTGGACGATGCCAAGGAGGAGCACCTCGCCACCGACTTGGCGCTGCTTTCCGCCGGCTTTGCCGTGCTGAATGGTGACGGACCGGGCCAGGGCGAAGCCTTTCTGCTCGACGGCATCCTGTGGACGCCCGACTATCCCGGCATTATTTCCGCAGCGATCGACGCCCTGGCGGACCGGCCGGAGATCGACGCCGCGCGGGTGGGCACGGCCGGGTTCAGCATCGGCTCGCTGTGGTCGATCTCCGCCGCGTCGCGGGACCGGAGGATCAAGGCCGTTTATGACCTCGGCGCGCCGATCAACACGCGCGCGTTCGGGCGCGTCCCTTTCCTGATCAAAAGCAAGATGTGCCAGATCACCGGCGCGCGCACCGACGGCGAGATCGCGGCCGTGCTGGCGCAGAACTTCATCGACCGGCCTGAGATTCTGGAAAATATCTTCGCTGCGGTGCGCATCGCGCACGGGCTCAAGGACCGCGTGGTTCCGGCAAAGGACAAATCATGGCTTCGCGACGAACTCCTGCGCTTGAAGCGCAGCCCGGACGTCTCGATGATCACCTTCCCGGACGGGGATCACTGCTGCACGAACCATATCCCCGAAATCCGGCGGGACATGGCGGCGTTCTTCCAAAAGCACCTTCTGAAAAATTCCGGGCGAACCGAGCCTTAAGCGCGGGGTAGAGAAAGCGCATCGCCAGACAAGCCAGCAGTGCGCCCGCAGCGGCATCCGCCAAAAAGTGCTGGCGGGTGAGCACGGTGGAGGCGGCAACGAGCAGCACCACGCTCCACAAAGCTGCCTTGGTCGGCCCGCGGCATTGCGGGCTCATCGCCAGTCCGACCGAGACCGCAAGCGCCACATGCAGGGAAGGAAAGCAGTTGTAGGTGAGGTTCACGGCGTCCGC
>CAXTCF010000039.1:0-10360 GCA_964242945.1 uncultured Rhizobiaceae bacterium | reverse complement strand
TGGGCAAGCCAATCGCAACCGAAGTAAACGATCCAGAACCACGCGCCGAAGGCGCATGCAGCGGCGAGGCGCAGCAGAGATTGCGGCGCAAGCAGCTTGTGCTGATCAGCCAACGCCGTCGGCTTCGAGTTCGGCGGCCGGAACCGGCCGCGGTCCTTTCCACATCCGGAGATAAATCGTCCAGAAGCGCGGGCTGGGATCCTCGGTGCGCGCGTGGCGCGGCAGGTCGATCCAGGCGATCGACGGGTCGCGGTGGTGGACGAGATGGAAGTGGTAGTTGAGGAACAGGAGGCGGCTCAAAGGACCGACCTTCAGGTTCCACGCGCCCTCGTGGCTGTCGAGCGGGGAAAAGGCGTGGTCGGTGTACTGGAGCGAGCTCCAGTTGACGGCGAAGGCGGCGTAAGCCGCGCACCAGCCGAAAAGGCTCAGGTCCAGGAACCAGGCCAGCGCCGCCTGGACGGCCAAGGAGAAGAGGATGTCCAGGCGCGCAGTGCGGACCGGCACGGTTTCCACCGCGTCTAAAAACTCCTGGGCACTGGTCTGCCGGGAAAACCAATCCCCCTTCGCGCCGAACAGCGTGCGCCAGCGCAACAGGTCGGCGGCAAGACAATACACGAGGCAGAACAGCGGAGAGATAAGCCAGTAGAGGCCGGTCAGGATGCAATACCACTGCGCGAACTTGATCAGCCGGTTTTCGCCGGGCCGGTAGTAGTCGAAGCGCTCGTGCTCCGTGCGGTTGTTGCGGTGGTGCGCCAGGTGGAACACGCGCTGCAACGAAAAGGCCGTCGGGAAGAAGGCCGCGAGCAGCCGTCCCGCCGCCTCGTTGACGAGGGGGTTCGGGTGCAGGTGGCGGTGCACCGCCTCATGCATGAGAGAATAGGCGGTGTTGTTCAGAAAAGAGAAGGCGACCGCCGCTGCCAGCACGAGCCACCAGCTTTGCGCGTGCGAGGCCAGCCAAAGCAGGGTGCAGAGTGAGGCGCCCATTCCGCCCACGAGAACCAGATTGAGGCGCGCCGGCATCATTCCTGCTTTCATGCCGTTTCCTTGCGCCGCAGGCCGCGCGGCTTTGCCGGCGGGGCGGCGGGAAGCTCGTGGAAGTAGTCGAAGAGTTTTCGCGTGGTGCGGTCGCCCGACGTCAGCAGGTCGGCCGGCGGGTGCCATTCCAGACCATCCAGCACGCGGAAATCCTTGCGCAGGAAGCTTAGGAACAGCCAGCGCGCCGCGCGCAGTTTTAGCCGGTCGAGCGGGTTTTTCGCGCGCCCCTTCAGCCCGACCACGCCGCGGATCAGCGTGCCCCCATCCGCTTCAGGGCACATGGAGAACAGGAAGATGCTGGGCCGGGGGCCCGCGAAACTCTGCACCAGCATGGTCGTGCCGCCGATCGCGGTCAGCGAGGCGCGGATGCCGTCGCCCGACAGTTTGCGCATGACGCGGTCGGCCGGCGTGTTCCCTGCCACTGCCGTGTGGTAGGCGATGCGGAAGCTCTGCCCGTCCGGCCGGGAAACCACCGGCGGCTCCTTGAGCGTCCGCCCATGCACCGCCAGCAGATGCTCCATGTCGCAGCCGTTGGCGATCAGCGCATACCAAGGCGTTCTCGTGCGGTATTCGCCAGCGGGCTCCGCCAGCAGGTCGGCTTCGTCCAGGATATCCGGCACAGGGAGCGGGAAGCGCGGCTTGGCTCCAAGATAAACGAAGACCGCGCCGTATTTTTCCGCCACCGGGTAGGACGGCTGGAGCAGCCGCGAAGAAGACGTCCCGTCCGGCCGCAGGAATTTTCCTGAAGCCTCGATCTCGCGGGAATGCAGCGCGCAGCCCAGGCGCTCGCCCACCACCGCGCCGTGGCGCAAGTGGCAGCCCATATGCGCGCAGTGGGCGTCGAAGGCCCCTAAGGCACCCGCTTCTGTGCGGAACAGCACGAGTTCACGGTCGCCGATGCTCCGCGCCACGATCTTTCCCGGCCGGACCTCCCGGCTGGAAGCCAGGATGTACCAATTTTCCGGGAGTGCCGCCGGCGCCGTTTCGCTCGCGATCGGTTCGGGCGACGGGCTGGGGAGGAGGACCGGCCTCACACCGGCCTCCGCCTGCGCCCAAGGACCAAGCCCAAAACCCCGCCGATCAGCAGCCCGGCCGCGCCGGCGACCACGAGCATCAGCCAGAGATAGCGGCGGATGCCCGCATCGACCGGGTTCTGAAAGACGTTCGCCGAGAAGTGCATGGAAGCAATTTTCCAGGCGCCGCCCTCGCGCACGAGGCCGGCGGTCCAGCGCAAGGGCGCGGTGAACTCAAGCCCGCCGCGGATCTTGAAGTAGGCCTCGGAGTTGCCGGTGGAAATCGCGGACTCGCCGTTGTTGTGCAACACGGACAGGGCATCCGGCTCGACC
The DNA here is from genome assembly GCA_964242945.1 of uncultured Rhizobiaceae bacterium. GTDB lineage: Bacteria > Pseudomonadota > Alphaproteobacteria > Rhizobiales > Rhizobiaceae > Mesorhizobium_B. Next base: position 7,979 of record CAXTCF010000039.1, on the reverse strand, counting down.
GTGATGCGCATGTCCTCGATCACGCGTGCGGCGCCGCCGAGCATCCGGTCGTAATAGGCGCGGGCATCCGCGCGCCCACGCACCACTTCGTTGTTCATCGCGGTGAACACGACGTCGTCGGTCATCTCGGCGAGCAGCGCTTCCGCGTCGCGCCGGTTGACGGCTTCCACCGCGCGGGTGCGCAACGCCCGCAACTCGTTGTGGATCGCCTCGTCCCCTCCCGAACTTTGCGCGAAGGCCGCAGTGCAGAGGACGAGCAGCAACGCCGCGCATGCGGCCGCGACCTTTTCACGCCACCACGCTCCGATCATCTCCGTTTCCCCTCGGCTTCCCATCGGCGCAGCATCGCTTCACAAGAGGCCGATTTCAAGTTTCGGCCTGGAGAAAGCGAGCGTTTCCGCTGCGGCTCGCTCGTCTTCCCAGAAAACCTTGTAGATCGTGCTGCCGTAACGATTGTGACGGCGGCGCTCCGCAAGGATCGCGGCGGCGGGATCGCCTTCCGCGAAACCGGCGGCGAGGACGGCGGCACCCTTGCGGCGGGCAAGGGTCAGCGCGGCGCCTCGCAAAGCCTGCCAGACTTCGGGCTCGTCCCCGGCAACGGCAGGCAGCGCTAGGTAGGCCTGCTCCAAAGCAGCACCCGGCGCGGGCAGGCGCGGCAAGCCGGTCAAGGGTGCGAAAAGGTTGACGAGCGCGCGCAGGCGGCCGAGCGGCGCCCGGTAGCCGCGCACGAGCAGGGAGTGGAACGGTTGCTGGGACCAGACCGCAGCGACGCCGTTCAGCGTGCCTCCCGTCTCGTGCAGGAGAAAGTCCGCCGGGTGAAGGCCTTGCCAGTCTTCCGGGAAGTTTGCGGCTTCACCTAGTCGCGGCGTAAAATCACGTCCCATGTTTTCCTGGTCGAGGAAGGCGGCGACCGCTGGCATGTCGCGGGCTTCCCCCGTTCGGATGTCTGGAGGAAAGCGCCGGGAAGCGACGGCCGTCGAAAAAGCCAGCGTGTGGAAGTCGAACAGCGGCTCGAAATGCGGAAAACCGTGCAGGCCGGCTTCGAGGATGCGACGCGCTGGTTCGTTGCCGGTGATGATCGAGGCTAAGTACCATGACGTTTCCGCGGGATCATGCAGAAAGGTCCGCACGGCCTCAAATCCGCCGCGCAGCAGATGCGCCCGGTTGCGGAACTCTTTTGCGATCCGCAATTGGCCGAGCCAGCCGATCTTCACCGGCCGCCTTTGCAGAAAGCCCGGATGCACCGAGCGCGTCGCCATGCCGCCCGGTGTGCCGTCGCTCAGGCGCGTGCCGATCACGCTCCCTGATTCCACCTCGGACCAGAGCGGCCGGTGAAAGCCCGGCTGCGTGCGGTAGGAGAGCGTGATCCAGCCGGGAATCGCATTGTGGTTGAGCAGGCAGGCGATTGCTGCGTCGTCTTTTGGTTCAGCCAGACGAAAGCGAAAGCCGTGGCGCTCGAAGGCTCGTTCCGTGTGCTGTCGCCGGCCAGAGGGCAGCAGGCGCTTCGCACCCCCCTCTGCCCTGCCGGGCATCTCCCCCTCAAGGGGGGTACGGAGCAGTTCCGACAAGAACCGCATCAGGCCGCCTTCAGCAATTCGCCCTTCCAATGCGGATCGCCGAAAGGCAGGCGGTGGCGCTTGTTGACCTCGGCGCGGTGCAAGAAATTGATCAGGAAGAAGGCGCGCAGCATCGTCCATTCGCCGCGGTTGCGCGCGTCGAAGCCGCGCTTGAGCAGCGAGGGCAGGCCGTAGAATTTCTTCCGCGCTTCGACGCAAAGCCGCGTGATCTCCTCGCCGGGCAGGCCGCCCGTGTCGAAAGGCAGCGTGTTGTAGGAGTAGCGCTCGTCCATCCACCAGGCATCGTAGTAGAGCCGCCCTTCCGCTTGCAGGCGGTGATAAAGCGGCGTGCCGGGAAACGGCGTCAGGTGGTTGAAGGCGGCGAGGAAGAAGCTGTTCTCCTGCGCGAATTCCACGCTTTCCCGGAATGTCTCCGCTGTCTCGGTGCCGTAGCCGAAGATGAAGGTGCCATAGACGCGCACCCCGTGCCGGGCGAGGTTGCCGAGCGCCTTGGCGTAGCCGCCGCCCATCGTGTTGAATTTCTTCCCCATGCGCCGCAGCGTCGCCTTGTCCAGGCTCTCGAAGCCGATCAGCACGCCGCGGCAGCCCGCGCGGGCAAGCGTTTCCACGAAATCCTCGTCGTGCGCCGCGTCCACGCTCATCTGCGTGACCCAGCGGATGTCGAGCGGCGCAATGGCCTCCGCCAGTTCGCGCGCGGCGGGAATGTTGCCGGCAAAATTGTCGTCCACGAAGAAGAACAGCTTTTTCGTTTCCCGGATTTCCCGCAGTTCGGAAACGATCTCGTCCACCGGCCGGCGCCGGTGCGACTGGCCGAAAAAGGTCTGGATGGCGCAGAACTCGCAGGGGAAGCGGCAGCCGCGCCCGGTTTCCACCAGCCCCAGCGGCAGGTACCGTTTATTCCCGAACACGGAGCGGTCGAAGCGCACGCCTTTCAGGCTATGGCGGTCGCGGCCGTGATAGACGCGCTTCAACGTCCCGTGCCGTGCATCGTCCACCACTTCGTCCCAGGCGCCTTCCGCCTCGCCGATCACGGTGGCTTCCGCATATTGCGAGACTTCTTCGGGCAGCAGCGTCGCGTGAAAACCGCCCATCACGACGGGCACGCCGCGGCGGCGGTATTCCGAGGCAATCTGGTAGGCGCGCTTGGCCGTGTAGGTCTCGACGGGGATCGCGACGAGGTCCGTGGGCGCGTCGAACTCCACCCGCTCCATGCGGTCGTCGAAGAAGGCGGTCTCGACGTCGCGCGGCGTCAGCGCGGCAAGCGCTGCGATCGGCAGCGATTCCATCTGCCACGTCCGCATGTAGCTCTCGCCGGGGCGCCGCCCGATCGACGGGTGGACGAAGGTGATCCTCATGCGGCGGCTGACGGGCGGAAGCCGGCGGTCCAGTCGCAGGTGTAGTGCGTGTCCAGGTGGTTGGCGTAGAAGCGGTAGCCCCAGTTGGTCAGCAGCGCGAGGGGAAGCTGGGTGCGCGATTTTGCCAAACGCTTGGCGATGGAGCGTCGGGAATAGACCTTCCGCCACGCCCGCACATGACCTTCCTGAAGCGCCTCCACGCTCATCTTCTTGGGCAGGTGGACGACGTGCTGCCCGTCGTAAAGCTCCCAGTTGCGGGTAAGGATGCGCCCCTCCCCTTCCAGGCGCCGGAAGAGCGGGGTGCCGGGGAACGGCGTCTGAATGGCGAAGCGCGGGAGGTCGATGCCGGTCTCGATCACGAAATCCGCCGTGCGGTCAAAGACCGTTGCCTCGTCCGCGTCGCCGCCGAAAACGAAGCAGCCGAAGATGGTGATGCCAAGCCGGTGCAGGTCTTCGATCAGCGCGGCATAGGATTCGGGCTGGTTGAAGCTTTTGCGCACTGTGCCGAGAGCGGCCTCGGAAATGCTCTCGAAGCCGATCAGCACGCCGGAGCAGCCGCTCCGCGCCATCAGCCGCATCAGTTCGGGGTCGCGGCCGATCAGGCTGGTGACGAGCCCGAACCAGCGGATTTTTAAGGGCTCCAGCGCGGAAAACAGCTTTGCCGCATAGGCGCGGTCGGAGATCAGGTTGAGGTCCACGAAGATGTTGCGCCTGGCTCCCACCCGGCGGATGTCCTCCACCACATGCTCGACCGGCTTCTGCAACTGCCTGCGCCCCCAGGCGGCGGGCGAAACGCAGAACTCGCAGGCATGCGCGCAGGCGCGCGTCGCCTCGAACACGGCCTGGGTGAGGTAGTGCTTTTTCGGCAGAAGCTCGCGGCGGGGGAACACCGGCTCGTCCAATGCCAAGCCGGCTTCCTGGTCGTAACGCCGCTTCATCTCCCCATGGAAAAAGTCGCGCAAAAGCTGCGGCCAGGATTTCTCGGCATAGCCGACGCAGACGGCATCAGCATGGCGCGCGGCTTCGTCCGGCACCAGGGTCACATGCGGCCCGCCCAGCACCACCGGAATTCCCCGCCGCCTGAACTTTTCCGAAAGCGCGTAAGCGCGCGGCGCAGTGCCGGTGATGACGGTCATGCCGATCAGGTCGGCGTCGAGGTCATCGGGAATGTCGGTGATGCCCTCGTCGATCAGCCGGAACTCGATGGAAAGTTCCGGGGGGCCGAGCGCCGCCAGCGTGGTCAGCGTCAGCGGCTGGTAGCGCAGCGACTTCTTGAAGATGCCGCCGCTCGCCCGGTAGAGCGGCCCTTTCGGGGAGATGAGTACGACCCGCAATTCTTCTCCCCCTTGTCAACGCTGGTCAGGCTAGCACAGGCCGACGCGGTCCCGCCAGTTCGGCCCAGATCGCCGCTGCCGCTTCGAAATTGGCGAAGCAGACCGGCAGTTTGATGTCGCCGAGGCGGTGGCCCTGCTGCAAACGCCAGGCGCAGTAGGTTTCGACGGGATTTTCCAGCGTGACCACCTCCAGCGGTCCTAGTTGGCCGATCCGTCGGGCATCGGCGTAGAGCGGGTTTCGGCGCAGTGCCTGCTCGATTGCATCAGCGCTCCACGCGCTTGCATCGCCCGCCAGCAGGAGCAGGTAGTGCGAGCCGTCGGCAGCCGGCGCCAGCGCCGAGAAACCCTGCACCGCTTGGGACAGGCACCCGGCAATAAAACCTTCTTCCAGCTTCTCGCCGACAAGGTCCAGCGTGACCGTCGAGCGGCCGAGAAAAGCGAGGACCGGCAGGCGGATGTCGCGATCGCGAAAAAAGCCGGTGCAGCGAACGCGGTCGCCGATCGCGTAGCGGTACAGGCCGCCCGGCGTGGTGATGACGGCCTCGTATTCTCCGCCCTCTTCGATCCCGCCTGCCAGATGCAGCCTGCCCCCGTCGTCCGCGAACTCCAGAAAGGTGCTGGCTAGCGCCGGCACCGGGCCGTTCGCGGCGCGCAAGGGAAGGGTCAGCACGCCTTCCGTGGCGAGCAGGCCCTTCGGCTGAAAGTATGCGTGCGGAAAGCGCCCCCTCAACGCACGCGCAAAGCGCGCGGAGCCGGCGTCGCCCCAGGCGCTGACGAGCCGGAGCTTCGGCCAAAGCCGCTCCGCATCCAGCCTGCCTCCCCGCAGGGCACGTTCCAGCGCCTGACCTCGCTCCGGCGATGCCGGCATACCCTTCTCGCCGCCGCGCAAAGATCGCAGAACAGGCTCCGGGTCGTTCTCCAGCGCGCTTAGAAGCGTCAGGAGGAAGGTCGGGCTCCAGACGGAGATCAGCGTCAGGTCCTCCGCCGCGACAAAGAGGCTAAGCGTCCGGCGCCGCCAATCTGCAAAATCCGCGATGCCGGCAAGCGCCTCTCCCCCGACGCTGACCGCAGCCAAGGCAGGCAAAAGCTCTTCGCCGAAATAGGCCGCATCGGAGGGCAGGCCGACCGGCAGCTCGGCCTCGCTCCTCCGGGCGTTGCGCGTTGCCGGGCTGACCGCGAAATAGGCGCGGCCCGTCATGATGGCGGGGTCGGCGTCCAGGAGATCGGCCAACCAGGCGAGCACCGCCCGCCGGAACGCAGCCAGCCCCGCCGGCGTGTAGGGGATGAGCTTGCGCCCGCCGCCCGATCCCCCCGTTTCCTCCCAGGCGACCGGCGCTTCCGCCGTCAGCGCATGGCGCTCGCCGGCCCGGATGCGCTCGATCCAGGGCAGATGCTCCGCATAGCCGCGCACGGGAACGCGGGCGCGGAAATCGTCAAGCGAGTTGATCGCCGCAAACCCGTGCTCCCGGCCGAAGCCGCTTTCCGCATTGTCGTGCAAAATGCTTCGGAGCAGCCGCAGCTGCGCGCGCCGCATGTCGCGGGCGGCGGCGCGAAAACGGGCAAGCTCAAGCCTGCCGGCGTCGCGCAGGATCTGCCAGCTGCCCGTGCTCATAGCCTGCCGAAAACCGCTCCCGCGCGCCTGGGCGCAGGTTCTCTCCGCTCAGTTCGCACAGGCAGAGCAGTTCGTCGCCCTGCGCGTGGCCGGGATTACGCGCCTCGAAGAACGCCGCCAGCGGGTTTTTCGCGCGCTTTCCCGCGTCTCCCGCGAATTCCGCCCTCAGCGCGGCATCGCCTTGCGCGTGGCGCACCACGCCGGTCGTGGGATCGAAGCGGTGGCCGAAACACGCCTCCCCCAAGCTGCGGAGCATTGCTTCGGCCCGCGGCGGCGTTTCGCGTTCGGGCGCCGGAAAATATTCACGGGCGAAACCCGGCATCAGGCGATAGGTGCGGTGCCCCTTGGCGATCAGGAACCACCAGAGCGGCGTTTGAGGGTCGCCGGCATGAACCGCTCCCGCGTGCTCGATCCAAGCCAGCGGCAGCGTCCGGCTGCCCCAGAATTCTTGGGCGATCACCGTGTCGCCGGAAAAGATCACGCGCTGCCGGCCCCAGGGCATGTCCAGGACCCAAGTGCGGAGCGTGGAGAAGCCTTGTACGCTGCCTGCCGCGTCGCGCAGCAGGACGGCGTGGTCCTTGTTGCGGAGGTCGGCCCCGAACACGCCGATTCGCGCGGGCGCATAGGCTCGGGCGTAGAGCTCGAACATCGCGGCCTGCTCATCCGCACCGAGGGCATCGACCGCCACCACTTCGGGAACGAGCGCCTCGGCCAAGCCTTTGCAAGCGCCCCGATCAGCTTGCGCCGGCATTCGGCGCCGGCTCTTCCGTAGAGATGGCATCCGTCGTGCGGCCGGGCGCTTCGGGTGAGCCGTCGGCGTGCTCGATGGTAATCTTTACCGGCCCGGCTTCCATCTCGCCGAAGGGCATGGCGAAGGCGATCTCCGCCGCGTCGCGCCCCACCCCGATCCGCACGAGACCGTCGAGGTTCGCCTGCCGCGTCCCGTCGAACAGCCACCAGCGCCCGTCGAGGCAAGCCTCGAACACCGCGTGGAAGTCGCTCGGCGCCAGACCGTAGGCGCAGGCGGAAACGAAGCGGGCGGGAATGTTGAGCGCACGGCAGAAACAGTAGCGTACGGTCATGGGCGGCCGGGGCTCAGGATCAGAGGATTTCGCCGTCGGGCCCGCCGATCGGGTCGGAGCGGAGATAGCCGTTGGTCACCAGCCAGTCCCGGATGATCCGCAGGAGAAGCGCGGAACGGTCGGGATGGCCCGTCGCGTCGGCGGCGTAGGTGTCCATGGCGGCGAGAAGGTCAGGCGGAAGCTTGAGCAGCACCGCCGCATCCTCGCCTTTTCCCGCGGGCACGCTTTTGGTCGGAAGCTCCCGTTTCATGTCGGACATCCCCGGCTTTCCCTGCCGGCATTATGGCGGGGCAAGCTGGGAAAAGCCAGTCTGCGGCTGCGCCGCGCCCGCGCAGGGCGCTCACCACTTGAAGATCAGCGCGGCACCGGCGGCGATCAGCGCGAAGCCTGCCAGGTGGTTCCAACCCAGCGGCTCCTTCAGGAACAGCACGGAAAAGCCGGCGAAGACGAGAAGCGTGATCACCTCCTGCATCGTCTTCAACTGAGCGGCGGAATAAACCGCGTGGCCCCAGCGGTTGGCGGGGACGGCCAGCCAGTACTCGAAAAAGGCGATACCCCAGGAGACCAGCACGACCGTCCAGAGCGGCGAAGACGTGAACCGCAGATGGCCGTACCAGGCAAAGGTCATGAACACGTTGGATGCGACCAGCATCAGGATGGGCAGGAGATAGGGCGACATCAGGCGGCTCGGGAAGGTGGGGAAACGACAGGCGGCAGGGCAATCGCGCAAAAGAGGAAGCGCCGCAAGAACGGCTTGCGGCGCTTCGGTTTCCGGCTCGGCTGAAGGCTCAGGGCTGCGTCGGCGACGGCGCGGGGGCGACCGGCGGCGCAACACGGTCGATGATGCGCATCATGATGTCGGCGCAGGCCTGCATCGGCTCCTCGTCGGCGCACTTCACGTCGATCCGGTTGTCGCCGCTTTCCAGGCGGAAATGCGCTGCCTTCGAGGGCGGCGGAGGCGGCGGGCCGTCATGGTCGCCGCGCGGACCCGGACCACGGGGGCCGCCCATGTGCGGACC
>CAXTCF010000038.1:0-26929 GCA_964242945.1 uncultured Rhizobiaceae bacterium | reverse complement strand
TGCTGGAGCTGCTGTTCACGGTAACGCCGGCCGGCAGGCCGACGCTGACCTGCATGTTGCTGGCGATGCCCGGCCCGGCATTGGCGAGCGACACGATCAGCTGCGTGTGCCCGCTGTCGTCCGGGGCGTCGCCGCTGATCGTCACGCTGACGTCCGCCTGCGAGATCGTGTTGGCGCCGACGCTCAGCGTCCGCTGGGTTTCGTTGTCCTGCCCGTCATAGTCGCTCTGCGTCGCTTCGACGAAGCTGGAGCTGGTGAAGTCGCCGGCGCCCTGCGGCGTGCCCGATACGGTCACCATCCGCACCTCGCCCGGCGCCAGCGTGCCGACCGACGCCTGATAGTGGCCGTTGCCGGCGTTGTAGCCGTTCGAGACCGAGACGTTGATGAAACCGGGCAGATATTCGTCCAGCGTCACTCCGGTCGCGGTCGCGGTGCCGTCATTCTTGACCGCGACCATGTAGGTGAGCGGGCTGCCGATGCTGCCCGTCGCCAGCGGCGTCTGGGTCGTCACCTGCAGGTCGACATAGGGCGTGTCGGGCTCGCCGACGAGCTGGTCGAGCACCGCATAATTGTTCGCGCTGTTCGAATCGTAGCTCGCGCTGGTGAGCTGGACGGTGCTGGAAAGCGCGGTGTCGGCGCTGGTGGCGCTGGCGTGGACGTCGATCGCGATCGCGTCCTTGCCGGCCGCCGGCACCGGACCGTTTCGCATCACCAAGGTCTCGCCGCGCGAGGCGGTCGATCTTGCCCGATGGGAGGGATACTGGGACGCCGGCAGGAAGGCGAAGGTCGTTCCGGGAAAGCCGGCGCGCAGCTCGCGCGAAGCGTCGGCACGCTAGGCTATCTCGCGCGTGAAATCCTCGACCGCATCCCGCCGTTGATGGAGGCGCTTGATGGAACGCCCTCTGCAACCCATACCTTCGAACAATTGGGTGAACACACCCCAACCTAGGTTAAGGGGTTGAATCGTAGGTGAAAGCCTCCATAATCCGGGTCAGCGAGCGGAAAACAAGAAGGCTGACATGCCCAGAGCCGTTTACGATCGTGGATTGCTGAGGCCGGCCGATATCGCGCGGCTTCAGCGCGTGTTCGACAAAGCCTGCCGTGCACGGGACCTCGTTCCCGACTCGGAGGACGGACGCGAACTGGCGCTGACCCTCCTCGCGCTCCACAATGCCGGCATGGTGGACGAGGACATCCTGTCCGCGGCGATCGTCTATAATCCCCCGGAAGCCCGCTCGGCCTGACGCCGCTCACGCACTGCCCGGCGTGAACGGGGCCAGCAGGCCGCGATAGGGTTTCGGCACCGGCGCCGCATAGGTGCGATGCTTGGAGGTTCGCAGGCCGAGCGCCACCAGCGCCTCCGCCTGCTTCACCGCGGCGCCGACGCCGTCGATCACCGGCACCCCGAACTCTTCGGCAAAACCCCTGGCAAGGTCGGCCATCCCCGCGCAGCCCAGCACGATCGCCTCCGCCCGGTCCTCGTCCAGCGCGCGGCGGATTTCGCTGCGCAGCTTGTCCTTGGCGCCGGAGCTTGAGTCCTCCAGCGACAGCACCGGGATGTCCGCCGCGCGCACGGTCGTCGAGCGGCTCATGCCGTAGCGCGCGACCAGATGCTCCAGCGGCACGCGCGAGCGCTCCATCGTCGTGACGATCCCGATGCGGGGCGCCAGAAAGCCGGCGAGTTTCAGGCCGGCCTCGCAGATGCCGAGCACGGGAATGTCGGCGAAAGCGCGAGCGGCATCGAGGCCCGTATCGTCGAAGCAGGCGATCACGGCGGCATCCGCGCCTTGGCTCTGACCCTCCTTGATGGCGAGCAGCAGACCCGGCACCGCAAAGGCTTCGTCATAAAAACCCTCGATGGAAACCGGCCCCATCGAGGATGTGACCGCGACGATTTGCGTGCCGGGCGCAGCGGCTTCGCGGGCAGCCGCTGCCGCCGTTTCCGTCATCGTCGCCGTGGTGTTCGGGTTGACGAGAAGAATCTTCACGCCTTGATCCGCAGGCGGCGCTGGCGGAGGTAGAAGATGCTCCCGATGGTGCCGAGGATCACCAGGAAGGAGAACACGGTGGTCACGGTGCCCAGCGCGTAGAGCACGGGCGTGGTGACATTGGTGGTCATGCCGTAGATTTCGAGCGGCAGCGTGTTGAAGGTGCCCGACGTCATCAGGGTGCGGGCGAACTCGTCATAGGATAGCGTGAAGCCGAACAGCCCGACGCCGATCAGCGAGGGCAGGATCATCGGCAGCACGACATGGGCGAAGGTCTGCCAGGAGGAGGCGCCGAGGTCGCGCGCGGCCTCCTCGTAGGCCGGCGAGAAGCGGTTGAACACGGCGAACATGATCAGCACGCCGAAGGGCAGCGTCCAGGTCAGGTGCGCGCCGAAGGCGGAGGAATACCAGGCGGGCTGCCAGCCCAACTGGCTGAACAGCACGCCGATGCCTAAGGATACGATGATCGAAGGCACCACGAGGCTCGCCACCGCGAGGTAGAACAGGGCAGACGCGCCGCGGAATTTTCTGCGGAAGGCGAGACCCGCCAGCAGCGATACGACCACGGTGACGATCATCACCATCAGGCCCAGGCTGAACGAGCGCCGGAAGGACCCGCCGAAGTCGCCCACCGCCTGCCGCTCGAACAGGTTGGCGAACCAGTGAAAGGACACGCCGTTCAGCGGGAAGGTCAATCCGCCGTCCGGCCCCTGGAAGGACAGGATGAGAACCGCCGAAAGCGGCCCGTAGAGGAAGATCACGAACAGGACGAAGAAGGCGGCAAGCGCGTAGAACTCGAAGGTGCGCTTCTCGTGCATCTCAAAGCTCCTTGCGGATATCGACCACGCGCAGGATCGCGGCGACCATCAGCAGGACGAGAACCAGCAGCACCACCGCGTTAGCTGCCGCCGCGGGGTATTGCAGCAGCGACATCTGATTCTTCATCATCAGCGCCACGGAAGCGCTCTGGCCGCCCGACATCACCTGCACGGTGGAGAAGTCGGCCATCACCAGCGTCACCACGAAGATCGTGCCGATCGCCATGCCGGGCTTGGCCAAGGGCAAAATGACGTTCCAGAGGATCTGCCAGCCGGACGCGCCGGCGTCCCTTGCAGCTTCGATCACCGAACGGTCGATGCGCATCAGCGTGTTGAAGATCGGCGTCACCATGAACAGCGTGTAGAGGTGCACCATGGCGAGCACCACGGCGAACTCGGAATAGAGCAGCCACTCGATCGGCTGCGGGACCAGGCCGGCCTTGACCAGCGCGGAGTTGACGAGCCCGTTGCGGCCCAGCACCGGGATCCACGAGATCATGCGGATGATGTTGGAGGTCAGGAACGGCACGGTGCAGACGAGGAAGAGCACGCTCTGCATCGCCGCGGTGCGGATGTGGAAGGCCAGGAAATAGGCCACGGTGAAGCCGATCGTCAGCGTCAGCACCCAGACGACCGCGGCGTATTTCAGCGTGTTGCCGTAGGTCTTCCAGGTGACCCAGGAGCCCAGCGTTTCCGTGTAGTTGAAGGTCACGAAGCCCGGATACATCCCGGCGAAGTCGTAGTCCCAGAAGGACACCACCGCGATCATCAGGATCGGCAAGAGGAGGAAGAAGCCGAGGATCAGCGCCAATGGCACCGCCTGGAGGTAGGTCGAGACGTGCTTGGCCCACCGCCTGCTGCGGTTGGAGGGCGCCTTGACGCCGGCGGCGATGCTGGTCGGGTGGTCGAGGGCGATGGCCATCAGCGGCTCCGCATGAAGAGCAGACATCCCCTTCTCCCCTTGTGGGAGAAGGTGGCTGAGCGAAGCGAAGTCGGATGAGGGGTGCTGGAAGGAACGAGGCTTGGACCATCGCACTCCGTCCAGCACCCCTCATCCGCCTGCCGGCACCTTCTCCCACAAGGGGAGAAGGAGGAACGTCTCCCCGACCCTCCGCATGGCTCCGGGCGTTCGTTGCTCGAAGAGCCATCTCCATGGCTCTTCGTCGGCCTACGGCCGCCGCACCTCATCCCACAAGGGCAGAAGGCGAGGCGCGAACTTACATTACGACGCGATGAACTCGTTCCAGCGGCGGACCATGTAGCGGTCCTCGTCCATCACCGAGTTCCAGCAGGCGACGCGGCCCATGCGCTCGGCGAAGGAGCCGCCGTCGCGCACCGCGCCGGCCTTTTCCATGACCTTGCCTTCCGGCGACTTGATCTCGCCCATCGCCGGCTTGCCGTCCATCCAGTAGCCCCACTCGTCGTCGGACATGAACTTCTTGGCCGTGTCGAGCGCGGCCGAATAGTAGCCCTGACGGTTGAGGTAGGCGCCGACCCAGCCCGACGTGTACCAGTTGATGTACTCGTAGGCCGCGTCGAGCTGCGCGCCCGACAGGTGCGAGGCGAGGCCCAAACCGCCGCCCCAGGCGCGATAGCCTTCCTTGAGGGGCTGGTACTTGCAGGGGATGCCCTTGGAGCGCACGGCGGCGACCGCCGGCGACCACATGGACTGGATCACCACTTCGCCCGACGACATCAGGTTCACCGACTCGTCGAAGCTCTTCCAGAAGGCGCGGAACTGGCCGTCGCCCTTGGCCTTGATCAGGAAGTCGATCGTCTTGTCGATCTCCTCCTTGGTCATGTTGCCCTTGTCGGCATATTTGATGTTGCCCATCGCTTCCATGATCATGGCGGCGTCCATGATGCCGATGGAAGGGATGTTCAGGATCGAGGCCTTGCCCTTGAAGGCGGGGTCCATGATGTCGGCCCAGGTGGTGATCTCGCGGCCGACGAGGTCGGGGCGGATGCCCAGCGTGTCGGCGTTGTAGATGGTCGGCATCATCGTGAAGTAGCCGGTCTCGGCTGAAGCGAACGTCTTGTCGCCGGGCTTCTCGACATAGCCGACCGTGTGCGGCGCGGTGCCCTGCGCGATCACGCTGTCGGGCGTCAGCTTGCCGTTCTTGAACAGCGGCACGACCGCGTCGTAGTGCTTCAGCTTGGCCACTTCCATCGGCTGGATCACGCCGGTCGGGAAGACCTTCTTCAGGATCCAGTACTCGATGTCCGCGATGTCGTAGGAGTCGGGCTGCGTCACCGCGCGCTGGGCGGCGGCGTCGGAGTCGGTCGCCGTCATCTCCAGCGTGATGCCGAGGTCCTTCTTGCACTGGTCGGCGATGGCGTTGATGTTGGACACGCCGGTGCCGAACTGGCGCAGCGTGATGTTGGACTGCGCCCAGATGGTCGGAAAGCCCGTGATGGCGCCGGAGCCGATCGCCGCGCCCGCGACGGCCGCGCCGGTCTTGAGCAGCGAGCGGCGGGAGATGCCGCTTGGCTTGGATGTTTCGGTTGTCATTGCGTTGTTCCCTGCTGGTTAGCTTGACGGTTTCAGGAGTCGAGGCGGCCGAGGACGATCGCATCCTCCGGCGCCCAGTGGAGCGGCACGGCGTCGCCCACCGCGACGGGCCGCGCGAAGAAGTCATGATCGGAAACGATGGCCGTGAAGTCGTCGAGCCCGGCTCCGGAAACCGACAGCTTTACCGACGAGCCGCGATACTCGATGTTGGACACGGTTCCAGTGAAGCCGAAACCCCTCTCGTCTGCGGCCCCAAGCTTCACATGGTCGATGCGGATGCCGAGATCGGCGTTGCTGCCGATCGCGCGGTCCTGGCCGGGTGCTGCGAAGAAGCCGCCGTTCGGCACGTCCACCGTGACGAGGCCGTTCGACACACTAGCGACGCGGCCCGAAACGACGTTGTGGTCGCCCATGAAGCGCGCCACGAAAGCCGTCGCCGGCCGCTCGAACACGGTGCGCGGCGCGCCGGCCTGCTCGATGCGGCCGTCGTTCATGATGACGATCAGGTCGGCCAGCGCCATCGCCTCCTCCTGGGAGTGGGTGACGTGGACGAAGGTGATGCCGAGCGAGGTCTGAAGCTTCTTCAGCTCGGCGCGCATCCGGATCTTCAGGAACGGGTCGAGCGCCGACAGCGGCTCGTCCAGAAGCAGCGCTTCCGGGTCGGTGATCAGCGCGCGGGCGAGCGCCACGCGCTGCTGCTGGCCGCCGGAAAGCTGGGCCGGCCTGCGGTCGGCGTACGCTTCCATCTGCATCAGCTTCAGCATCTGAAGCGCCTTGGCGCGGCGCTCCTCTTTCGGCGCTCCCTTCATCTTCAGGCTGAAGGCGACGTTGTCCACGAGGTCGAGGTGCGGAAACAGCGCATAGGACTGGAACATCATCGCCGTGCCGCGCTTGGCCGGCGGCAGGTCGGTGACGACCGCGTTGCCCAAGCGGATGTCGCCGACCGAAATGCTTTCGTGGCCGGCGATCATGCGCAGCGTCGAGGTCTTGCCGCAGCCCGAAGGCCCCAACAGGCAGCAATAGGTGCCCGGCGGAATCTTCAGGCTGACATTGTCCACAGCCTTTGTCTGTCCGTAGATCTTGGAAACCGAAACGATGTCGATTTCGGCGGCTTTCGTCATCCCGCAACCTCTGTTGGCCGGAACAAGCCTTGCATCGCCCGTGCCAAGTCGGGCGCGGCCGCGCGAAGCACGGCCTGCGGTTAGGAATTTGTTAACTTTTGCCGTGCGCCAGCCATCCGGCCGCTTGTGCGCTGCGCACAAGAACGATCGGCAAGCTGCCCAGAAAACAAGCTTCTGACTGCCGACTAAGCAGAAGAAAATTATACCCTGCCCTGCAAACGCTTTTCGCCCTGGCGCGCTGCGTCAACGTGCAACCAATTCGGCGCCCGGCGGGTTGCCAAGCCAAGCTCCGCCCGCCACCATAGGGTTTTCCGGCGCAAGTCAGCAGCGATTGCATGACCATTTTTGCCGTCAGGCACCAGACGATCTACCGCTATGCCAAGCCGGTGCGGTTCGGCGAGCACCGCGTGCTGTTCCGTCCGCGCGACAGTTTTGACCAGCGGCTGCTTTCGGCGGAACTCCGCTGCGACCCCGACCCGCTGGAGGTGCGCTGGCTGCACGACGTGTTCGGCAACTGCGTGGCGCTGGTGCGCTTCGCTCAAGGAGCACGCGAGCTTCGCTTCGAAAGCAACATCCGGCTGGAGCACACGCCGCAGGCCGAGCCAGAGTTCCGCATGGACGAGGGTGCGCGCTTCTATCCCTTCGCCTATGAGGCGGAAGAGCTTCCCGATCTCGCCCCGCTCGCTAGGCCGCACTATCCCGACGATGCCGAAGCGGTCGGCGCCTGGGCGAAAAAGTTCCTGAAGCCGAACAGGCGGACCGGCACCGGCAGGCTCCTGATGACCATGTGCTGCGCCATTCAGGACAGCTTCGTCTATGCCCGCCGCTCCGCCCATGGCGTACAACCGCCCGCGCTGACCCTGAAGCTCCGCCGCGGCACCTGCCGCGACTTCGCGCTCTTGATGATGGAGGCCGTGCGAAGCCTGGGGCTCGCCGCGCGCTTTGTGTCCGGCTACATCTACGTGCCCTCGCGCGACGGTTCGGCCAACCGCGGCGGCGGCTCCACGCATGCCTGGTGCCAGGTGTACCTGCCCGGCGCCGGATGGGTCGAGTTCGATCCGACCAACGGCATCGTCGGCAACCGCGACCTGATCCGCGTCGCAGTGGCGCGGGACCCGTCGCAGGCGGTGCCGCTTTCCGGCACCTATGCGGGCGCCGCCGCCGATTTCGAAGGCATGACCGTGCAGGTGAACGTCACCAGCGAAAATGCCTTTTCGCCGTGGGAACCGAACCGCGCTCCGATCATTGCAGCGCCCACTGCATCCTCCGCTCCTCCCGCGATTTCCGGCGATGCCTTCCCGTCCCAGGAAGCGGCATCGATGGGGAGTTCGTTCCAGCAAAGTTGAGTTCCGAAGGAAGTCGCCATGAAGATTCGCGCCGGCTACAATCTGGCCTACGACTGCGCCCAGCCCACGCCGATGGTGCTGATGCTTTCCATCCACCCTTCGCGGCGCATCGACCTTTTGAGCGACCACGCCATCACCTTCGACCGGCCGTTGGAGGTGCGCGATTATGTCGATGGGTTCGGCAATGTCTGCACCCGCATCGTCGCGCCGCAGGGCCTGACCACCATCTCCTGCGACTTCACGATCTTCGACCACGGCCGTCCCGACCCCGCGTTTCCGGACGCCGTCCAGCACGACGTCAAGGATCTGCCCGACGAGGTGCTGGTCTATCTCCTGGGCTCGCGCTACTGCGACACAGACCGGATGAGCGACCTGGCCTGGAAGCAGTTCGGCAACACAGCCCCTGGCTGGGCGCGCGTGCAGGCGATCGTGGACTTCGTGCACAAGCACATCCGGTTCGACTACCAGAAGGCGGACTCGATGCGCTCGGCGCATGGCGGCTACACCGACCAGACCGGCGTGTGCCGCGATTTCGCACACCTCGCCGTCACGTTCTGCCGCTGCATGAACATCCCCGCGCGCTACTGCACGGGCTATCTCGGCGACATCGGCGTGCCGCTCGACCCGAACCCGATGGATTTTTCGGCCTGGTTCGAAGTCTATCTCGGCGGCAACTGGCACACGCAGGACGCCCGCCACAACAAGCCCCGCATCGGCCGCATCCTGATGGCCACCGGCCGCGACGCCACCGACGTAGCCCTGTCCACCTCCTTCGGCACGGCCCGTTTGGCACGTTTCGAGGTGACTACGGACGAGGTGAAGTATCCGGAAGCGTCCGCCGCAGCCTGATCAGGCCCAAAGCATGGCTTGCCTTTCATCGCTGGCGGCAGAGAACATCAGCCGGGTCTTAGCAGGCCCGCTCCGCAACTGCAAAGTGCCTCACCCCTCCTCGGACGCGATCCGGCAGACATCCACCCACTCCGCATCCGTCAACTCGGCCATCCGCTCCGGGGTGATGTGAACAGCCGCGTTCGTGGCGCCGGCGGCCGGCACGACTACGGCGAAGCGGCGCAGCGACAGGTCGCAATAGATGGGCAGCGGCGTGACCAATCCGAACGGGCAGACGCCGCCGACCGGATGGCCTGTCAGCGCCAGAACTTCGTCCGCGGGCAGCATCCGCGCCTTGGCGCCGAAGCGGGCGCGGAATTTGGCATTGTCCAGCCGCGCGTCGCCGGCCGTCACCACGAGCAGCACGGTTTCGCCGGCACGCAGGGAAATGGTCTTGGCGATGCGGGCCGGCTCGACGCCGTGCGCGGCAGCGGCCAGTTCCACCGTGGCGGAACTTTCGGCTGTCTCCACCACCGCGATGTCCGGCGCATTTGCCGCAAAGAAGGCACGCACCGATTCGAGGCTCATCCGTTCTTCTCTCCCAAGCCGCACAGGAATGCTCGAAGATTGTCGCCGAGTTCCGGGCAGAGATAGCCGCCTTCCTGCACGATCACCAAAGGCAGTCCGAGCCCGGCGATCTCTTGGGCGATCCGGGCGAAGCCATCCGTGGAAACGCTTAAGCCCCAGAACGGGTCGCCGGCAAAGGCGTCCAGGCCGAGCGCCACGACCAGCGCATCCGGCGCAAAGGCGCGGATGCGGCGCAACGCGGCCTCAAGCGCTTCCAGGAACATTGCGTCGCCGCTCTTGAGAGGCAGCGGCAGGTTGCAGTTGCAGCCCTCGCCTGCGCCTGTTCCACGTTCTTGGGCAAAGCCCCAGAAGTAGGGGTAGAAGTTTGCAGGGTCGGCGTGGATGGAAACCGTCAGCACGTCGGCGCGGGCGTAAAAGACCCCTTGCGTGCCGTTGCCGTGGTGCAGGTCCACATCGAGGATCGCCACCCGCTTCGCAGCACCTCGCAGGTGCTCGGCGGCGATGGCTGCCGAATTGAGGTAGCAGAAGCCGCCGGCCATGTCGGCGAAAGCGTGATGGCCGGGCGGGCGGCAGAGCGCATAGGCGGATCGGCCGCCGGCCAGCACGGCCTCAGCCGCGGCGACCGCCGTCCAAGCGCTCCAGCAGGCGCTGGTCCACGTCGCCGCCGTGATCGGGCAGGATGTGTCCGCCATGTGGTAGCCGGCCTGCCCCACCGCCGAGGCAGGGTAGGAACTGCTGGGCTGGCGCACCGGATGCACGTTGGGGATCACCTCGCCGGAGGCTTCGCCCATCTCGTGCCAGCGGCCGTGAACGGATTGCAGGAATTCCAGGTATTCCGGCGTGTGCACCCGGGCGATGGGGGCAAGGCCGAAATCACCCGGCCGCTCGACCGAGCAGCCCGCCGCCCTCGCGCCGGCAAGCAGCCGCTCCGTGCGCTCAGGTCTTTCGGGGTTCGGCTTGCGCACGCCGCGCTGAAGGAAGCCTTCGGGGTCGTGGCGCGCCTGCTCCTGCGCGAAAAAGGCCTTCACGCCGCACTCTCTCCGATCATCGCATCGTAGTCCGAAACGAGGAGGTGAAGGGGCGGCTCGTCCTCGTCGATCGCGGCGAAGCGGCCCACCGGCTCGAAGAAGACGTTGTCGGTCAGATCGTCGTTGACGGTCGAGACTTCCCCGATCAGCACGTCGCCGCCCTCGGCATGGAAGCCGTGCCAATGGCCCGGCAGCAGCGTCACGCTTTCGCCGGGAGATAGCGCCAGCCGCTCGCCGGGCTGGAGCCTGCGCTCGACGCCGTCGGTCGCGACCCTAACCTCGCGCCCGCGGGCCAGCCCGCCGTCCTCGCCCAGGTTCCAGAGTTCCAGCACCAGCCGTCCGCCGCCCCTGTTGATGATGTCCTCGGCCTTGACGCGGTGGCGGTGGACCGGCGTCGTCTGCCTGTCGCGGGCGATCATGATCTTTTCGGCATAAACCATCCCGCCTTTGCCGCGTGCGAGGTCGGCCGCGCGCCCGTTGCGCACCGTGAACAGGAACAAGCCGGTCTCCCCAAACTTTTCCGTGCCGAAATCGGTGACGTCCCAGCCGAGCCGAGCCTGGAGGATGCCCGGCTCGCGGCGGTTGCGCATCTCGTCGGGCGTCCAGGTTGCAAAAGGCGGCAGGATATAGCCGTGCGAGCGGATGAACTGACCGCCTTCGCGCAGGATCGCGTTGACCTCGGAACGCCTCATAATTTTTTCTCCTCCCCGCTTCTTTTTTCCCGGAAGATTACTTCGCCAGGTAACGAACTGAAATCATTGCATGGAGGGGGTGAAGGTGAACGCACTGGGCGGCAAGAGCAAGCCGCGCGAAAGCTTCCGCGCTGCCTCGCGCGGAAATTTCGGCCTTTCCGCTCCCGCGTCCGGCGTCTAGACTCCTGTCGAATCAGCCAGTCCTGCTTGGGGGCCTAAGGCGGATCGCAACCGGAATGGAGGCCGGTCGCGACCTGTCCGCCGAAGGTTTATGGGAATGGCGCTCGGCGGCAACGGCTACGCTTGCGTTTGGCGTGGTTCCGGTGACAACGGCAGGTGCTTCCCGAACCCGGAAGCGGCGTCCTCGCCGCATGCCGGTGGCAGGAAACATGCGCCTTGTCTCGGCCGCTGATGGGAAACTAGGTGCGGGGACGCGGGGCTCAAGCGGCATGAGCGACGAGAGTCGGGACGGAAGCGGTGACGACGGCGGGGACGAGCCGCCGCCGGGCATGAGCACACTCCGCGACCTGATCGGCTTCCTGTCGGCGCTGACCGGCAGCGTCGGCGCGGACTTCTACATGCTGCTGGCCGTTCCAAACGGGCGCAGCGCTGGATCCTTGCGCATCCTTGCATCGAACTGGACCTTTGACGCGATCCAGCTTGCGGGCCACCCGCTGCTTGCCCGGCTTGTCGGCGGCCCTTTCACCGCCGCCCCCGGCTCGAAGCCGCAGCCGATCCTGACCAGTGGCGCGCCGAATCTCGGCGGCATGATGTCGGGCGAGGAAGCGGCGCTGCTTCACGCGCTCGACCACGCGGAACTGTGGCCGTTGCGGGTGCAGGCCGGCTCGTGGCGCTTCTTCCTGCTGCTTTCAGGCGCCGAAACCGGCACGATCGCCGCGGAAGCGATCGCACGCGCGCAGCTGGAATGCTGCTACGGCTTGAGCAAGCTCACCGCGCTGCTCGCCTCCGCGGTCACGGAAAACCCGCTGTCGGAGCGGCAGCGGCAGTGCATGGACTGGGTCAGCGAAGGCAAGACCACGGAAGAGATCGCGGTGATCCTCGGCGTGGCCCCCAATACCGTCGCGTCCTACATCACGCATGCCATGCAGAAGCTCGGCGCCGGCAACCGGCCGAAGGCGGTGGCCACCGCGATCCGGAGCGGCATCATCTGATGAAAGGGCCGAGCAAGAAGAAGCCGGGCGGGACCGGCCGTCAGCAGTTGCGCCGCGGCGCGGGCGGCGGTCCCAGCGGATCGGGCGGCTTCACCAGCGGCGGGGCTGAGGAAGCGGTGCGGCTTTGCCGCGCAATCGCGAACACCTTAAGCGCAGACGGCTTTGCCTTGCTGATCGCAGCGCCCGGCGCCAGCCATTCGCTGAAATCCGCCTTCGACTGCGATTTTCCGCTGCCTTCTCCTTACCTCTCGGCCTTTCTGGACGTGCATGACGGGGAGCTTGCGCGGCATCTGCTGGCCACCACCGTTCCCTTGTGGTGGTGCGGGCCGGCATCGATTCCCGACGGGCTCTCCGCCCTGCCCTGGGGCAAGCGCCTCCTTTCCTATGGGGGGCTGGAACCGGGCGTCGGCTTTCCCTGCCATGCCGAGCGCGGCGCAAAGGGCATCGTGGTGTTCTGGGGCAAGCGCCTTGCCGTTGCGGGGGAAGCCATGCTCGACGCGCACGGGCGCTGCTTCGCGCTTTTCGAGGCGGTTTCGCTGATGCGCATTGAAGGCGAAGGCGGCGCGCCGATGTCCAAGCGCGAACTAGAATGTCTGGAACTGACGGCGGAAGGGCTGACCAGCGCCGAGATCGCCAAGGCCTTGGGCATGGCCTCCAACACGGTCGATCAGCACCTGGCCTCGGCCATGGTGAAGCTGAACGCGGTGAGCCGCGTCCATGCGGTCGCCAAGGCGATACGCTTCGGCCTGATCGACTGACGCGGCCGGGATCAGGTGATCGGCTCGGTGCGGAAGATGCGAACGTCCTCCAGGACGCGCTGAAGGAAGGCGGTGTTCGCCTCTTCATCGACATCCGGATTGGCGAAGGCGGCATAGGCCACGTCCACGCCGGCCCGCTCAGTGTCCATCACGAGCCGGAAGAACACGGTCACGCCGGAGAGCCAGAATTCGAGGCTTAAGAAGACGCGCGGCGCCTCGCCCCAGGACGCCTCCACTTCGCTTCCCGCGCCTAGGCGCAACGCGCCCGGCATCAGGTAAAGCTCGGCGGCGCCGGCGAGGATGTCTGCGAGCGCCGCCGTCTGGTCCAGCCTGATGAAGGCGATGAAGTCGGCGGCGTCCACCAGCCGCAGTTCCGCGACGACGGGAGCCAGCGCGAGGGCGACGATTTCCTCCCGCCGGGCGGAGTGCATTTGCCGGATCATGACGTGCTCCCAGGCCCAGCCGTCTTGCGCGGCGTGTTGCGGGCGTAAACGATGCGCACCAGCTCGGCGACGGCCGCGTAGAACTGAGGCGGGATCACGCTATCCACCGAAACTTGTTTGTACATGGAGCGGGCGAGCGCGACGTCCTCGAAGACCGGGATTTCGTGCTCGGCAGCCAGCGCGCGGATTTTCAGAGCGAGCAGGTCCTGGCCCTTGGCGAGCACCACCGGGGCTTCGTTCTCCTCGCGCACGTAGCGCAGCGCGATCGCAAAATGCGTGGGGTTGGCGATCACCAGCGTGGCGCGCGGCACGGCGGCCATCATGCGCTTGCGCGCGCGGTCGCGCTGGAGCGAGCGGATGCGGCCCTTGACGATCGGGTCGCCCTCAGTCTGCTTCATCTCGTCCTTGATCTCCTGCTTGCTCATGCGCAGGTCGCGCTTCCACTTGATCCGCGCCCAAACGAAGTCCGCGCCGGCAATGGCGCTCATCACCAGCGTCACCGAAACGAGGATGCGCACCAGGACGTCCCGGATAACCTGGGCGAAGGAGTCGGGGTGCGAGACGAGGCCGGAGAGCAATTCCTCCTTCGTGCCGCGCAGTGCGAAGAACACCACCACGAGCGCAAAAGCGAGCTTGGCCAGAGATTTGCCGAACTCCACGAAGCCGGCGGCGCCGAACAATCGGTTCCAGCCGGCGGCCGGCGAGACGCGCGACCATTGCGGCCGGATGCGCTCCGTGACCAAGCTTGGGCTGTGCTGGATCAAGCCGGCGACGACGCCGGCCGCCGCCAGGAGGACGAGAATCAGCCCGGTCAGCTTGCCCGCAGCGACCGTCAGCCCGGACATCAGCGTTTCCACGTCGCGGCCCGTTTCGAGCGGCCAGTCCTCCGGACGCTCCAGAAAGGCTGAAAGAAAGGCCGCGAGCTTCACCGCGGCGTCTTCCGCGAAGAACATCGTGAAGACGAGGATCGCCGCGAAGGAAAACAGGAGGGCGGTTTCGCGCGACTGGGGAAGCTGACCTTTTTCCGCCGCTTCGCGCAGCTTCTTCTCGGTCGGTTCCTCTGTTTTACTTTCCTTGTCCTCGCCGTCGGCCATGGGAAATTACAAGCTCAGGCGGCGGCCTGGCTCGCCCCCTCCGCCGAAGGAAGAGCGAAGGTGCCTGCTGCGGCCATGCGGATCGCGGTTGACGCGATCTGCTTGCGGGCGCGGGTGATCTCGGCGACGGCAAAACCGTCGGACCCCTGCGAAAGCTCGGCTTCGATCATGCGGCGCGAGCGGGCGCCGATGGCCGAAAGCACGGCTTCGGTGAGGGCAGCGTCGGCATTGCGCAGCGCCAGCGTGACAAGCTCGCTCCCGATGCCGTCGAACAGGGTGACGCGCGCCTTCTGCGTCAGCGCCGCGATGTCCTCGAATGAGAACAGTTTTGCGCGGATCGCGGCCAAGCCCGGTGTGCCGGAGGCTTCGAGGTCCTGCATCACCTCGTCGAGCATCGTCTTGTCCAACTCGTTGAGCAGGCTCGCCACCCGGCTCTGCCCGGCGGCCGCATCCTTGGCTCCGGACGCGCTCTGAAGCTTGCGGCGCAGCTGCGCCTCGGCGAGCTTGAGCGCGGCGGGCGGCACGGTGTTGGTCGCCATCATGCGCCGGATGATGTCGCCGCGGAACGCCTTTTCCAGCGGCAGCAGGGCGGCAGCCGCCGCGTTCGGCGCGATCTGGGAGAGGATCACGGCCGCCGTCTGCGGATGCTCCGTCGCGACGAGGTCGGCGAGCCGGGCGGCATCGAGCTTCTCCAGTTCGGCCCAGACAGGCGGCGGACCGGCAGTCGCCGCGGTGCCGATGGGCTTGCCCTGCCCCATGATGGCGGTCATCTCTTCCGGCGACAGCGTTTCGGTGAGGATGTTGCCGATCTCCTCGCCGCTGTCCATCAGGCCGGCGCCTTCCGTGAACTCGGCCTCGAACTCGCCGACGATCCGTTCCAGGTCGGCCTGCGGAATCGTGCGCAGCCGCCTAGCGGCTTCCACCAGCGCCTTCAGTTCCTCCTGCTTGAAGAACTTCAGCAGCCGCCCTGCCGCCGGCTTGCCCATGGCGACGAGGATCACCGCAGCTTTTTGCGGGCGGGAAAGGTTGGCGAATTCGCTCATTGGCTCGGGCCCGCTCCGTTCAGCATGGATTCTGCTGCTGATCTGCTTGCCCCTTCGCCGTCCGCACCGCCCCTCATCCGCCTGCCGGTACCTTCTCCCCGTGAACGGGGAGAAGACACGCCGTCATGGACGGTTGGCCGACTCTCTCCCCGTTTACGGGGAGAGATGCCCGGCAGGGCAGTGAGGGGCGGCGCAGACGGTCGATCAGCATCCATTGATTTAAGCCGCGATGATCTCGGTCAGCTTTATCCCGAAGCGTGAAGGGTCGCTGTCGAGCACCGTGATCTCGCCGCGGGCGATCTTGCGGCCGTTCACCATCACGTCCACGGGCTCGCCGATGCGCCGGTCGAGCGCGACCGTCGAGCCCTTCTGAAGCGACATCAGCTCCGAAACCGGCATCTCGGCTGCGCCCAGCACGATCTGCACGTCCACGGGGATGTTCATGATCACGCTCGTGCCGCCGGGATTGGCTGCCGCCGACCCGCGTGAAGCCTCGAACGAAGCGAGCAGGCCGGCTGGATTGGGACGCTGGTCCTCCTCGTGGAGCACGCCGCGCAGTTCCGCGATGGCGCGGTCGAGCTGCTCCTCGTCCTGCGCGCTTCCGGCCGCTGCTGCCTGGTTCATTGGTCCCGCTCCTTGCGCCCCGGCTGGGCGTCTTCAAGAAAAATCAATCCGGCAGAAGGCCGTCCATGAAGTCCTGCGCTGCGTCGAACGGCTCCCGGATGCGCACGGTGTATTGCGCGCCGAGGCGGCCGAACTCGCAGAGGTAAAGGGTGCGCCCGCGCACAAGCAGGCGGGCTTCCGTTTGCGCCCCTGGCTCGAACGGGACCACGCTGCCCGGCGTGAAGGCCGCGATAGCGCCCAGGGTGAACCTGCCCATCGGCATCACGGCTTCAAGCACTATGCCGGAGCGCATGATCTCCTCGCCGATGCGCGGCCCCCATTCGCCCTCGCCCGTCGCGGAAGGGGCTTCGCGCCGCTGAAGCAGCACGCGCTGCACCACGAACAGGTGAATCTCGCCGCTGGCCGCCGGCGAAACCAGGCGCAAGGTGATGCGGACAGCCGGCCCGTCCCGGAAGGCGGTCTTGCGGGCGGCTGCGCCGGAAACCATTGCCGGCAGCGGCAAAACGAGGTTGAGGCCGCCGCTCCCGTTCAGGGCCTGCGCCAATTCGGCAAGCACGGCAGCCGCCACGTCCTGCTCGATCGCGGAGGCTTCGCGGGCGATCGGCGGGAGCGCCAGCCCCGGATCGCCGCCGAACATGGCGCTGACCAGCAGCGCCAGGGCGCCGGCATCCACCACCAGGAGGAGAGCGTCGGGCGCGTCCGGTTCGGATGCGGAAACCAAAAGCGGGCCGTCGGCGGCCAGAAGGCTGCCGCAGTCGGCAATGCGGGCGAGCTTGACGCCGCCCACCTCTACCGAAAGCGGCGTGGCAAGCAGCGCGTTGAGGGCTTCCGCAAAGGGGCGCAGCACGCGGCCGGCGAGTTTTTCCGCGCAGTCCAGCACCCGGTCCGGCTCGGCGGTGTCGCCCACCAGCCGTTCGACGATGTAGGCCTGCATCTCGGCCGGCGTGGAAGGGAGCACGGCCATCCGCTACGGGGCCCGCTTGCGGGAGCGCATGGCTTCAGGCAGCCTTCTTGGCGTCGCCGCCCAGATTCATCGTGCTCTGCTCCACAGCGTCGATGGAGGGCCGCTCATAGGCCGAGATCGTCTTGCGGCCGAACTCGATGGCGACCTGCGGCAGCGAGCCGTTCATGTAGGCGATCAGCGTCTGCTTCACGATGATGTAGAGACGGTTCTTCTTCTCGCGCACCACCTTGATCTTGGTGGCGATCGGCGAAATCAGGCAGTAGGAGATGAAGATGCCGAGCAGCGTGCCGACGAGGGCCGCCGCGATCAGTTCGCCCAGCACTTCCGGCGACTCGTTCAGCGAGCCCATCGCCTTGGTCACGCCGAGCACCGCCGCGATGATGCCGATGGCCGGCAGGCCGTCGCCCACCGCCGTCAGCGAGTGGTAGGGTTTCAGGCTGTCGGCGCGGATCGTGTGGATCTCTTCTTCCATCAGCGCTTCCACCTCGTGGGAGCGCGCATTGCCGATGATGATGATGCGGCAGTAGTCGCAGATGAACTGCGTCAGGTCGTGGTTCTTCTGCACGATGGGAAACAGCGCGAAGATCGCCGACTCCTTGGGATTGTCGATATGCGCTTCGACCTCCGAGCGCGACTTGGTTTTCAGCTCGCGCATCAGGCTGTGCAGGACGCCCAGCGTTTCCAGGTAGTCCTTTTCCTTCGGCACGGCGCCCTTGAAGGCCTGGCCGATGGCCTTGCCCGTGTCCTTCACCACCTTGAGCGAATTGGCGATGATGAAGCAGCCGAGCGCGGCGCCGACGATTTCCAAGGCTTCGTAGGGCTGGATCAGCACGCCGACATGGCCGCCGACCGCCATGAAGCCGCCGAGCACACAGCCGAACGTCACCAGAAGTCCGATAATGATGCCCAAGACCCGGCCTCGTTCGTGCGGTACGCTTTCGCCTCTCGGTCTAGGCGGCAGGCCTTGCGTGGGGCTTGAAGCCAAGCATGCAGGCAGCCGGTGCTCGCAAAAGGCCGCAGACAAAGGCTTTTAAGGTTCGGGCAAGCATGCCGGGCTTAACCTCGCCTCACGGTCATCAAAGAGCGCAAAGCGAGAGGCAGGGGTCCGTTGGTCAGCAC
This sequence comes from uncultured Rhizobiaceae bacterium, assembly GCA_964242945.1. Taxonomy (GTDB): domain Bacteria; phylum Pseudomonadota; class Alphaproteobacteria; order Rhizobiales; family Rhizobiaceae; genus Mesorhizobium_B. The sequence continues at coordinate 8,791 of CAXTCF010000038.1, read as the reverse complement.
CTATGCCAGCTATCTCGGCGTGACGCGCGACCTCACGAAGTCGCTCGAACGGGTTGCGAAGGCGCCGACGGCTGCCCGCGAAAGCGCGTACTACCTCGCCCATATCGAGAAGGTGAAGTCGATCGACGACTTCATGAGCGACAGCCGGCTTTACCGCTACGCCATGAAGGCGTTCGGCCTGGAGGACATGGCCTACGCCAAGGCCTTCATGCGCAAGGCGCTGGAAGGCGGGGTGAGCGACTCCGACAGTTTCGCCAACAAGCTCACCGACACGCGCTACCGCGACTTCGTCAAGACCTTCAACTTCGCCCAGTTCGGCGAAACCACGACGATCTTCGATTCCACCCGCAAGGGCACGGTGGACCGCTACAACAGGCAGGTGCTGGAAGAGAACGCCGGCGAGCAGAACGAGGGCGTGCGGCTGGCGCTCAACTTCGAGCGTAAGGCAAAAAGCATCGACAGCTGGTACGACGTCCTGGCCGACACGGCGCTCGCCCAAGTCGCGCGCACGGCCTTCGGCCTGCCCGCTTCCTTCGCCTCCGCGGACCTGGAGCGGCAGGTGGAGGTGTTTTCGGAAAAATTCGACGTCAAGGATTTTCAGAAGACCGGCAAAGTGACGGACTTCCTCAAGCGCTTCACGGCCATGTACGACGTTTCCAATCCGTCCACCACCGAGACCGCCTCGGCGGCGACCCTGTTCAGCAGCACGGCCTACGGCATCTCCACCGACCTGATGCTGACCATGCAGCAGTTGAAAATCTGAGGCGCAGCGATGCAGGATGGCCTTTACGTTGCCCTGTCGGCGCAGATCGCGCTGGAAAAACGGCTGACGACGATCGCCGACAACGTCGCCAACATGAACACGGCGGGGTTCCGCGCCACCGGCGTGCGCTTCGACGACCTCGTCACCGGCACGGGCGCCAACCGCCTCGACTTCACGTCCTCCGGCGAGACCTTTCTGAACACGGCCAAGGGCTCCGTCACCCAGACCGGCAACCCCTTCGACTTCGCAGTGCGCGGCGATGCGTGGTTCTCCATCGACACGCCCGCCGGCCAGGTGATGACGCGCGACGGCCGCTTCTCCATGACCCCGGAAGGCCAGCTGGTGACGCTGGAAGGCCATCCCGTGCTGGATGCCGGCGGCTCCCCGATCCAGCTCGACCCTGCCGCCGGAGCGCCGGTTGCGGGCGCGGACGGCTCGCTCCGGCAGGGTGGGCGCCTCGTCGCGGCGCTCGGCCTGTTTACCTTCGATCCCGGCCCGAATTTTACCCGCTACGGCAACTCCGGCGTGATCCCGGCTTCCGATGGGGAAGCCGTGGTGGACAGGCTCGATGCAGGTGTCGCGCAGGGTTTCATCGAACAGGCCAACGTCAATCCCGTGCTGGAGATGACGCGGCTGATCCAGGTGCAGCGCGCCTTCGAAAGCTCCGCGGCCTTTGTGCGGGAAACCGAGTCCTCGCTGGACGAGGCGATCAAGACGCTGGGCTCGAAATAGCGATGGCATCGAACAGCTTTGACTTCCTGCCCTTCCTCCAGCCCGGCGCGCTGCCGACCACCTTGGGCGCGCTTCCCCTCGCATTGCCGCTCCTCCTGTTCCTGTGAGCGCCGCGCTTGAGCCCCTCGACAGGCTGGAAGCACTGGTCGCCGGCTCCAGCGCGGCTGAGGCGCTGCTGCGGCGCGGCGGGCGCGTCACGGAGATCGCGGCGTCCTATTACCGCGTCGGCGGGCTTTCGCGCGTCGCGCGCATCGGCGACGTGGTGGAGCATCGCGCGGGCGGCAAAGTCCGCTGCGGCGAGGTGATCCGTGTCGGTGCCGAGGACATTTGGGTAGCCCCGTTCGAGCCGGCGCGGGAACTTGCCGTGGGCGATCCCGTGTTCCGGTGCGCCAACGCCCTGCCCCAGCCGGACGAAAGCTGGCGCGGGCGGGTGATCGACGCGCTGTGCCGTCCCGTTGATGGCGGCCCGCCCTTATCCGGCTCCAACGCGAGCGGGCCAAGCGAAAGTTCCGGCCCGCCGGCGGCCATGGCGCGGGGACGGGTCGGCAGGGCCTTGAAGACGGGCGTGCGCGTGGTGGACATCTTCGCGCCGCTCTGCTTCGGGCAGCGGCTCGGCATCTTCGCGGGATCGGGCGTGGGAAAGTCCACGCTGCTCGCCATGCTCGCCAACGCGGCGGCTTTCGACACGGTGGTGGTGGCGCTGGTGGGCGAGCGCGGCCGCGAGGTGCGCGAGTTCCTGGAGGACACGCTGGGCAACGCGGGCCGCGCCAAGACGGTGGCGGTGGTGGCGACCGGCGACGAGAGCCCGACGCTGCGCCGCCGCGCGCCCGACACGGCGATGCGGGTCGCCGAGCATTTTCGCGACTGCGGCCAGAACGTGCTGCTGCTGATCGACTCCGTGACGCGCTTCGCCCATGCGTTGCGCGAGGTCGGGTCGGGCGGCGGTGAGCCGCCGGTGTCGCGCGGCTACCCCGCTTCCGTGTTCGCCGAACTGCCGCGCTTGCTGGAGCGCGCGGGTCCCGGTCACGCGGCGGGTTCCGGCTCCATCACGGCCATCGTTTCGGTGCTGGTGGACGGCGACGACATGAACGACCCGGTCGCCGACTGCGTGCGCGGCATCCTGGATGGACACCTGGTCCTATCGCGCACCATTGCCGAGTCCGGGCGCTACCCTGCCGTGGACCCGCTGGCTTCGCTCTCGCGTCTTGCGCCCAAAGCCTGGAGCGCGGATGAGCGGACGCTGGTGATGCGGCTGAAATCCATGATCGCCCGCTTCGAGGAAACCCGCGACATCCGCCTGCTCGGCGGCTACCAGGCAGGCAGCGACCCGGAGCTCGACGGCGCGGTACGGCAGGTGCCTGACATCTACGAGGCGCTGGTGCAGAACCCCGACGATCCGCCCTCGCGCGAGGCTTTTCTGGATCTGGCCCGGTTCCTGAAGGCAAGGGAGCGGCGCGATGCCTGACAAATCCGAGCGGCTTGTTCCGAACCCGGCCAGAGCGCCGGAGAAGCGCTGGCGCCCGTTCCGCCGCCGCGTGAAGGGCGATGCAACGCAGAAGAAGGCATCGCGCCGCGGCGACCTGACGGTGGCCGCCCTCGGCGTCACGCTCGGCCTGCTCTGCGCGACCTTTCCCTGGTACATCTTCTTCAATCCGGAACAATTCGGGGCGAAGGGCACGGCCTTCCGCATCGTGCCGGGCCTGGGCAACGGACGCGCCACCTTGTCGCCTTCCGTGGTCCGCCAGGGGTTAGGCAAGAACAATTCGGAACTGCCGGCCGATCTCGACCTGTTCGCGACCGGCACGGCGCCGGAAGAGGAAAAGCCGCAGGCGCCCCCCGAACAGCCGTTTCCTGACGCCCCGCCGCCGGTGTTTCATGTGATCCACATCGAGAACGGCCGGGCGATGATCGAAGACGATTCCGGCCTCTACGTCGTCGGCCGCGGCGACAAGCTGCCCGACGGCACCCGCATCACCGGCTTCGAGGAGCGCGAGGGCAAGCCTGTGGTGACGACGTCGGACGACCGGGTGCTGGCGCCGGAAAGCTGAAGCCCGCCGCAAGGCTCGCACAATTCGGAGGGAGTAGACAGGTCGGCAGTCGCCGGGAGTTTGTCCGACCGCCATGCCGTCCCCCGTCAACCTGTTTACGCTGGCCTCCGCCCAGGCGCGCTGGCTGTCCGCGCGCCAGACGGCGATCGCCGGCAACATCGCCAACGTCAACACGCCGGGTTTTCGCGCGCGCGACGTGGAGCCTTTTTCCAAGATGCTGGAAGGCGGATCCGGCGTGTCGCTGGTTTCCACCGCCCCCGCGCATTTCGGCTCGAACCCCGCCGAGGCGATCGGCACGAAGGAGATCGAAGGCGGCAGGATCCTGCCTTCCGGCAACGATGTCGCGCTGGAAGACGAGTTCGTGAAGGCCGGCGACGTGCGCCGCGAGTTCGAGCTGAACACGGCAATCGTGCGCTCCTTCCACCGCATGCTGCTCACCGCGGCGAAGGGCTGATCATGGATGCGTTGTCCGCCGCCCTCAGGGTCGCCGCCTCCGGCCTGGAAGCGCAGTCCGAGCGCTTGCGCGTCGTTTCCGAGAACATGGCCAATGCGCAGTCCACCGGCTCAGGCCCGGGCGCGGACCCCTACCGCCGCAAGATCGTATCCTTTGCCGCCCTGCTCGACCGGAGCCTGGGCGCCTCCACCGTCGAACTGGCCAGGATCGACCGCGACGCCAGCGCCTTCCCGGTCGAATTCCAGCCGGGCAGCGAGGCGGCGGATGCGCGCGGCTATGTGAAGATGCCCAACGTCAACATGCTGGTCGAGATGTCGGACATGCGCGAGGCCAACCGCTCCTACGAGGCGAACCTTCAGGTCTTCAAGCAGGCGCGCGACCTGATCTCCATGACGGTGGACCTGCTCAGGAGCAACGGATGATCGGCGCGCTCGCAGGGCTGAGACCAGCCTCTCTCGCGCGGCCGGCAGGCGGCGCGACGCTTGGGGGCATTGGGACGGTCGCACCGGCGGCCGGCAACCCGGACTCCTTTGCCGCCGCGCTGGCCCGCGTCGCAGGCAACACGGTGGAGGCGCTGAAAGGTGCCGAAAGCGTTTCCGTCGATGCCCTGCAAGGCAAGGCCGACACAAGGCAGGTGGTGGATGCTGTGATGAGTGCGGAACAGGCGATGCAGACGGCCGTGGCCCTGCGCGACAAGATCGTTTCCGCCTATCTCGAAGTCAGCCGCATGTCGATCTGAGGTCCCTGTCCGATGTCGAGTTTCCGAGCCCTGGCCATCGCCGCAACCGGCATGAACGCGCAGCAGACCTGCCTACAGGCCGTGATGCGGCGGTCCAGCAAGGTATGGCTCGGCACCCGCGAACGGCTTCCGCCGGCGGGTTCTGCCTGTTTCGAACTCAGCCGCATGTCGATCTAGGAAGGGCAATCCGTGTCGAGTTTCCGAGCCCTGGCCATCGCCGCAACCGGCATGAACGCGCAGCAGACCAACCTTGAGGTCATCGCCAACAACATCGCCAACATCAACACGACCGGCTTCAAGCGGGCGCGGGCCGAGTTCTCCGACCTGCTCTACCAGACCGACCGCGCGCAGGGCGTGCCGAACCGCGGCGACGGCTCGATCGTGCCGGAAGGCGTGCAGGTGGGCCTGGGCGTCAAGACCACGGCGATCCGCAACGTCCACGTCCAGGGCTCGCTGACGGCGACCGGCAACAAGTTCGACTTAGGCTTGGTCGGCAACGGCTGGTACCAGATCCAGGCGGCGGACGGATCGACGCTCTATACCCGCGCCGGCGATTTCAACACCAACGCCACGGGCCAGCTCGTCACCACCGACGGCATGCTCGTGCAGCCCAACATCACCGTGCCGCAGAACACGGTGGAGGTGATCGTTAACAAGACCGGCCAGGTCTTCGCCCGCGTCGACGGGCAGGCCGACCTCCAGTCGCTCGGCCAGATCCAGCTCGCCAACTTCGCCAACGAGGCCGGCCTGTCGGCGCAGGGCGACAACCTGTTCGCGGAAACGCCGGCTTCCGGTCCCGCCGTCACCGGCGTTCCCGGCGATCCCGGCTTCGGCACGATCGAGCAGGGCTACCTCGAAGACTCCAACGTCGATCCGGTCAAGGAGATCACCGAACTGATCTCGGCCCAGCGCGCCTATGAGATGAACTCGAAGGTGATCCAGGCCGCCGACGAGATGGCCGGCGTCGTGTCGAAGAACCTGCGGTGACGGCGTTGATGCCTAGCATGCTTCCGCTGTCTGGGTTTTACCCCTCATCCGCCTGCCGGCACCTTCTCCCACAAGGGGAGAAGAAGGAAGCGGCACGACTTGCGCCAACCGTTGGCGTGGCAGGAAAAGCGAGACGGCAAAGTTCCCCCTTCTCCCCTAGTGGGTCGCAGCCCGGTCCGGCTGCAAGCCGGATCGCTCAGCCGGTGGCTGAGCGGAGGGCGGAGGGGTGCCGGCAGGCGGATGAGGGATGCCTGGCTGCAACACTCGGCTTGGCGGCGCTGCTGCTCGTTGCTATCCTCGGCGTCCCCGCCCAGGCCGCGGAAACCGCGCTCACGCCTACCCGCGTGATCTACCCCGGCGAGACAGTTTCCGCCGATGCGGTATCGGAGGTGCGGATGCGCGCGATTTCGGCGGCTGCCGGCCCATTTGCGACCGACCTTGCGCAGATCGACGGCAAAGTTGCCAAGCGCACGCTTGTTCCCGGCAAGCTGATCCCGATTGCGGCGCTGCGCCAGGCCTGGGTGGTGGAGCAGGGCAAGCCCGTCGAGGTGGTATATTCCCTCAACAACCTTTCCATCTCCCTAACGGCCGTGGCGCTGGAATCCGGCGCGGTCGGCGACTTCGTGCGCTTGCGCAACCCCGACAGCGGCAAGACTTTTTCCGGCACCGTGCTCGCCAACGGCACCGTGGCGGTCGGCGGCTCGTGATGCGCAAGATCGTTTCCGCCTTCTTAGCGGTGCTGGCCCTGCTCGCGCCCGAAATGGCGCAGGCATCCTCCCGCATCAAGGACATCGCGGACCTCCAGGCCGCCCGCGACAACCAGCTTGTGGGCTACGGTCTGGTAATCGGGCTCCAGGGCTCCGGCGACTCGCTTCGCAACTCGCCCTTCACCGAGCAGTCGATCCGCGCCATGCTGGAAAACCTCGGCATCGCCATGGAAGGCGGCCAAGCGCGCGCCAAGAACGTCGCCGCGGTGATCGTCACGGCCAACCTGCCGGCGTTCGTGCAGTCGGGCGCGCGCATCGACGTCAACGTGTCGTCGCTCGGCGACGCTTCCTCGCTGACCGGCGGCACGCTGGTGATGACGCCGCTGCGCGGCGCGGACGGCGAGATCTACGCGGTCGCGCAAGGCTCCGTTTTCGTCACCGGCTTTGCCGCCAAAGGTGAGGCGGAAACGCTGACGCAAGGGGTGCCGACTTCCGGCCGGGTGCCGAACGGTGCCATCATCGAGCGCGAGGTGAAAGGCGATTTCGCCCATCTCGACCACATGACGCTGCAACTGCGCAATCCCGACTTCTCCACCGCCGTGCGCGTCACTGATGCCATCAACGTGCAGGCGGCACGCTCCTGGGGCGTGCGCGTGGCAGCCGAGCAGGACGCCCGCACGGTGACGCTGGACAAGCCCGGAAACATCTCCGCCGCCCGCTTCATGGCGACGATCGAGAACATCAGGATAGAGGCCGACGCGCCGGCTCGCGTGGTGATCGACGAGCGCACCGGCACCATCGTGATCGGCGCCGACGTGCGGCTTTCCAAGGTGGCGATCAGCCACGGCACGCTGACCGTGCGCGTGACCGAGATGCCGAAGGTCGTGCAGCCCGAATCCTTTTCCGACGGCGTGACCGCGGAAGAGCCCTATTCCGTGATCGAGGCGGACCGGCCGGACGCCCGCGTCAACGTGCTGAACGGTCCGGATCTGGAGACGCTGGTCGGCGGTTTGAACCGGCTCGGCGTCAAGCCGGACGGCATCATCGCCATCCTCCAGGCCGTGAAGTCCGCTGGCGCGCTCCAGGCGGAGCTCGTGCTGCAATGATCTCCTTCTCTCGCCACACATCCGTAAAGCTTTTCGCTGCCGGCGCGGTGCTGGCGCTGCTATTCGGCCAGCCGGCGGCAGGCGCCGATGAGGACCGGAACCAGAGCGAGGTCGAGCGCTTCTGCGGCAACATCGCGGATGCCGCGCGCGACCGCCGCTACCAGCTTCAGACCCAGGAATTGCAGAAGCTTCAGGGCGCAATCGACACCCGCATGGCGGCGCTCGAAGCCAAGCGCGCCGAGGTCGAGACCTGGATGAAGCGGCGCGACGAGTTCCTTGGGCTGGCCGAAGATTCCGTCGTGAAGATCTACCGCACCATGAAGCCGGATGCCGCCGCCGAGCGGCTGGCGGAACTGCGCACCGACCTTGCGGCGGCGATCCTGATGAAGCTGGAGCCGAAGCGCGCCGGCATCATTCTCAACGAAATGGAAACCAAGCGGGCAGCGACGCTGACCGGCGTGATGGTGAATGCCGCACGCAAGGAGGACCCGTCATGACGTTCCATTCCGTGCTTCGCGTGAGCCCGCTTCTCCTTGTCTTTCTGACGGGCAGCGGCTGCGCCACCAAGCAGCAGCTTGCCGAGATCGGCCGCGAGCCGGCGCTGACCCCCGTCGGCTCCGGCATCGAGCCGACCGCGCGCGCCGCCTACTCCTACCCGCAGGAGCCCCACCAGCCCACGCGAAAATTCTCGCTGTGGGACGACCGCCAGAGCCGCCTGTTCACCGATCCCCGCGCGCTGACCACGGGCGACATCCTGACGGTTAAGATCAGGCTGGACGACAGCGCCAAGTTCAAGAACGAATCGGAGCGCGAGCGCACCGCGAGCCGCGGCCTGAACGCCGAGGTCGGCGCCACCTGGAACTGGTTCAAGCCGTTCATCGGCGGCGCCGATGCGAAGATCGGCTCCGATACGGCAGCTAAGGGCAGCGGCGCCACCGCGCGCTCCGAAAGGCTCGACCTGTCGGTGGCGGCCGTGGTGACGGAGGTGCTGCCCAACGGCAACCTGATGATCCGCGGCTCCCAGGAGGTGCGCGTCAACGCCGAGCTTCGCGTGCTGACGATTGCCGGCATCGTGCGCGTCAAGGACATCGGCGCGGAGAACACGATTCCTTATGAGCGCATCGCCGAGGCGCGCATCGCTTACGGCGGGCGCGGCCGCCTGACCGAGGTGCAGCAGCCGCCCTACGGCCAGCAGATCATCGACACCGTGTCGCCGTTCTAGGGCCAAGCGCTTGGCTGCCGCCCCTGCCCTCCC
>CAXTCF010000037.1:21689-27468 GCA_964242945.1 uncultured Rhizobiaceae bacterium | reverse complement strand
TCCACTGGTGGCCAGGCGTCACAAAGATGAAGTGATCAACCGGAGCCGGTATGAGTTGTTGGTCGAGGATATTGGCGCCAGCCTGAAGTTCTGGCGTGAAATTCTGGGCTTCGAAATCGCTTATCAGCGCCCTGCAGAGGGCTTTGCTTACCTTGAGCGTCCGGAAGGATCGCAGATCATGCTTTGCCGCCGTTCGGGAGCATGGGAAACGGGTGAGTTGCAACGGCCTTATGGTCGAGGCGTCATGTTTCAGGTCTACGTTGCAGACATTCAACCGACACTCGCCAAGCTAGACGCGTTGGGGGTTGCCCTCCACGCTGGCCCTCGTGAGGTGTGGCGACGCTATGGGGATCGCGAGGGCGGAAAGCGAGAGATCTTCGTTCTCGATCCTGATGGCTACCTTGTCATGATGGCCGAAGACCTGGGGGAACGGCCACTCACGCCGGTCCTGTAGTCGAGTCTGAAGAGGCATGGCGAGGAACGCCGGCTGAAATTCAGCCAGTAAGCCTTGGAACATGGATCGGCGGACAGCACGCTTCCCACCCTTTGCGGAAGTTCACGCCTAGAGCAGTGGCCCGAAGAGTGCGCAGCGGCTTTCGGAAAAGCCGATGCGAGAACAAGGTTCTACGGCGTAGGACCGAATATCGCATTCGGTCCTACGCCGTAGACACTACCGGCCGCCGCCTGAACGCCTACATGCGGGAAAACTCTGGAGTTCCCCTTGAACCGCTTCCTGCGCCGTATCCTGCCGAAATCCCTGCGCTCCGACGCCATCACGGTTCCCGTCGTGCGCCTGCACGGCACGATCATGGCGGGTGGCGGCGCGCTGCGGCCGACGCTGGCGCTCGGCTCCGTCGCCGGCGTGCTGGAAAAGGCATTTTCCTTCGAAAGCCCCGTTGTCGCGATCTCCATCAACTCGCCGGGCGGGTCGCCCGTGCAGTCGCGCCTGATCTACAGGCGTATCCGCGACCTGGCAGCGGAGAAGAACAAGCGCGTCCTCGTTTTCGTGGAGGATGTCGCGGCCTCCGGCGGCTACATGATCGCGCTGGCCGGCGACGAGGTCGTTGCCGACCCCTCCTCCATCGTCGGCTCCATCGGTGTCGTTTCCGCCTCCTTCGGCTTCACCGAATTGATGCGCAAGCTCGGCGTCGAGCGGCGCGTGCACACAGCCGGCGAGAACAAGGCGGTGCTCGACCCGTTCCAGCCGGAAAAGCCGGAAGACGTCGAGCGTCTGAAGGAGCTTCAGGAGGAGGTTCACCAGACGTTCATCGCGATGGTGCGCGAGCGCCGCGCCGGAAAGCTTGCCGACCATCCCGACCTTTTCACCGGCCTGTTCTGGACAGGCTTGCGTGGAAAACAACTCGGCCTCGTGGACGAGGTCGGCGACATGCGCTCCGTGCTGAAGGCGCGCTTCGGAGCCAAGACGCGGCTGCGGCTGGTGACGCCGCCGCGCTCGCTGTTTGCGCGCCGGCTGGGCCTCTTCGGCACCTCCGCCGACATCGGCGCCGCTGCCGGCGGGCTGCTCGACGCGGCGGAGGATCGCGCGCTCTGGGCCCGCTTCGGGCTCTGACGCACCTTCCGTTTACCATCTTGGAAAAACCAAAAACGGGCGCGTATGATGGCGCGTCATGACGGACGTCAAAGGAAACCCGCCGATGCCGCAGTTGCTTCTGCTCGCGATACTCGGGATCATCGCCTACTGGGGCTACCGCGCCTTCGTGCGTGAGGCCGAGCGCGTCACCGCGCGCCTGCGCCGCGTCGAGAAGGAGCGCGCTTCCGGCTCGCACGGCACCCTGATCAAGGACCCGGAAACCGGCGAATACCGCCTCTCGCGCGATTGAGCGAAGCCGTGGCTCTCGCCGGCCCCCTCGTCAGCGAGGCAGCGCCCGCCAAGATCAACCTGGCGCTTCATGTGACGGGTCAGCAGGCAAACGGCTATCATAGCCTCGAAAGCCTGGCGGTGTTCACCGCTTTCGGCGATACGGTGGAAGTTGTCCGGGCGCCGAGGGACGCCTTCACCATCGAAGGACCGCTTGCGGCGCGCGCTCCCTACGGCAAGGAGAACTTGGTTTTGCGCGCCCGTGACCTGCTGCGGGATGTTGCGTTGGAGCGCGACAGGCGCGAGCGAGAACGGAACTCGCCTTTCTGGGCGCTCTTCGCGCGCTCTGGACGCAAGGGCGCAAGTGCGGGCGATACGCTTCGTTGGTGGGCGACCGAGGTATCCCGAACAGAGAAAGCTCACGACGCTAAAGGCGGTCCTGTCGGCACCCGGCTGTGCAAGCATTTGCCTGTGGCGTCCGGCATGGGCGGCGGGTCAAGCGACGCCGCTGCGGCGTTGCGCGCGCTCGACCGGGTATGGAACCTGGAACTGTCGGTGAAACAGCTTGCTCGCCTTGGCGAACGGCTCGGCGCCGATGTGGCGATGTGCGTTTACGCCCGCCCCCTCCTGGCGCGCGGCGTCGGCGAGCAGATTGAGACCCTCGCCGGCTTCCCTGCGCTCGATGTGGTTCTCGCAAATCCCGGCGTCGCGGTTTCCACGCCGGCCGTCTTCAAGGCGCTCTGGAACAAGCAGAACGCTCCTCTGCCTCCCCTCACAGACGTGAGAACGGCTGCCGCCCTCTGCGCATGGTTGAGGGAAACGCGCAACGATCTCGAGGCGCCGGCCACAAGCCTTGCGCCGATTATCGTCAAAGCGCGCGCGGCTCTTGACGCCACGGGCGCGCTTTTCTCGCGCATGTCCGGCTCGGGTGCCACATGCTTCGGCCTTTTCGGCAGCGCGGAGAGGGCGGACGCGGCGGCAACGGCGCTGCGCCGTTCCCATCCTTCGTGGTGGGTCCAGGCGACGCGCACGCTGCCTTCGCTCCCCGCTTCGCCCAAATCCGAAACGCCATGACAATTGAGCGGCCTTTCATTCCCGTCCGCATCGCCGTGCTCACGGTTTCCGACACGCGCGACCTCACCCAAGACAAGTCCGGCGAAACGCTGGCGGGGCGCATCGCGGAAGCCTGCCACCTTCTAGCCGCGCGCGCCCTTGTCACCGACGATCGGGAAAAGATCGCAGCCCAGGTGCAGGCCTGGGCCGACGATCCGGCCGTCGATGTCGTCATCACCACCGGCGGCACGGGCTTCACCGGCCGCGACGTGACGCCGGACGCGCTGGAGCCGCTGTTCTCCAAGCGGATGGAGGGTTTTTCCGCCGTCTTCCACCGCATCTCGTACGATAAGATCGGCACGTCCACGATCCAGTCCCGCGCCACGGCGGGCCTGATCGGCACCACCTTCGTCTTCGTGCTGCCGGGCTCGCCCGGCGCCTGCCGTGACGCCTGGGACGGCATCCTGAAGGCGCAGTTCGACTATCGCCACAAGCCCTGCAACTTCGTGGAAATCTTTCCGCGCTTGGACGAGCACCTCCGGCGCGGGACGGCAAGTTAGGCTTGCTGCTTCGGCGGTTCGGCCAGCGTCAGGCGGTTGCCGTCGGGATCGTCGATCTGCGCCACCGCGCCGTAGTCGCCTCTGGATGCTTCACCCAGGTGGAGGCCTGCACCGGCCAGGCGCCGCCGTTCGGCTTCGATGTCGGGTTCGACGATCGTGGCCAAGCTTCGGCCTGCCCGTTCTGCATCCTTCCAGACCTGGATCGCGCCGCCGGCAAAGCGCCACTGCACCAGCCAGTCCATCGGCCGCTCGTCAGGCTCGCGTCCGAACAGGCGGGCATACCATTCCACGCTCCGCTCGAACTCGGCGACGCAGGCCACAGCAAAGAGCCCCTGAACCTGCATGCCTTCCTCCACCAGCCTGCATTCTACTCCGCCGGAACGAGCCGCGCAGCCAGAGTGCGCGGTCTCGATCCGGGCGCAAGCGTCTCGCGTCCGCCTTCGGCTTTCACCGACGCGAACGCTTCGCTTCGGCTGATCAGAAGCCCGCGTGCGAGCGGCCGGCCGCGCAGCGTAAACCAGCTCGCCAGCCCTCGCCAGCCCGACGCTTCCGCCGTGAACCGCGCCGCCCCGCCCTTCCCCGAAACGTGCGTCAGCACGCTTTCGCTCCAGCCTTCGCGCAGGCGCGCGCCGGGCTCCAGAAACAACAGCCACTCGCCTTTCGCCGACGCAATCGCTGCGGAGGGTCTTTCAGCGAGCCGGCATCCCGCATGCTCCGCCACGGTCGGCACGCCGGACGCACTCTCCGGCGCGACCACGATCACTTCGCGCAAGATGCCCTCCACGGCAGCCGGAACCAGCGAGGCCAGCGTGTGTGCCAGCCGCTCCTCATCGCCTTCCTTTGCTGGGATCATCACCGAAAGCATCGGGGCGGCTTAAGCGAAAGGTCGGCCACATGCCAGCAGACGCGCGCAGGGAAGATGTGTTCTTGCTTTGTTCACAATCGGGCGATAGGAATAGTTTCAGGAACGAATCAGATCGATGCGTCTGCGGCGGAGCCGACCATGAACCCGATCAGGCAGGCGGCGCGACCCAAGCGCGACGGACAGGGAGCGGAAGCAGCCGACATGCTGGCCGAGGCGGAGGCTCTCCAGATCGCGCCTGAACGCCGACGCGGCCGGGCGGCTTCGCTCAACCCGTCCGGGCGCTTCGAGGCATTCAGCCGTCACAGCTTTGACGATGGCTGGAACTCGTTCGAAGACCTCCCGCCGTTCAAGACGGAAGTGCAGGCGGAAAGCGCCCGCACGGTCATCACCCGCAACCAGTCGCCCGACCTTTCCTTCGACCGCTCGGTCAACCCGTATCGCGGCTGCGAGCACGGCTGCGCCTACTGCTACGCCCGGCCGACCCACGCCAATATGGGCCTGTCGCCCGGCCTGGATTTTGAGGCAAAACTGTTCGCCAAGCCGGATGCGGCGAGGCTTCTCGAAAAGGAGCTGGCGAAGCCCGGCTACGAGCCGCGCACGATCGCGATGGGCACGAACACGGACCCCTACCAGCCGATCGAAAAGCAGTGGCGCGTGACCCGCGGGCTCCTGGAAGTGCTGGACGCCTGCTCGCACCCGGTCGGCATCGTCACCAAGGGCTCGCTGGTAACGCGCGACATCGACATCCTTGCCCGCATGGCAGAGCGAGGCTTGGTCAAGGTGGCCATATCGCTGACGACGCTCGACCGCACGCTGTCCCGTGCGATGGAGCCGCGCGCTGCGGCTCCGGAGCGCCGGCTGGAGATGATGCGTAGCTTAAGCGATGCCGGTGTTCCCGTCTCGGTTTTGACCGCGCCTGTCATTCCCGGCCTGAACGACGGCGAAGTGGAGCGCCTGCTGGAGTCGGCGCATGCCGCCGGTGCGCGCGAGGCCGGCTACGTGCTGCTCCGCCTGCCATTGGAAGTCGCACCGCTATTCCAGGACTGGCTGATGCGCCATTACCCCGATCGCTTCCGCCATGTGATGTCGCTGATCCGCTCCATGCGCGGCGGGCGGGACTACGATCCGGACTGGGCCACGCGCATGAAGGGCACCGGCCCCTATGCCTGGCAGATCGGCCGCCGCTTCGAGATGGCGGCAAAGCGCCTCGGTCTCAACACGGAACGGAAGCCTCTTCGCACCGACCTGTTCACCCCGCCTTCCATGCCTGGGGCCAAGAAAACCGCAGCCAAGCCAACCGCTTCAGGAGACCAGTTACAGCTCTTCTAACGCTTCAACCCCATTCCGTCCGCCTTCCCGCCCCGAACAGGCCGGACGGTTTCCCTGCCGGTTTTCCCGCCCCAGGAGATCCGGCAGGGTCTTGGGGGGGGGGTGGGGCGGGGGGGGGCGGGCCCCGCCACGGGCGCCCACCCCCCCAAGGCG
>CAXTCF010000037.1:0-21679 GCA_964242945.1 uncultured Rhizobiaceae bacterium | reverse complement strand
CAATGGCTCCATCGCCCGATTCTCCGCACCTCCTCCCAAAACAGCCCGATTTCTCCGAGGAGCAACTGGCCATCGCGAAAGGCCTTTGGCCGGTGGCTGGCTTGGACGAAGCCGGACGGGGACCGCTTGCCGGCTCAGTCGTCGCAGCGGCCGTGATCCTCGATCCCGAACGCATCCCTTTCGGTCTGGACGACTCCAAGAAGCTTTCGGCAGCCAGACGCGAGAGCCTGTTCGAGCAGATCCTCGGCAGCGCGCTTGCCGTGGCCTTTTCCGGCATCTGCGCGGAAGGAATCGACGGCGGCAACATCCGGCTCGCCAGCCTGGAAGCCATGCGGCGCGCGGTGGTCGGCCTTCCGGTGCAGCCGCGCTTCGCCTTGATCGACGGTCGCGACGTGCCGCCGGGCCTTGCCTGCCCGGCCAAGGCGCTGGTCGGCGGCGACGGGCGCTCACAGTCGATTGCTGCCGCCTCGATCGTCGCCAAAGTCGTGCGTGACAGGATCATGGTCGGCTGCGGGCGTCAGGATGCGCGATACGGCTTCGACAGCCATGTCGGCTACGGCACGGTTCAGCACCGCCAGGCGATCACCGCCCACGGCCCCTTGCCCCGCCTGCACCGCCTTACCTTCGCGCCGCTCAAGCCGACGGCATCCTCGTCGTAGAAGGCGGGAACACCGCTTTACCCCGCCCGGCTTTTGAGGAAGTCGAGCAATGCGCGGAAGGCGGGCGCCATCTGGCGGCGGCTTGGATAGTAGAGGAAGAAGCCTGGAGAAGACGCGCACCAGTCCTCCAGCACGCGGACCAGGCGGCCGCTTGCCAGGAAAGGTGCGGCATGGGCTTCCAGCGTGCAGGCCAGCCCGGCGCCCGCCAGCGCCGCCGCAACCGTCAGGCCGCTGTCGTTGACCGCGAGCGGTCCGTCCACCGCGACGTCCAGAGACTCGCCGTCCTTGGCAAAGGGTCAGCGGAACGGCGCGCCGCTTCCCGTCCAGCGGTAGTTTATGCAGGCGTGGTCCGCCAGATCGCGAGGCGAGCGCGGAATGGGACGGGAAGCAAAATAGCCCGGCGACCCGACGATGGCGTGGCGCAGGTCCGGCGCCTCGGCCGCCTGGACGCCGCCTTCAACAATGCGGGCATCACCGCTTACAAGCCGATCGAGGAACTGACGGTGGAAGAATTCGACCGCGTGATGGCGATCAACGTCCGGGGGGTCTGGCTGCTCCTCAAATACGAAGTCGCGGCGATGCGGGCGCAGGCGGAGGGCGGCGCGATCGTCAACACCTCGTCGGTCGCGGCGACGGGCGGCAACGTCAACCTTTCCGCCTATGCGGCGAGCAAGGGCGCTCTGGACAGCATGATCCGCGCGCTTGCGCTGGAGATCGGACCGCAGAACATCCGGGTCAACAATGTCAGCCCCGGCGTGATCCGCTCGCCGATGACGGCGGTCCTCCCCGAAGAGGCGCTGGCGCCCATCGCCGCGCAAGCCGCGCTGAAACGGATCGGCGAGCCCGAAGACATCGCCGACGTGGCGGTGTGGCTGTGCACGAACGAGGCCCGCTTCATCACCGGCCAAAGCATCCTGGTAGACGGCGGCTACAACATCGGCGGGGTGCGCTGACCCGCCGGGCCTGGCGCCGATCGTACGGTTTTGTTGAAAGTTCTAAGTTCAACCGCCGGGATCGGAAGCCCGGCAGAGCCATCTCAGTGCATCTTCGCCTTCACCTCGGCGAGAGATTTCTGGAACGTGCTTGCATCCGCGCCGTCGCCGCGATCGGCCAAAATCTTGCGGGCGGCTTCGACTGCGATGTCCACGGCGCGCGAACGCACTTCCGCCACTGCGTCGCGTTCGGCCTGTCCGATCTTCTGCTCGGCCAGCGCGGTGCGGCGGCTGACGTAATCCTGGCTCTTCTGGCGAGCGTCCGCCACGATGCTTTCCGACTCGCGTCTGGCGGCGGCGATGATCGACGCGGCCTCGCTTTCCGCTTCCTTGCGGCGCTTCTGGTATTCTCCCAGCAGGCCCTGGGCTTCCTCGCGCAGGCGGCGCGCCTCGTCCAGTTCGGCGCGGATCTTGGCGCCGCGCTCGTCCAGCGAGCGGGTCAGCATGCCGGGAACCTTGAGGTAGATGACGACCCCAAGGAAGATGAAGAGGGCGATCATCGCCCAGAATGTGGCGTCGATTTCCATCGCCTCAGCTCCGCACGGAAGAAACGGCGGCATCCACCGCCTGCCTGTCGGCTTGCCCACCGGTGAGCGCCTGGACGATCGCTTCAGCCGTGTCGGAGGCGATCGTGCCGACCTCGCCCATGGCGGAAGCCTTGATGCCGTCGATGCGCGACTGCGCCTCCGACAGCTTGGCGTCGAGGTCCCCCTCCACGCGCTTGCGCTCGGCTTCGGCATCCGCCTTCGCCTTGTCGCGCGCTTCCTGGCCGATGCCGCCTGCCCGTGCGCGGGCCTCGGCGAGAGCCTGCTCGTAGGCTGCCATTGCCGAGTCAGCCTCCGTCTTCAGCCGCCCGGCCTGGTCGAGATCCTGCTTGATCCGGGCTTCGCGCGTCTCGATGATGCCGCCGACCTGGGGCAGCACTACGCGCTGGAGGAACACGTAGAAGGCGCCGAAGATGATGACGAGCCAGAACAGTTGCGAGGCATAGGTCGCGCTGTTGAACGGCGGGAAAATGCCGTGTTCGGTGTGCTCCACCTCCGCGGCGTTGGTGGTGGCGCCGTGCGACTCCCCGCCTGCGGGCGCGCCTTCCTGCGTGCCGCTGGGGGCCGGCGCCTGGTGCGGCGCGGCGGCGTCGGAGGGCGTGCCCTCCTGCGCCTGGGCCTGGGTGATGAGGCCGGTGCTTACGAAACCAAGGCCGGCCGCCCCGGCAATCACGAACTTCATCGGAGCCCTCTCTTCTGCTTTGCCCGGCCGCAGATTTGCGCGGCCGGACCCTCCTTCAGCGAAACCGCGCCGATCAGGTGAAGAGCAGCAGCAGCGCAACGAGAAGGGAGAAGATGCCGAGAGCTTCCGTTACGGCGAAGCCGAAGATCAGGCGGCCGAACTGGCCGTCGGCTGCCGAAGGGTTGCGCAGCGCGCCCGCGAGGTAGTTGCCGAAGATGGTGCCGAGGCCGATGCCCGCGCCGCCCATGCCGAGGCAGGCGATGCCCGCACCGATCGCCTTTGCTGCTTCTGCGTCCATTGCTGCTTTGTCTCCCTGACTGTTTGGACTGCTTGGGGTGGAAAGTGTCTGTGCCGTTTGCGGAAAACACCGCCCGGCGTCAATGCCCGGGGTGAAGGGCGTCGTTGAGATACATGCAGGTGAGCACCGCGAACACATAGGCCTGGAGGAACGCCACCAGGAACTCCAGCGCGGTGATGGCGACCGTCATGGCCAGCGGCAGGATCGAGCCGACGATGCCGACAGCGCCAAGCGAGGAGAGCGTCACCACGAAGCCGGCGAACACTTTGAGCGTGATGTGGCCGGCCAGCATGTTGGCGAAAAGACGGACGGAAAGGCTGATCGGCCGCGACAGAAATGAGATCACCTCGATCAGCACCACCAGCGGCACCAGGATGCCAGGCACGCCATGCGGCACGAAAAGCTTCAGGAACCCGGCGCCGTGCTTCATAAAGCCATAAACGACCACGGTTCCGATCACCAGGAGCGCTAAGGCAAAGGTGACGATGATGTGGCTGGTGATCGTGAAGAAGTACGGGAAAAGGCCGAACAGGTTGGCGATCAGCACGAACATGAACAGCGAGAAGACAAGGGGAAAGAACCGCATCCCTCCCTCTCCGGTCGCATCGCGCAGCATGTTTCGCACAAAGTCATAGGCCATCTCGGCGACAGACTGCCCGCGGCCCGGAACCATCGCGCGGCTGGCGGTGGCGAAATAGAGGAAGCCGCCTGCGACCGCGGCGGTGACCAGCATGAACGCGGAGGAGTTGGTGAAGGAAAGGTCGAGGCTGCCGATCTCGATCGGGATCAGCTTGCTGATCTGGAACTGGTGGATCGGATCGTTCGACATCTTCTCCCGCCTTGGCTTTGCGCCGCCGACCGATGGCGGCCGCCCGCTCCCGAAACTGCTTGGCTCAGCGCCCCACCGTGTCGCCCGGCCCGGCAACCTTCGAAGGCGCCACAAGCCCGGCCGAGCGCATGACGTTCAGCACGCCGGCCACAAAGCCCAACAACAGGAAGATGACAAGTCCCCACGGGGGCCTTCCGGTGAAATAATCGATCGCTAAACCAATTCCGGCGCCAACCGCCACCGCCGCGATGAATTCCGAAGATAGGCGAAGGGCATAGCCCATGCCGCCCAAACCCTGGGAGCGCGAGACTTCACGAGCTTCAGGCGCGGCTGCGCGGCGCGCCGCGCGCTTCGCATCAAGCTCGCGCATGCGCCGCTCCAGATCGGCCTCGCTCACGCCGCTGCCTCCCGGCTGTCCGGCTTCCGCCAACGAAGAAACCTCCCGCATGAGGCTGCCCGCGAATCCGCGGGCTTTCACCTGTTTGCGGAGCAGGAATTAGGCCGGCTGCATCAAGCGTCAAGCCGCCGCAGCGTATGCCCGGTTGTGCGAAAGAGGCCTTAGCTCCAGCCGCCGCCATAGGTCCGGAAGAAGATGTGGCGGCCGATCTTCTTCATCTTCTCCATCGCGCGCGCCCAGCGCGGGCTGACATAGTCGGCGTAGTAGTGCGTCGAGGAGGCGACCTCCGGCAGGAAGATTTTGCCGGCGGTCACGGCCAATCCGACATCCTCAGCCGTCTTGTAGGCGCCGGGGCTGGTGATGCGGTCCTTGATGTTGTCGCAGGCAAACGAAAACTGGCAGGCATTGCGCATCCGCTTGTTCTGATAGACTACGCCGCAGATCGACTTGGGGTAGGCCGGGTTGCGCACCCGGTTGAGGATCACCTGGGCCACCGCGGCCTGGCCGCGCAGGCTTTCGCCGCGCGCCTCGAAGTAGATGCCGGTGGCCAGGCACTTCTGCTCCTCCGCCGAAAACACGGAAGCCGGCAGCGGCGTCGCCATCCAGGCGTGGTCGCCCTGCTCCAGCGGCGGGATGAAGCGCCCGCCCTTCGGCTCGTCGCGCAACAGGCTTTCAAAGGGCGAGGTCTTCGCATAGTCGGGCGCAGCCGGCGCATAAGCCGTCGCCAGCACGTCAGCCTTGGCACCGTTCACCAGGGAGGCGAGCAGCGCCGGCATGCCGGGCTCGGACGCCGGCTTCTCCGCCTTGGGATGGAAGGCGCTGGCGATCACCTCCTCCTTGCCCTGGATCGCCGGTTTCGCGAAAGCCATGGCAACTTCCGGCGCAATGGCCGGGCGCAGGAGTCCGCTGGTGCGCTCGAACACCGAACCGGCCGAAAAATTCCTCGGCGGTGCCATCGGCGCCACGCGCAGGAGCCGCCCCCGCTTGTCGCCGCGCACCACGCGGTCTTCATCCGGCGCGCCGCCGTCCTTGCTCCCCTTGCCGCGGAAGGCTATCGCGCCGATGCCCGGCGCCTCGCGGCCGGCGCCCGACAAACCCTGATCGCCGCTGGAAAACGGCATGTCCGCCGCCTGGACCGAGCCGGCGACCGAGCGCTGCACAAAGGTACTCCACCGCGCTTGGGCCGTGTCTGTTCCGGAAACGAGGCTGCCGATGTCCTGATAGGCGCCAACCGTGGGAAAGCCGATCCAGAGGCCGAGGCCGAGCAGGGCGGGAGCAAGGGCGCGGCGGTCGATCCGGCCGGCAACAGCTTTCGGCCAAACGGCTCGGATCATCAAAACGCTCCCCTCGACGCCACAGCACCCACTGGCTCGAAACGTGAAGCATTAACCTTGATGCGGTGTTAACGGGCTGCCGCTCTCGGCGGCGGCAGTGCCTAACCTCCCTTCTTCGACCGCGCGGCGAAGGGATTGTCGGAGGCGCGCAGCATCATGCGGATCGGCACGCCCGGCATGTCGAAGCTGTCGCGAAGCGAGTTGGTGAGATAGCGCAGGTAGCTTTCCGGCATCGCCTCAGGGCGCGAGCAGTTGACCACGAAGCCCGGCGGGCGGGTCTTTGCCTGCGTCACATATTTGATCTTCAGCCTGCGACCCGCGACCGCCGGCGGCGGATGATGCGCTAAAATGCCTTCCAGCCAGCGGTTGAGCTTGCCGGTCGAGATGCGGCGGTTCCAAACCTTGTGGGCGAAAATCACCGCCTCCATCAGGCCGTCCAGCCCCCTGCCCGTCTCAGCCGAAACCGGAACGGCGCGCAAGCCGCGCGCCTGCGGCAGCAGCCGTTCCGTCGCCTCGCGCAGGCCGGCGAGATGCGCCTGCCGGTCCTCGATCAGGTCCCACTTGGAAAAGGCCAGCACCGCCGCCCGTCCTTCGCGGATTATCAGGTCGGCGATCTGGAGGTCCTGCTTTTCAAAAGGGATCGTGGCATCCAGCACGACGATCACCACCTCCGCGAAGCGGATGGCGCGGAGCGCGTCGGCGACGGAAAGCTTTTCCAGCTTTTCCTGCACGCGCGACTTGCGCCGCATGCCGGCCGTGTCCCAAAGCTTGATCTGCCGCCCGCGAAAATCCCAATCGACCGAGATGGAGTCGCGCGTGATGCCGGCTTCCGGTCCGGTCAGCAGCCGGTCTTCGCCGATCATCGCGTTGATCAGCGTGGATTTTCCGGCGTTCGGCCTGCCGACCACCGCGATGCGCAGCGGCTTGGTCTCGTCATAGGCCGGCTCGTCCTCATCCTCGGCGACATCTTCGCCGATGAGGACTTCGGACTGCGCCGGTGCGCTTTCGTCTTCGTCCTCGCCCAGCGCGCGCGCTTCCCCCAGCGCTTCGATCACCGCGTCGCGCAGGTCGGGCAGGCCCTGCCCGTGCTCGGCCGAGATCGGCACGGGCTCGCCCAGGCCCAGTTCCCAGGCTTCCAGCATGCCGCCCTGCGCGCCGCGCGCTTCCGCCTTGTTGGCCACCAGCACCACCGGCTTGCCCGCCCGGCGCACCACGTCCGCAAAAGCGCGGTCGTCCGGCAGGATGCCGCTCTTGGCGTCGATCACAAAGAAGATCAGGTCGGCTTGCGCGAGCGCGATCTCCGTCTGCGCCCGCATGCGCCCGGCCAGGCTTTCCGGCCCGGCCTCCTCGAAGCCTGCCGTGTCCGTGATCTCGAAGCGGAGGTCGTAGAGCTTGGCGTCGTGCGTGCGCCGGTCGCGCGTAACACCCGGCGTGTCGTCCACCAGCGCCAATCTGCGCCCGGCCAGCCGGTTGAAAAGCGTGGACTTGCCGACATTGGGCCGACCCACGATGGCTGCCTGAAAACTCATCGCGGGAATCAGGAAGCAGCGCCGGAGCCGCGGATCAATTCCGCCATCAGGTCGGCGCGCTGCTTCATGTCGCCAGGCGAGCCGTTGTCGTTCCTGATCTGGTCGAACAGCTTCAGCGCATCCGCAGGCTTGTTGTCCTTCCAGGCGGCAAGGCCCAGCGTTTCGCGGGCCGAAAAGCGCAGCGGGTTGGAATCGTTTGCCAAAGCCTCCACGCGGCTTGCCACATCGGCATAGGTCCCGTGATCGACCAGCAGCAGCCCGGCGCGCAGCCGCGCCATGTCGCGGATCGACTGCGGCACGCGCCCGTCGGCGGCAACCGCGTCGAAGCCCGCCACCGCGCCGGCAAAATCCTTCTTCTCCGCCAGCACCGTCGCCGCGCGCATCCGCGCCAGCACCGCATAGGAACCTGAACCCTCCCGCTCCAGCTTCTGGAATGCCGCGAGCGCCTCGTCGCTCTTGCCGCTCTGCGCCAGCGTCAGCGCTTCGGCAAAAGCGTCGCCGGACTTTGCCGCGCGGGCGCTGGCGAAGTAATCCCAGGCTACGAAGCCCGCCGTGCCCAGAACGACCAGCACGGCGCCGAGGATGATGAACGGTCCGAAACTGTCCCAGATCCGCTTGGCGCGGTCCTGCCGGATCTCCTCGTTGACCTCGCGGATGAAGGTATCGTCGCTCATTTTCTTGGTTTCTTGTTGTCGGCTTGCGTGCCCGTGCCGCGCCTATGCGGCTTTTTTGCCGTACGGGAAAGGCTTTTCGCGCCTTTCCCGTGCGGAGTCCGTCAGGCGGCGGGCTGCGCTTCAGGCGGCACGCCCGCCTGCTCGCGGGCGAGATAGCGCTGGTCGATCTCGTTCAGCGGCTCGCCTGTGATCGCCGATTCAAAAGCGCGCAGGCGCTTATAAACGGACAGAAGCTCCACGATCGTCGGCCAGGAATTTACAAGATACTGGAACGACGAGGTCACCTGGCTGAAGGCATAGGAGATCTGGTTGAGCAGCCCCAACGTGATCGTGCCGGCGATGATGGATGGCACCATCAGCACCAGCGCGAAGATGTTGTTCGCCTGAAGGTAGAGGTAGCGCACCACGTTGAAATAGACGTAGTGGAAGTAGAGCCGAAAGTAGTTCTTCCGCACGTTTTCGAACAGTTCGGCCACCGTTGGCGGCTGGGCGCGGGCTGCATCGTCCTCGCCGTGGACGAGTTCCTTGCGGTAGGCGGCCTCGACGCGCTGGTTGCGGAATTGCAGGCCGGGCAGCTTGATGCCGACGCCCGCCAGCACGACCGTGCCGAACACCGACCAGAACAGGGCGGCCAGCACCAGCGGATGCGGGACAGTGCCGACGATCGGCAATTCGGTGATGTTGGCGGAAAGCCGCACCAGCACCGGCATGAAGGCGATCAGCGTCATGATCGAATCGATGAAGTTGGTGCCCAAGCCCTCCATGATCTGGCCGAAGCGCATCGTGTCTTCCTGCACGCGCTGCGAGGCGCCCTCGATGTGGCGCAGCTGCGGCCAGTAGCTCATGTAGTATTCGTTCATCGCGGTTCGCCAGCGGAATATGTAGTGGCTGACGAAGAAGGCGGTGAGCGCGGAAACCGTCACCGCCACCAGAGCGATCCAAAGAAAGATGGCGATCTCGCCATAGAGCTGGCCGACGGTCGATTTGACCTGCTTGGACAGGATGTTCTGCACGAGATCCCAGAACGGCCCGTACCAGTTGTTGATGGCGACCGACACTTGTACCTGGAAATAGGTGATGAAGATGATCAGCGCCGAACCGAGGATCGACCACACCTGCCAGCGGTGCGGGCTGTAGAAGCTCCAGAAGGCGTAAAACAACGCCACGCCGAGCCAGAAGTAGAGATAGAACCAGAGGAACGGCGGCGACCAGAACACGGAAACGCCGATGATCGGCTGCGCGTCCGCCGCGGCAGGCGGCAAACCGACATAGGCTCCAAGCGCCGCGCCCCCGAAGAACCAGAACAGAACGAGCACAAGGCTCCACAGGAACGCGGACAGGAAGAACAGCCGCGGCCGCGGAAAGAACGAAACAAACAAGGATGCAGATTCCTGATCACGGGTCGACCCGAAGCTCCGCCCCGGACGCAGGCCTATATCGCGGCCTTCGAGCCGCTATAACGGCTCGACGCACATAAATCATGGCAGATTTGCGGGAGCAGGTGTTGAAGCGGATTAAACTTCTGCAATCTCCGAGCTGAAGCCGGGCGCTACAACCAAAAATTCGTACGGCATGCTTATGAACTACTTTTGATTGCAATTCTTCCGCCCTTGTAGAGCATCAGCCTCTGAGCCTGTTGTGGACTGGTTGTGAAGCAGTTCCAAGTTTGCGGGCGTGACACGCGCCCGCAAAGCTTATCCATCCGATGTTTCCGAGGAAGAATGGACGCTTGTTGCGCCCTACCTTGTTCTGGTGCGCGAAGACCTTTGCCCCGCGCGACGGCAAAGGTATCGTGAGCGCCCCGCGCAAGACGGCTTGGATCACGTCATTCCCTTGCCGGCCGGCCAGTCGATGCTGCCCGTCAGCACCTTCTCGGCGTGCTTCCATCCTCCGCGTGAGGCGAACGAAACGCACGGGAATAACGCCTGCTTCGCGCCGTTCCGGGATTTGCCCTGCCGATGCGTTGAGCTTTGCGTCAGCGGCTACCGACGCGCGACAACAAAGCGGCTGTTCAGATCTGTCGGCGTGATGCTACAGTATATGTGCTGAAGAGCTTGAGAGGATCGGTACGCGCGTGTCGCAGCGGCGGGGACGGAGCCTGAGGACTGCGCTTGCCGCGGCCCTTCTGCTTGTCCTGCAATCGGCGCTCACGAGTTTTGCGCTGGGCGCGAGCGCTTCTGCCGCTTTCCTTGATGCCTGGGGCAATCCCATCTGCGCGACAAGCGCGGACGGCGTTCCGCATGACGGCGGCGCGCCCAACCACGACAAGCTGCCGCCCTGCTGCACGACGGCTTGTCCAATGCTGTCGGGTTCGCTCCTGGGCGCGGTGCCCAAGGGGGCGGTCGTGTCCGCGCCGCCCCTCCTCGCGCTTGATGCTTCAGGCATCCCGCACCGCCAACTCCTGCTGCCCGAGCGCCGGCACCGGCCCGGCAGCCCCCGTGCTCCTCCGCTGACGGCCTGACCGCAAACGCCGCCGCCCCGCGCTGATGCGCGGCAGCGGGCCTTTTCGTCAGTTCACCTGTCCCGCGGACCGCCTTTCGGGCAGTGCGGGCGCTTATCCGGAGCACTATGATGATCAACAGCTGCAGCGCGGCTGCGCGCGCCCTTGTTCTTTCCTTTGGCCGTTCCTGCTCGCTCAAGGAGCGCTTGCGCATCGGCGCCTTCTGTTTCTGCTCGGCAGTCGTGTTTGTGCAGCCGCTTTGGGCTCACGAGTTCGCCGTCGGCTCGATCGAGATCGAACATCCCTGGTCGCGCGCCGTGCCGAATGGCGCCAAGGTGGCGGCGGGCTACCTCACGCTGTCCAACGAGGGGTCCGTGCCCGACCGCTTGGTGGCGGCGACCGCCGAGATCGCCGGCCGCGTCGAGATCCACGAGATGGCGGTGGACGGCAACGGCGTGATGACCATGCGCCCGCTCGCCCAGGGGCTCGAAGTGCCGGCCGGCGGGGAAGTGGCCCTGCAACCCGGCTCCTTTCACATCATGTTCCTTGACCTGAAGGCGCCGCCGGAGGCGGGCAAGCCCTTCAAGGGCACGCTGACCTTCGCGAAGGCCGGTACGGTCGCCGTGGAATATGCCGTCGAGCCGCTCGGCGGCGGGGCGCAAGGCCACTCCTCCATGAACCAGGGGGAGTGAGATGACATCCGCCATGCGCCGCCTCGTCCAGGCGGCAGGCTTCGTCTGCGTTGCGCTCTTGTGCGCAGGAGCGGTGTTCCTGCTCATGCCGGCCCTGCAGGGCCGGCCCGCGCTGGGCAGCGGGGTAGCCGACATCGGCGGGCCTTTCCAGCTTACCGCCACGACGGGGGCGAAGCTCTCGGACGCGGATCTGAAGGGCAAGCCCTTTGCCGTGTTCTTCGGCTTCACGCGCTGCCCCGAAGTCTGTCCCACGACGCTCTTCGAGACCTCGGAGGCGCTGAAGGCGCTGGGGCCCGATGCCGACAAGTTGAAGGTGCTCTTCATCACAGTGGATCCCGATCGCGACACGCCCGAGTTCCTGCGCGACTACCTCCAGTCCTTCGATCCGCGCATCGTCGGGCTGACCGGCAGCCAGGCGGAGATCGATCGCGTGGGCAAGGAGTACCGCGCGTTCTGGGAGAAGGTGCCGACCGGGAACGGCGACTACACCATGAACCATACCGCTTCGATCTTTCTGATGGATGCGCAGGGCCGGTTCGCCGGCACCATCGCGTACGGCGAAGCGGCAGACACGCGGCTGGAAAAACTCAGGCGCTTGGTGCGCGGCCAGAACACGGCAGGTCTTGCGCCTCACCCGACAGCCGCGGCCGGCTGAAGGCCGGCTTTCTCTTCTCTTTCGATTTCCCGCACAGCCCAGCGCTGTCAAACACCGGAGACATCCATGTTCCAAAAGACCATTGTTGCCGTTTCCCTTCTCGGCCTCACGGCCGGCACGGCGCTCGCCCACGTCACGCTGGAGACGGGCGAGGCCCATGTGGGCGGCGCCTACAAGGCCGTCTTCCGCGTTCCGCATGGCTGCGCAGGCAAGCCGACGGTTGCCCTGCGCGTGAAGATCCCCGAAGGCGTGATCGTCGCCAAGCCGATGCCCAAGCCCGGCTGGACGCTGGAGAAGGTGAAGGGCAAGTATGCCAGGACCTATGACTACTACGGCACGCCGACCGGCGAAGGCGTCACCGAGATCGCCTGGAAGGGCGGCAGCCTAGCCGACGACGAGTACGACGAGTTCATGCTGCGCGCCTTCCTGACGCCCGATCTGAAGGCGGGAAGCGAACTCTACTTCCCCGTCGTGCAGGAGTGCGAAGGCGGCGTGACGGAGCGCTGGATCGAGGTGCCCGCGGCAGGCCAGACGGGCGACGACCTGGAACTGCCGGCACCCGGCGTCAAGCTGCTCGACAAAGTGAGCGGCGACTGACGCACGACGGTGGGTTAGGACAGGACCCCGCCCGCTCCGCCGCAGTTCCATGATGCTTTGTCTGATCCCTGCCTGTTCCGTGACTACGCGCCTGCGCGGCTGGTGCGCGCGGGCCGTTATGGCTGCCTTGCTGCTCCTTGCAGCCGCCATGCCGGCTTGGCCGCACGCCGCGCTGGTCAGCGCCGAGCCGGCCGACGGCGCGGTGGTAGCGACGGCACCCGCGCGCTTTGCGCTGACCTTCAGCGAACCTGTTTCGCCCCTCGTGCTCGCCCTTGTGCGGCCTGATGGCGCGCGCACGGAACTTCACGATTATACCTTGCGCGACCAGACCTTGGATATCGCTGCGCCGACGGGGCTCGCGGCAGGCTCGCACGTGCTGGCCTGGCGGGTGATTTCGGAGGACGGGCATCCGGTCGGCGGCTCGGTGGTGTTCTCGGTCGGCGCGCCAAGCGCAACGGCGCCGAAGGTTGCGGAAACTGTGGATTGGAGCGTGCGCGCCGGCTTGTGGGCGGGCAAGGTGCTGCTCTACTGCGGCCTGTTTCTCGGCGTGGGCGGCGTGGTCGCGTCCGTCTGGCTTCGGCAATCCCGCGCCCGATCGCTCTCACAGCGCATCGACGCGGTCTGCATCGCAGCCGGCGTCTGCGGCGCGGTCCTGTCGGTCGGCTTCCAGGGTCTCGACGCGCTCGGCGCGCCGCTCGGCCTCCTTTCGGACGCTGCCGTGTGGAAGGCCGGCTTTGCGACCACCTTCGGCGCAACCGTGCTGATCGCCGCGATGGCCTTTCTCCTGGCGCTGTTGTGCCTAATCCTGCCGCGAGCGTCCGCGCGTGGCCTGTCGGTTGTCGCAGTCCTCACGGCTGGCGCCAGCCTTGCCTTGAGCGGTCATGCAAGCGCGGCCGAGCCGCAGTGGCTGACAAGGCCGGCTGTGTTCGTCCACGCGGTTACCATCGCTCTGTGGACCGGCGCGCTGCTGCCGCTCGCTGCGCTGCTTCGGCAAGGCGGAGCGGAGGCATCGGTAGCGCTGCGGCGGTTCTCGCGGTTTATCCCCGTTGCCATTGCCGCGCTGATCGTTGCCGGGATCGTGCTGGCGCTTATCCAGGTTGAGACGCCTGAGGCCCTACTCACCACTGCCTATGGGCGGGTATTTCTCGTCAAACTGGCGCTGCTGGCCGGGCTGTTTGGGCTCGCCGCGTTCAACCGGTGGCGCCTGACCTTGCCGGCACTGATCGGCGTCCCGGCAGCCCGGAGCCGCTTGGTGCGCTCGATCGCTGCCGAAACGGCCGTCGTGCTCCTGATCTTCGCGGTCGCCGCCTGCTGGCGCTTCACGCCCCCGCCGCGGGCGCTGGCCATCGCCGCGGCCGCGCCCGCCAATGCGCATATCCACACCCTCGACGGCGTGGCGGAAGTGTTGATCGCGCCTGGCCATGCCGGTCCCGTCACGGCGCACATCACCATCATGACCGGCGACTTCGGGCCGCTGGACGCAAAAGAAGTGACGCTTGTGGTGGCCAACAAGGCGGCCGGCATCGAGCCGATCAAGCGCGCTGCCCGCAAGCCCGGCAACGGCACGTGGCGCGTCGATGACCTTGTCTTGCCGGTGCCCGGCATCTGGCAGGTGCGCGTGGACATCCTGGTGTCCGACTTCAAGCTCGTGCGCCTACCGGCCGAAGTCGTAATCCGGCCCTGAGCCACCAACCGCGGCATTGTCTACCGCTACTTTGGCAGTTCATGCGAAAGCATCGGTCTGAGTGCTCGTCGGCAGTGGGGGCATATGGAAGCTTGACCCCTGAGATGCGGCGCAAGGACCTTTCAGGCCGGAGGCTCGCCGCCGTGCCGCGCTTCATCCGTGAGGCACCACAGGCGCTGACGGATCGTCACGGCGCTGAAAGCGGTTTGCAGATCCTCATACGGCTGCGCAACGTTGCGGCGCTTGCCGCAGTCGTCGAGCAGGAGTTGATCCCGTGGCAGCAGCTTCAAGCCGAACGGAACGGGCTGACCGAGGTCGCCGGTTCCCCTGACGCAGAGCCGCTTCGCGCCGTTCTCATCAAACGTGGCGCTGCCGACGGCGATGGGTCTTCCCATGCGGCGAGTCTCCTCAACGCATCCATCCTGGCCGGTGATTGGCAGGCCGTCTCCACCCTCCTTGAGAAGGGTGTGCCGTGAATTTGGGGCCAGGATGAAAACGGCGGTTGGCGGGTAAGCGCCATGATCCATTACTCTAATATACTTTTCCTTGCGGATCTTCTGGTGTGTCTTGGCGGAATGGTCGAAATGAAGGTGGATCATCCCATCATAGTTGATCTAGCAAGTCGGGTTGATGCGCCTCTGGAAGTTCGGCGCGGGGAGAGCTGATCAGACGACCTGCTTGCCGGCTGCTTGCCGGCTGCATGACGCTGCCGAGGCACGAACGGCCGGTTCATGCCCATCGCTCAGAAGGCTAAGATGTACTTCATGAACAGGTGTTGAAAGGGCAGATTACACTTGCATCGCGGTTGAATTGATAGAAGATTTACCTCTACCCTGAGCGGAGGGAAGACCGATGTCGTTTGCGGCCGGTTATGAGTACGATCTGTTCATCAGCTATGCGCGCATTGACGACAGCGCGCAGGTCGTTAACGGCCGCGGCTGGGTTTCGGAGTTCGTCGAGCGGCTGACTGGACACGTCCGGGGTCAACTTGGCGGCGGCGCCAGGAACTTCCGCTTCTTCTTCGATCGGGGCGGTCTGCAACTCAACGAAGATCTGGAAAGGATCAAGGCCGCCGCCCGCCGATCCGCCTTGTTCCTTGCCCTCACTTCGAAAAGCTATGCCGAAAGCGAGTGGTGCCGCGCGGAGGTCGATGCCTTTGCAGGAGTTGACAGCAGGGGTGAGCGCCTGTTTGCGTTGGAAATCCTCCCGCTGGAGGAAGGCCGAAAGTTCGGCTCGCGGCTGGACGAGTTGAACCGCCTGTATTTTTGGGAAGTGCGCTCCACGCAATCGGAAGCGCCAAGACCGCTTTTCCCCGATACGCGCGACTTCTACGACCACCAGCAGAAGCTCGCCGCTCAGATCGTGCGGTCGCTGCAAGCGATCGACCTGAAAGCCAAAGCCGGAGCAGGCATCCGCGTCGAAAACGGGCCCGATGACACCATGCGCCGGCAAAACGGCACGGTCTTTCTCGGCCAGACCACCGAGGACATCGACGACGAGCGCGTCGCCGTGCGCGACTACCTCAACGATCTCGGTTACCTCGTTCTGCCTGAAGGCGATCTCCCCGGCAGCGGCGAGGATTTCAAGCAGGCGGTGAACAAAAGCCTCGCCGGCGCCAAGCTGTATGTTCAACTCCTCAGCGCCAAGGCGGGCCGGCGGCCGCCCGACCTGCCGGAAGGCTATCTGCGCGCGCAGGCGGAAGCGGCCAAGGCTGCCGGGGTCGGCGCGATGCTTTGGCGGCCGGAGAAGGTCGAACTCGCCGCCGTGGCAGACAAAAGCCACCTCGCTCTGCTGAACGGCGAAGACGTGATGGCTTCGAGCCTGGAAAGCTTCAAGGAGGCGGTCCGCTCCCGCCTCGCCAAGCCGCCTCAGCCATCGCAATCAACCGGTGCCGAGCTTTCAGGGCGCGACGTCTCCTACATCTATTTCGACAAGAACGACCTGCCAACGGCGAAGCTGATCCAAGCGGAACTGACCAAGCGAAGGAAACGCTCCCTCATCCCCGAACTGACCGCGCAGGCCACGAGAAAGCGGGAGTTCCTGGAGAAGGGGTTCACCGGCGACAATGCGGTCATCCTGCTGTTCGGCGAAACCGAGCTCGATTGGGTGCTGGGGCAACTCGACTACTACTGGAAGCTCAATCCGGAGACACGGGACGACAAGGTCGTGGCGCTGCTGGTCGGACCGCCTGATCCCAAGCCGCATGACGGGGACGAACTCGGCATCGGGATGCCGGAGTTGAAATGGATCGACTGCCGGGAGCGCTGGGACGTGGATGCCTTGCTCAACCTGATGAGGCAGCCGAGCGCATCATGAGCCGCCGGAACGTCACCCCCTACCCCGGATTGCGCGCTTACCGGCGCGAGGAAGCCGCCCTGTTCTTCGGGCGCGACGGCTGCGTGGACGAGATGGTGGACCGCCTCGCCGCAACGCGCTTTCTGGCGGTGCTCGGTGCATCGGGTAGCGGCAAGTCTTCGCTGGTGCGCACGGGGCTCCTCAACGCGCTGAAACTGGGGCTGCACCCCGCGGGCTCCCGCTGGACGATCGCCGACTGCCATCCCGGCGGGCGGCCCTTCCAGAACCTGGCGCGTGCACTGCTTGCAGCACGGGACGGGACTGCTGCCGACCCCATCTTCGCAGAAGCGCTGGATGAGTTCCTGCGCCGCGGGCCGACGTCGCTGGCGCGCTGGGCGGCCGGCAACCTGCCGGAAGGGCGCAACCTCCTCCTCATCGTCGATCAGTTCGAAGAGCTGTTCCGCTACGGCGACTACGCCGGGCGCGAGCAGGCCGAAGCGTTCGCCGCGCTGCTTCTGGAAAGCGCGCGCTTCGAAGGACGCATCGAGGTGGTCATTACCATGCGCTCCGAATTTTTGGGCGCATGCGCGCTGATCCCCGGCCTCGCCGAGCAGATCAACAAGGGCCTCTATCTCGCCCGCCGCATGACCCGCGACGAATGCCGCGAGGCGATCACCGGCCCGGCGCGGGTGGTCGGCTTCGACATCGAGCCGCGCCTCGTCACCCATATCCTCAACGACCTGTCCTCCTTCGCGCCGTGGGATACGGACCGGCAGACTTCGCAACTGGAACGCTTGTCGCGCCAGGCCGACCAGCTGCCGCTGATGCAGCATGCGCTGAGCCGGCTGTGGCAGCTTGCCAAGCGCCGCGGCGGTGAGAACCGCATCACGCTGACGCTGGACGACTACCTCGCGATCGGGGAACTGCGCGGGGCGCTCGACCAGCATGCCGGAGAGATCGTAGCCGGGCTCGACGAGCGGCTCCACCCGCTGGTGCGCTCCGTGTTCCGCGCGCTGATCGCCGGCACCAACCTGTCCGACGCCGTGCGCCGTCCGACACGGTTCGGCGACCTTGTGGCCATCGCGGGCGCTCCACGCGACGACGTGGCGGCGGTGGTTGAGGCGTTTCGCGCGGCCAACTGCTCCTTTCTGCGCCCACCCCCGCCGCAGCCGCTGGATGACCAGACGGTCGTGGATATCAGCCATGAGAGCTTGATCCGGCAGTGGTCCAGCCTGTCCTTATGGCTGGCGGAGGAAGCCCGTGCCCGGACGCTCTGGACCCGGCTCGTCGCCGACCAGCAGCGGCACGCGGAGGGAGCCGGCGAACTGCTCAGCGGCCTCGATTTCCGCAACGCCTATTCCTGGTGGCAGGAGGAGCAGCCGGCCGAAGGCTGGGCGCTGGCGCGCGGCGGCCGCTTCGAGGCGGTGAAGCAGTTCCTGGAACGGAGCCGCGAGGAAGAGGAGCGCACCGAGCGGGAGGAAAAGGCGCGCCTGGAACGCGAACAGGAGCAGGAGCGCCTGGAGCGAAAGCGGGAGCAGCGCGAGCGTAGACGCTTGCAGACCTTCGCCGCGGTCGTCGCCGTGTTCGCCGTGCTGGCCGCGGGACTTGGGGTCAAGTCCTTCTTCGACGGCCGTCGCATCACTGAGGCCAACAGCAGCCTGGCTGCCGCCAACGGCAGCCTTGCCGAGGCCAAGGGCAATCTCGAACTGAAGATCACGGAACTGGATGCCAGCAACCGGACGATCAGCGAGGAAAAGGCGCGCGCCGAGAAGGCCAACGAAACCCTGACAAAAACGAACGACGAGTTGCTGAGGGCTAAGGCTGCGGCGGAAAAGGCGCAGGCCGTGGCAGAAAACGCGCAGGCTGCAGTGGAGAAGGCGACCGGCGAGCGGCTGGCGGCGGTGGAAGAGCGCAAGGCCAACAAGTGGCGCGGCCTGGATGCCATCATCGCGCAGGCGGATCGTCAGATAGGGCAGCCCGGCATGGCGGTCGCTGAGATCGACCGGACGCTCGCGGATGGCCAAGCTTACCTCGCAGGCATGGCGGACGAGGAAAAGGACCAGCGCCGTTCCGACCTGATGCTGACGCGCATCGCCCTGCGCGCCGTCGCCGCGAAGCTGGAGGGCGGCAACTACGCCGAAGCCGCCGCCATCGCCGGCAAGGCGCGCGCCGAGCTTGAGAAGGCGCTCCAGTCAAAAACCTTCACGGGCGCCGAGACGGCGGAGCTGGCGGCGAGCTACCGGCTCCAAGCCGCGGCCTATGCCAATCTCGGCGAGACCGGCTTGGCCGGCCAAGCCGGTCGCAACGCGCTTGCCGCCGCGGAGCGGCTGAGCGACGCCGAGGAGCTCGACGCGCCGCTCGAAAAGGCCAGGGCATGGGAGCAGCTTGCTGCGGTGCTCGATCAGCCGGGCCGGCAGCGGGAAAGCCTCCGGGCCGCCCGGCGCTGCGTGGAGGTGCTCGGCCGCCCGACAAGCGAGGACCGTGCCGTGACGGTCGCGCAATGCCGCATCTTGGCTGCGGGCAACACGGCGCCAGGCCTCACGCTCGAAAATGCCGGTGCCCATGCGCAAGCTGCCCTTGATGCGCTGGATGCCGTGCCGGGCGGTGCTCCCACGCTGCAACGAACGGTGGCGGAGGCACTCGCACAGTCATGGCTCGGCGCGGCCGACACTGCGGCCGACCGCAGGGGGGAAGGCCGCGAGCATTTCGCGAAGGCGTTCAAGCTCCTCGATCTGCCGATTTCGGACTTCGCGCAACGGCCTCGCCTGCGCGAGGCTGCCGCCCTGGTCTATAGTCAGATCGGGCGCATGTACCTCAGCGAAAATGATTATGTTTCAGCCCGCACATGGTTCGATAGCGGCATCTCGCGCGTCGATCTCGCCGACTGGAAGAACACGCTGCAGCTTGCGCGCGGCCTGGATAGCCTGCTCGGCGGCCTCTTGGAAGCGATCGAAGGAAAAGGCGATTGGACGAAGGACAATCAGGCGCTCGCGGACTATGATGCCGCCGCCAAGCGCCGCATCGAAGTCCTTATCTATCTCGACTCGAAGGGCTTGGACGGCGCTTGCGACGGCTGCGTGGTGGCCGCCATGCAGCAGGCGGTAGCGGTGCAGGTTCGGCTGCGGTCCTCGACGGCTCAGCCGGGAACTTGGTCCGAGCAGCTGGCGTTGATAAACCGCTCGATCGCCGACCGCGCCGAACGCGCGCTCGGCGCCCCCTCGAATTCGAAAGCGGCCGTCAACGCCCGGCGCGCCTGGATGGGGTCGGTCGCGGCGCTGATCGACGGCGGCGAAGGCTTGATAAAGACCGCGCCGCCGGCCGAGCAGATCAAGGTGCTCGACACTTCGGAGAATTTGACGCAGCGCTTTCTTCAGCGTTTCCCCGACTCCTGGATCGCCCAGCGCAAGCGCGGCCGGATTTTGGCTTCGCTTGCCGGCGCCTTCCTCAAGATCGGCAACAAGGCGGATGCACTGAAGGCTGCCGAGAACGGGGCAGCCCTGCTTAACCGCGATGCCCTGCTCCTCCTTGAGGACTGGTATCGCAATGGTTCCGGTCCCGTTCCGCGCGACGCGGCGAGGGCCGCCGTCTATGAGACGCAGCTTTCCAGCCGCAGCTGGGGAGAGGCCCGTCTCCAGCTTGAAGGCGACCTCCTATGGACGGATGGCGTCGAGACGGCCAAGATCGATGTGGACATCGAGGACCGTACCGGACCGAATGACGATGTCGTCAAGCGCATCTCAGAGCAGCTTGAACGGCTCTATGGCATGAGGCTCTCCGCCGATTCCCAGAAGAAGCTCGATCAGATGGAGCAGAACGCGCAAACCGGCAACGAGAGCTTTTTCGAGCTCGCCGTGGCTGACTTGTCCAACGATGCCAATTCGGTCGATTGGCTCTCCGGGCAGTTCCAGGCGGCATTGTCTGCGGACAACGAGTCCGAGATGGTGAAGATCATCGACAAGCAGTGGTTCAAAGCCAATTCGAGGAGCAGCATCCGCGAGGCTTTGAAGCTCCTTCTGTCCCGGCCTGAGAACACGGCGCTGCGCCAGCCCCTGCTCAAGATCGCCAAGGCTTTTCAGGAGAGCGTGCGCACCGATCCCGTTTTGGGCGAGGTGTCGGCTCTGCTCTTGGAAGTGCTGATCGAAACAGCCTCCTCAACCCCCGACGAACTCGCCGATCTCTATGCCGCACGGGGCCGGGCGCGTGAAAAGGCGGGCGACGGGCCCGGCGCGGAGTCCGACAAGCTGGTCTCGCTCGTGCTCAAACCCAAGAACGCCGACGTGCTGAATTCCGTAAGCTATGACTGGGCCGATGAAAATCGCAACATCGGCGCCTCGATCGAACTGTTGCAGCGGGCGGTCGAGGCAGAACCGGACGATGCGTATATCCGGGATAGCCTGGGCTGGGCCAAGGTCAAAGCCGGCGACCTCGACGGCGGGCTCAAGCTGGTCGAGTCGGCGCAGCGGGACATTCCGGGGGAAGCCGAGGTCCTCCTGCATCTCGGCGATATCTACCGGCGGCTCGGACGCGACAAGGAAGCGCGCGAAAAGTTCGATCAGGCGCTCGGCATGACCTCCGACGCGCGGCTCGTCGAAGCCATTCTGGCCGGGCAGCAGCTCCTGCTTGACGCCGCTGCCTCGCCTGCCAAAGTCAGCGAGGCGGCAGCCCTGCTGAACTCCATACCAGAGGAAAAGCGCCAAGCGGGGCGCACCCGCTGGAGCGCCGACGAGATCGGCGTCGCCATCCGGGGCTTCGATCCCGTCGCCTATGTCACGGAAAAGCACCCGCAACTCGGCTCGATCGAGCACTTCGCATTGTGGGACGACGTGCTGTGGCTTTTCTCCAGCGCCGCCCACCGCGACGCTTTTCTAGCCGACCCAGTGAGATATGCCCCGGCCTATGGCGGCTTCTGCGCCTATTGCGTCGCAGACGGTCACAAGCTGCACAGCAATCCCGCGGCCTGGATACTCCACAACAATCGGCTCTATCTCCACAAGTCGCCCAGCCTGCGGGACAGTTGGAGCAAGGACCCGGATACGTTCATAGCGGACGCCGACCGGCGTTGGCCGGACATCATCAACGACAAAGCAGACCCCGATGCACGCTCGGCCTTCACAAGCCGCATTTCCGACGCGATGGCGCAGGTGAAATGAGGCCTGAATTTCGCTAGAGCATCGGACGGTTAATCGGATGTAGACTGGCGGTTGGGGGTGGGATGCAGGCTAGGCGGTGGGCGAGCGTCGGGCTGTTGCCCGGCCGAGGCCAACAACAACGCTTGGCACCCGCCCCCGGCCGGCAGACTGCGTGCGATTAACCGTCCGATGCTCTAGAGCATCGGACATTTAATTGGACGCATATCCTTCGGCTCTGAGGAAGTTCC
>CAXTCF010000036.1:0-27617 GCA_964242945.1 uncultured Rhizobiaceae bacterium | reverse complement strand
GTACGGGTGGGGGTGGGGACGATCCCGCCGCCGGCTCCCAGCCCGCGCCGGGCGCCGAGTTACTGTAATGTCGCGTGTGCAGTAATCCCCACCCTGTATCCCTCCCCACAAGGGGGAGGGGTCGTCAGCGCCGCATCAAAGCGACATGCAATAGCTCTGCCCTTCGCGGGGACGTCACCGTGAAGCAGCGGGTGGGATGGCAACGCTGATCCGAACGATCACTTTTTTGCCGACCCATGCTCCAGCCAAGCGAGATCCTCAGGGCTCAACGCGATGTCGAGCGCCTTGAGACTGTCGTCGAGTTCTCCGAGCGTCCGCGGGCCGATCAAGGGAATGGACGGGAAGGGCTGCGCCAGCACATAGGCGAGCGCGACGTGGATCGGCGTCTTGCCAAGCCTTTGCGCAAGCTCGACGGCGCGGTCGCGCCGCGCAAAATTCTCTTCGGAGTACCAGACGCGCACGAGTTCCTCGCTGTCGCGCTTGGTCCTGCCCGCGCGATCCGTGAAGAAGCCGCGTCCCTGGCTCGACCAAGCAAAATTCGCGATTCCGCGCTCGGTGAGCCAGGCCCGCCACTCCGGCGTGGAAGCAGTCACGCAGCCCGGCCAGATCGGGTCAAGCATCTCGGCCAGCGAAAAGTTGTTGGAGAGCGCCTGCGGCGGCTGCTTTCCCGTGCGTTTCGCGTAGGCGACCGCCTCGTCGGTGCGCGCCCTGCTCCAGTTCGAGCCGCCGAAGGGGCCGCGGATGCGGCCCCGCTCCACCTCGCGGTTCATGGCGTCCACGAACTCGCCGACCGGCACTTGCCTGTTGTCGCGGTGCATGAAGTAGATGTCCACGTAGTCGAGCCCAAGCCGGTCCAGCGACTGGTCGAGCTGCTTGGCGATCACGTCGGGGTAGCAGAGCGGCGTGTGGGCGCCCTTGCCGATCACGACCGATGCGTCGCGCACGCCGCGATTTGTCAGCCATTCACCGAGCAGCGTTTCCGTGGTGCCGCCGCCATAGACGAAGGCCGTGTCGAAGATATTGCCGCCCGCCTCGAAAAAGGCGTCCAGCAGGATCGCACCGGAGGCGAAGGAGCGGAAATCCTCGAAGCCCAGCGCCAGCACGGAAGCAGGCTTGGCCAGCCCCGGAAC
This sequence comes from uncultured Rhizobiaceae bacterium, assembly GCA_964242945.1. Taxonomy (GTDB): domain Bacteria; phylum Pseudomonadota; class Alphaproteobacteria; order Rhizobiales; family Rhizobiaceae; genus Mesorhizobium_B. The sequence continues at coordinate 26,487 of CAXTCF010000036.1, read as the reverse complement.
GGTGCGGCGCGGGATGGTCGTTCCCGCCGGCTTCAGCGGCCTGCCGGAAAGCGTGTTGACGCGGCGGGCGGCCGTTTCGATGCCGTATTCCAGCCCCACCGCCTTGCGCCACTTGTCGAGAACCCGCAGCGTGCCGAGGCTGTCCTCCCAGCCCATGCCCGGCCAGGCGAACTCCTGCCGCCCTTCAAGGATCGCGGCGCCGGCCGCTTCGGCCTCGAAGCTATAGAGATGCCGCGTCTCGTTCACGCTTAGCGTCTCAAAGCTGCCGTCCCGCCGGATCACTTCGACGCGGCCCGGACCGGCATCGCGGTTTCCGGCGGCGAACCAGAAGTCCGGCACCTCGATGCGCCCTTCCGTGCCGAAGATGCGCAGCATGTTGTCCTGTTCGAGCGAGATGCTGCACGAGACTTCCGCGACGAGGCCTCCGGGGAACTGGAGCAGGGCGGAGGCCCACTCGTCCACGCCGGACGCGCCGAGATGGGCGACGCCGAAAACCTTGTCCGGCTCGGCGAACGGCTTGCCTGCGGCGGCGCCGGCGATGAGGCGCGCCATCGAGACGGGGTAGCCGCCGACATCCAAGATGCCGCCGCCGGCCAGGTCGTTGGCGTAGAGCCGGTGCTCCGGCAGGAAGCGCGGCATGGCGAAGCCGAAGCTCGACTTGATCATATGGACTGCACCGATCGCGCCAGAGCGGATCAGGTCCACGATCTGGCGCGTCTGCGGGTGCAGGCGGTACATGAAGGCTTCGCCGAGGAAGGTTTTCGCCTTGCGCGCCGCGTGCATCATCGCGTCGGCCTCGAAGCTTGAGAGCGCCAGCGGCTTCTCGCACAGGACGTGCTTGCCCGCTTCCGCCGCTTTGATCGCCCATTCCGCATGGCCGGGATGCGGCACGGCGATATAGACGGCGTCCACGCCCGGATCATGCAGGAGCGCGTCATAGCCGTGGACGATGCGCGCGCCGGGGAACGCTTCGGCCAAGCCGGCCCTGCCGGGATCGCGCGTCGCGATGGCCTCCAGCCTGCCGTTGCCGGCCTGCGCCAGGCCGCCTGCAAATGCCTTGGCGATCTCGCCCGGCCCGATGATGCCCCATCGCACTGTTTGGCTGCCGGATTGCATGACTTGTCCTTGTGTTGGAAGCGATTGTTGCGGAGCGGCTCAGGCGCCGTCCGTCCGTTCGAGTTCGAGTAGGACAGCGCTTTCGGGCATGAGCATCGGGAGCGGGAGCCCGACATGCCGCAGCGCGCCGGCACCGAAGCTCGTTTGGCCCGTCAGCAGCGCCGCCTGGGCTTCCGAAATGCGCGGGAAAGGGGGTTTTGCGGGGTGACAGGCGGCGATGCGCCAGCTTCCGTCTCCGATCTGCGGCAGGTCGAGGCGCAGCGGCGCCGGCTGTTCGGCGAGCATCTGCGGTCCCTGCGCGACAAAGAGCGCAATGCGGTTCACGTCCGCCGCGCCCCAGGCGTAGCAGCCGTCCCAGGGTTCCAGTTGGAACTCGGCTCCGGCCAAGTGCAGGAGCGGACGCAGGCGTTTGTGAAGCGCGATCCAGCCGCGGAGATCCGCTGCCCCGGCGGGGGTGAGCTTCAGCGGGTCGAGTTCGATGCCGAAATGATAGGCGAGCGCGACCAGGGCGCGGAAGGCGAGCGAAGGACTGCGCCCCGTCTGGTGATTGGGGGAGGCCGAGACGTGCGCGCCCAGGATTTCCGGGGGGAAGAACAGCGAGGCGCCGCGCTGGATCTCCAGCCGCTCCAGCGCGTCGGTGCCGTCCGAAGTCCACAGCCGATGGGTGAAGCCGAGCACGCCGTAGTCGGCCCGGCCGCCGCCCGACGCGCAGGACTCGATCTCCAGGGAAGGGTGGGCGCGCCGCACCCGGTCGAGCAGCGCATAAAAGGCGCGCACCTGCCTCGCCGTCATGGCTTGGCCATCCCGCCCGCCGGGGTGGGTCAGGTCTCGGTTCATGTCCCACTTGACATAGGAGATGGCGTGAGCCGAAAGCACGGCGTCGGTCGCCGTGAAAAGGGCTTCGGAGACTTCCGGGCGCGACAGGTCGAGCACGAGCTGGTGGCGGCTGTTGAGGAGCGGCCGGCCCTCCACCTGGAGCGCCCAATCGGGATGCGCGCGGAACAGGTCGGAGTCCGGGTTGACCATCTCCGGCTCGAACCAGATGCCGAACTCCATGCCCAGAGCGCGGACGCCCTCCACCAGGGGGCCGAGCCCGTCGGGATATTTTCGGCGGTCCACCCCCCAGTCGCCGAGGCTGGAATGGTCGGAGTCACGCCGGCCGAACCAGCCGTCGTCCAGCACGAAGCGCTCCGCGCCGAGCTTTGCCGCGGCCTGCGCCTGGCGCAGGAGATGGGCGGGATCGTGCTGGAAATAGTTGCCTTCCCAGGTGTTGAAGGTGACGGGCCGCGGTTTTTCCGGCTCAGGGAAGCGCAGGACGGTCTCGCGCAAGCCCGCGCGCAGGCGCGCTGCTGCGTCGTTTCGGGTCTGGGCCGCAGTTACCCACGCCTTGGGGCTGGCATAGCTTTCTCCGGGAGCAAGGCGCACCTCGCCCGGCTCGAAAAGCTCGCCGGCGTGGACGAGCCTGCGGCCGTCGTCCAGCGTGTCCACGGCAAGCAGGTGGTTGCCGCTCCAGCCTAAGTGGATCGCGTAAACCGTGCCGCTGGCGGAAAGAAACAAGCCGGGAAAGCGGTCGTGCGAGGTGCGGCCGCGCCGGCTTTCCTGGAGCCAGACATTGCGCGGCGCGGGCTCGACCGTCAGGTGGAACTCGCGGCCCCACATGCCGCGGAAAAAGGCGATCTCGCCCACGCCTTCGCCGGCGAGCAGCGTGGCGGCCATGCAGCGGTCGAGCGTGTAGGCGCCGTCGCCCTCGTTGGTGAGCACCGTGCGCATGGTGAGGACGCCGGGCTCCAACACTTCCAGCAGGATCTTGAGGCGCAGCCGGGCAACCGCGTCGCGCCCTTCCAGGGTGGTGCGGGCGCCTTCGGTCTCGGCCGTCCAGCCGGAGAACTCGGCGGTGAAGTCGCGGCCGTCGCGATGGCCGGCAAGCGCCGGCCAGCCGAAAAAGCCCATGCCGCCGGCAGGCAGCAGAACGGCTGAAGGCACGGGCAAGTCCATGCCGTTGACCCGCATCGCCCGTGCTGCCAGCGGCGCCAGATCATCGGATGCGGCGAAAGGCCCGAAGGCGAGGATTTCGGGCATGCCGCGCTCAGGCAAACCCAGCGCCAGCGCGATGCGCCGGTTGCCGAGCACCACCGGCCGGGGAGGGGACGGGGTGTCTGGGACCGGAGCGGCCGCCGCGCCTGATTCTTCCATGAGGAAACGACTTTCGGGCAGGGAAACGGCAGCGCGTCAGCGGATGCGCCGGCCGTCGGCGTCGAACAGGAGCGCGGCGGCCGGGTCGAAGCGGGCGGTGAGCTTTTGGCCGGCGCTGATGCCGCGCCGCTCGGCCATCGCCACCGTGACGACGTCGCTGCCGCCGTGGCGGGCATAGGCAAAGGTTTCGGCGCCGAGATATTCGACCAGTTCCACGTCGAGGTCGAGCGCCGCCGCGCCGCCTTCGTTGAAGTGTTCGGGGCGGATGCCGAGCGTCACCTTCGTGCCGGATGCTGGGCGGGAGGCGATCTGCGGCAGCGCCACGAGGCGCCCGCCGTGGCCGGGCAGGCGGACGCTGACCCCGCCTGCGCCCGCGGTTTCCACCACGCCCTTCAGCATGTTGATCTTGGGCGCGCCGATGAAGCCGGCGACGAACAGGTTGTCGGGGTCGTCGTAGAGGTCCAGCGGCGTGCCGACCTGCTCGATCTGGCCCGCCCGCAGCACCACGATGCGGTCGGCCAGCGTCATCGCCTCCACCTGGTCGTGGGTGACGTAGATGATGGTGGCGTTGAGTTCCTTGTGCAGCCGCGCGATCTCGATGCGCATGTGGACGCGCAGCTCCGCATCCAGGTTGGACAGCGGCTCGTCGAACAGGAACACCTGCGGGTGGCGCACGATGGCGCGGCCGATGGCGACGCGCTGGCGCTGCCCGCCGGAAAGCTGCCGCGGCTTCCTTTCGAGAAGCGGTTCGAGTTCCAGGATGCGGGCCGCTTCCGCCACCTGCCGCTCGATCTCCGCCTTCGGCACGCCAGCGAAGCGCAGCGCGAAACCCATGTTCTGGCGCACCGTCATGTGGGGATAGAGGGCATAGGACTGGAACACCATGGCGATGCCGCGCTGGGCGGGATCGACGTCGTTGACCGTCTTGCCGCCGATCTCCAGCGTGCCCGAAGAAATCTCCTCCAGCCCGGCGATCATGCGCAGAAGCGTGGACTTGCCGCAGCCCGACGGGCCGACGAAGACGATGAACTCGCCCGACTTGACGGCGAGGTCGGCGCCTTTGATCACCTCCAGGCCCCCGAAGGACTTTTTCACGCCGTTCAGCGTCACGTCGCTCATGGGGCAACTCCTCCTTCTAGCCCGCCTCGACCGTCAGCACTGCGGATTTCAGCCGCGGCGTGCCGACTTCCACGGTGATCGTCCCCTTCTCGCCCGCGCTTTCCAGCCAGAACCCCGTCGAGCCGGCCCGCAGCGGCACGGTTTCCGGGCCGAGCCGGCGCCCCGGCCCCGACACGCGGATCGATACGGACTCGTCGAAGAAGGGCAGCTTGCGCCCGGCCTGGTCGAGCGCGCGCACGATCACGCGGGTGGAGTCGCGCCCTTCCGCCGAGATGGTTTCGCGGTCCGCGACGGCTTGCAGCACTGTCGCTACCGGATCGGCGACCATCCGGATCGTCTTCACCGCCTTACCCTCGACATAGCCGGTGAGTTCCGCGTCGAGCCACTCCATGCCCCAGAGGCCTAGCTCGTCCGCCGTGAAATGGCGCCGGTCGATGATGACGGGCGGGTGCGGCAGGTGAGGAAAGCGCTCACGGTCCGGCGCGATGCGCTTCGGAGGAAGGCTGCCGTAGCGCAGTTCCACCTCGTCGCAGTTGGTGAGCACGGTGAGCGGCAGCACGCCGCCGATGTTGCGTTCGCCGCGCGCCCAGAAGGTCACGGGCTCCATGATTATAGCCTCGTCCGGCTCGCACTGGCTGGCATAGGCGTAGGCAGCGAACTTCGGCTCGCGGAACATGTCCATGACGCCGTGGTGGCAGATGCGGTCGCCGGAGCCGAAATCCTTGTGCGTGTTGTAGTCGGCCAGGCACCAGCCGATGCAGCCCGAAATCGACGGGTCGCCATAGGCGGCGTTGAGCACCTCCAGGTGGCGGCGCACATGCTCGTCCTGGCGCGCCTCCTGGTCGAAGCTCTTGGTCGGGAACATGTGCCCGCCATACTCGGTGACGAGGTAGGGCACGGCACGCTTGAGCCCGGTGTTCTCGGTCTGCTGACGGAGCGGCGTGCGCGGCCGGTTGGCGCCGGGCAGTTCCTCGTTGCCCAGGATGAAATCGTTCATCGTATAGACGTCTTCGAGGAACTCGCTGTCGGTGATGAAGCGGACGCCGCCGGTCTGCCGCGTCGGGTCGAGGTCGCGCGCGACGCGGTTGGTCTCCGTGTAGAAGTCGTGGTCGTCCTGCGACTCGTTGATCCGCACGCCCCAGATGACGATCGAGGGGTGGTTCCAGTCGCGCTCGATCATGCGGCGCACGTTCGTGACAGCTTCCGCCTTCCAGGCAGCTTCCCCGATATGCTGCCAGCCGGGGATCTCCTCGAAGACGAGCAGGCCCAGCCTGTCGCAAGCTTCCAGGAAATACTTCGACTGGGGATAGTGCGAGGTGCGCACGATGTTGCAGTGCAGTTCGCGCTTGACGATCTCCGCATCGCGCTCCTGCGCGGCGCGGCCCATCGCGTAGCCGACGTAAGGAAAGGCTTGATGCCGGTTGAGGCCGCGCAGCTTCAGCTTCTGGCCGTTGAGCAGAAAGCCCTCCGGCGTGAACGCGGCAGTGCGGAAGCCGAAACTCGTAGCGAGGTTGTCCGTCCCGTGCGGTGTTTCGAGCGTGACTTCGACTGAATAAAGCTGAGGATCGTTGATGTCCCAGAGCCCGATGCCTTCCAGCCGCTCGAAGCGCAACGTCTCGCCCTCCGCCAGATCGGCTTGCGCCGACGCGACCGCGCGGCCCGCCGGGTCGCGCAGCCGCGCGGAGATGCGGCCAGCCAGATTCAGCCTCTGCGGGTTGCCGACGAAGCAGCGCACGGAAACGCTTTTCGCCGGCTCCAGCACGCTCTGCGTTTCGACCTTGAGGTTGCGCAAAAAGACCGGCGCCGTCACCTTGAGCCAGGCTTCGCGGTAGATGCCGGCATAGGTGAGGTAGTCGATGCGCCCGCCGAAGGGGGGAATTTCCGGGTTCTCGCTGCCGTCCACCTTGACGGTCAGGACGTTCTCCCCCTCGCGCAAGCAGCCCGTCAGCCGTGCTTCGAAGGGCGTGTAGCCGTCCTTGTGCGCGGCGATCTCTTCGCCGTTGAGATACACGACGGCATCCGCCATCGCGCCCTCGAACAGGACCGAGACTTCGCAATTCTCGAAGTCAGGGGACGAACGGATAATGCGCTGATACGTGAAGGGGCGCTGGTAGGCCCGCTCGTCGAAGTAGTTGTGGGGCAGCGTCACCGGCTCGCCTTCGCCGAGACCCCCCGCCGTTCCCGCGGAGAAGCCTTCGCGAAAGACCCAGGCGTCGTTGAAGGGGAACACGGAACGCATGAGAACCCTTACTTGACCGAGCCGACGAGGCCCTGGACGAACTGGCGCTGCATCAGGAAGAAGACGAGGAGCACGGGCAGCGTCGCCAGCACCGTGCTCACCATGACCACGCCGAAATCGGGGTAGTAGGCCGAGGCCAGCGAGGAGACGACGAGGGTGATCGTCTTGGTCTCGTTGGTTTGCAGCACGATCAGCGGCCAGAGATAGTTGTTCCAGCTTGCCATGAAGACGATGATCGCGGCGGCGGCATAGGTCGAGCGCATCACCGGCATGTAGATGAACAGGAAGATCTGCCACTCCTTCAGGCCATCGACGCGCGCGGCATCGCGCAGTTCGGAAGGAAAGGCCTTCGTGTTCTGGCGGAAGTAGAAGATGATGAAGGCCGAGGCCAAGCCCGGCAGGATCACCGCCGTGTGCGTGTTGATCAGCCCGGCGCGCGCCATCATCACGAAGAGCGGGATCATCAGCGCCGCAAACGGGATCATCAGGGTCAGCAGCAGCAGGCCATAGACCCGCTCGCGCCGGCGCGAGCGGAAGGTTTCGAAGCCGTAGCCGGCGAGCGAGGAGATGACGAGCGTCACGATCGTGGCGACCACGGCGATCTTGGCCGAGTTCCAGAGAATTAACGGCACGTTCACGGAGGCGAAGAGCTTGGCCGTGTTTTCGCCGAGCGCGGAGCCGAACGTCGCCTTGCCGCGGATGATGTCGCCGGTCGTGTTGGTGGCGCCCGAAAGCATCCAGAAGAAGGGGAAGATCGAGATCAGCGCCGCGAGGCCCAAGGTGCCGTGCAGCAGGAGGGAGCGGAAGGCGGAAGCGAGGCGGTAGGGGACCATGTCAGTCGCGCTCCCGCGCCGCCATGAACTGCACAAAGGCGAGCAGCGCCACGATCGCCACGATCACATAGGAAACGAGCGCCGCGTAGCCGAAGCTCGGCATGAACTTGAAGGTCAGGTTGTAGATGTAGAGCGACAGCGTCAGCGTCGCGTTGGACGGCCCGCCATTCGTGATGTTGACCGGCTCGTCGAAGAGCTGGAGCGTGCCGATCGTGGAGATCACCGTGGTGAACAGGATCACGGGTTTGAGCATCGGCACGGTCAGGTTCCAGAAGCGCGCCCAGGCCGGCACGCCGTCGATCCGTGCCGCCTCGTAGATCGAGCGGTCGATGTTCTGCATGGCGGCGAGGTAGAAGATGACGTTGTAGCCGGTCCAGCGCCAGGTGATCGCGATGATGATCAGGATCTTGGCCCAGAAGGGGTCGGTCAGCCAGCCGATCGGCCTGTCGATGACGTGGAGCAGCCGCAGGCCGTCGTTGACGATGCCGCCGGCTGCGAACATCGACTTGAAGAGCACGGAGGAGGCGACCAGCGAGATCACGCAGGGCAGGAAGATGGCGGTGCGGAAGATGCCGCGGCCCTTCAGTTCCGGCGCGTTCAGCATCGACGCCAGCAGCAGCGCCAGCACGATCATGATCGGCACCTGGATCAGGAAGAAGGTCAGCGTGTTGCCGAGCGCCTTCAGAAAGACGGGGTCATGCGCCAGCCGCGCGAAGTTGGCGAAGCCGGCGAAGCTCAGGTTCATGCCGCGCCCGGCCTGGAAGCTCATCCAGAGCGACCACAGGATGGGATAGATCATGAAGACGCCGATGAGCGCGAGCGCCGGCAAAACGAAAAGCCAGCCGCTCACCTCGTCGTGCCGCCTGATCCTGCCGATCGCCACCACCCGAAAGTCCTTCCCCTCCAGGCCGGCGCGCTGCACTAACCACGCCCAGCCGCAACGGTTCTGACGCTATTCTCGCCACCTGGAGCTTGCGCGCTTCACGCCCCCCTCCGCCCTGCCGGGCATCTCCCCCACACGGGGGGAGAGCGGAAGCTTCAGCGATTCGCCAACTTTTTGCGGCATTGCAGAGGAGGCGAAGACGGCGCTACAGCCGATCTCTCCCCGTGTGGGGGAGATGCCCGGCAGGGCAGAGGGGGGCGTGAAGTCCACCCACACCGATCGCAGGCGCACCGCTTCGCCGGAAGCTTACTGCAACTGCGACGAAATCTCGCCTTCGACCGCCTTCAGCGTTTCGCCTACGTCGGCGCCGCCGTCGATCGCCGGAAGCTGGGCGATCACCGCCGCGTCCACCTCGTTGGTGAAGGTGCCGTAGGAAACGGCCGGGATCTTGCCGATCCAATCAGAAAAGCTCTGCCATACCTTTTCGCCGCCGAAGAAGTCGTCGGACTGCGAATAGACGTCGCCGGAGCGCGCCGACATCAGCGAGCCGACCGCGCCGCGGTCCTTCAGGATCGCCTGGTAGAAGCTCGCGTCCTTGGCATAGATCTCGTTGAGGAAGTCGGTCGCCTGGTCTTTTTCCGGCGAGGCTTCGAGCACGTACCAGCTGGAGCCGCCGAGGTTGGAGGCGTTCGTCGCGCCCTGCACGTTGAGGGTGGGGATCGGAGCCACGCCCCACTTGCCGGACTGGTCTCCTTGAGCCTTCACCGTGCCGGTGATCCACACGCCGGTGACGATCGTCGCCACGTCGCCGGAGGTGAAGCCGGACACCCAGTCGGTCCAGTCCGCGGCGGGGCGGATGATGTCAGACTTCACGAGCTTGGCATGGGTTTCCAGCGCCGCCTTGAGCGCGGCGTTGTTTGCGATGTTGGCCTTGCCGTCCTTGTCGAAGTACCACTGGCCGGCGGACTGCATCATGATGCGGATGAGGCCGGCGTCGTTGAGCTGGAGCGCCATGAACTTCTTGCCGGTCTTGGCTTCCACTTGGCGGCCGATCTCGATGTAACGGTCCCAGGTGAGGGTCTGCATGTCCTCCGGCTTGAAGCCGGCCTGCTCCAGGTAGTCCTTGCGGTAGAAGAGCCCGGTGACGCCCGAATCGAAAGGCACGCCATAGACCTTGCCGTCCACGGTCATCAGCTCGACCTTGTAGGGAGCGAAGCCGGAATAGTCGATCTTGGCCGTAAGGTCGGCGAACGAGCCGGGGAACGATTGCAGGTATTTTTGCGCGCCGTAATCCTCGATCAGCACGATGTCGGGCAACGCGTCGGCCGTGCCGGAAGCGAGGCCGGTCTGGAGCTTGGTCTCGACGTCGGTCTTGGCGAAATCGACCACGTTGAAGGTGACATCGGGGTGCTTGGCGGTATAGCGCGCGCCGGCTTCCTTCATGATGGCGACGTTGAAGTTGGGGTCCCAGCACCAGATGGTGACTTCCGCGGCTTGCGCAGCCGCGACGGACAGCAGGCTGGCCCCTGCGAGGGCCAAGCCGAGAACGCGGGCGCGCCGCGAAGCGATGCGAAACATTTTCGTTCCTCCCAGAACCGAAACGAGGCTTTCCTCCTGCCTCACGCCGAGGCTTAACCGAATTTTTGGCAGGGCACAATATTTAGTAAATATTTACCCCGTGTCCTCTTGTCCGTTGCCGCCGGCCGGGGCGCGCGTGCTGGCGCGCCAGATGACGCGCGATCCCAGGATCACGCGCTTGGCTTCGTCCCGCCCGCCGGCCTGCTCCAAAAGGAGCGCGACCGCGTTCTCGCCGATCGCTTCGAAAGGCAGGCGCACCGTCGAAAGCGGCGGATTCAAAAACTGCGCGACGGAGATGTCGTTGAAGCTTGCCACCGCGACATCATGGGGAATTTTGAGGCCGGCCTCGCCGATCGCGCGATAGGCGCCGATGGCGATGTTGTCGTTTGCCGTGATCAGGGCCTCTGGCCGGTCCCGCATCGCCAGCATCTCGCGGGCGAGGCGGTAGCCGCTTTCCTCGGTATTCCCGCCGATGCGGCACCATTCCGGATGGAAGCCGCCATGCTCCTTCGTCCACGCGACAAAGGCGCGGCAGCGCTTTTCGCCAAAGGGGTCGCTGACGCCGTCGAGCGAATAACCCCAGCCGATGAAGCCCAGGCGCCTGTAGTTTAAACCCTGAAGGTCGGCGAGAAGCCTGCGCATCGCCAGCGCCAGATCGCTTTCGACGCTGTCGAATTCGCCGGAGGCCGGAGAAAAGTCGGCGAAGACGAGGTTGCGGTTGTGCTGCCTGAGCCAGGCGATCTCCCTTTCGGCGTGCTGCCCCACCGCGATCACGCCGGAAGCCGCCTGCAGGAGGGACGCATCGGGCACGCTTTCGGTGTGATAGACTTTGACCACCTCGATCTTCAGCGCCTGGCAGCGCCGTTCGATGCCGAGCCTTAAGCCCACATAGTAGGAGTCGGCAAGTTCCTGCTCAGGGTCCAGGAAATGCACAAGCGCGATCCGCGACACGCCGTGCGGCGCTGATCGGTTGCGGTTGCGCGGCGTCGCATAGTTCAGCGCCTCGGCCGTCTCGATCACCGCCTGACGCTTGCGCGCCGAGATCGAAAGCGTCATGTCGAGGTTGAGAACGCGCGAAACGGTCGCCGCCGAGACGCCAACCTTGTCCGCAATCTGTTTTATCGTGACCATGGTCTGTGGATGCAGGACAGGGCTGTGGACGGTTTCAAAAGCGCATCGAAGTCTGGTACCCGATTGGCGGGAACCAACTGGAATGGGATCGGACGTTCGAGCAATCGTCTGACACTGCTATCGGAGTGCGGCGTTCTTCTCAAACAGAAGAATTTTCCTCGTATGCTGGGGATATTGGAGAAGCGTTCGTCGAGTGCTCAACCATGTCGGGGCAAGTTGCGATGGCGTCGGGCAGTCCGGCTCCCATGGCTGCCCGGCGCGGTTTCCCCTGAAGGTGATTGCCTTCCAATTGGCCGGGCCCTGGTGGCCCGGCCTTTTTCGTTTGATCACCCTTCCCGCAGTATGTGCCGGCGGCAGAAGCCCTATCTCTGCGTTGCGCACCGCCGAGGCCGAGTTTTCCCCGTTTTGTCGGACATTCGGAACGCTGTGCCCCGACTGCTCACCGCCGCCGTGCTCAAAACCACCGACAACTCTCGACAAGGACCTGAACCCATGAAGCTCACCCGCATCCTCCTTGGCGCCGCGCTCGCCACCGGCATCCTGGCAGGCAGCGCCAGCGCCGCAAGCGTCGTCGTGTCGTCGAAGATCGACACGGAAGGCGGCGTGCTCGGCAACATCATCCTGGCCGTGCTCAACGCCAACAACATTCCGACCACCGACCGCATCCAGCTCGGCGGCACGCCGGTCGTGCGCCAGGCGATCGCCGCGGGTGAGATCGACATCTACCCCGAATATACCGGCAATGCGGCTTTCGTTTACAACAAGGCGGACGACCCGCTCTGGAAGGATGCGGCCAAGGCCTATCAGGAGGCCAAGAAGCTCGACTATGACGGGCAGAAGATCGTCTGGCTGACGCCGTCGCCCGCCAACAACACCTGGGCGATCGCGCTGCGCAAGGACCTGGCCGACGGGAACAAGCTCGCCACGCTGTCCGACTTCGGCAAGTATGTCAGCGGCGGCGGCACCGTGAAGCTGGCGGCATCGTCCGAGTTCGTCAACTCCGCTTCGGCGCTGCCGGCGTTTCAGACCACCTACGGCTTCAAGCTCAACGCCGACCAGCTGATCACGCTGTCGGGCGGCGACACGGCCGCGACGATCGCGGCGGCCGCCAACGCGACGAACGGCGCCAACGCCGCGATGGTCTATGGCACCGACGGCGGCATCGCGCCGTCGAACCTCGTGGTGCTGGAAGACGACAAGGGCGTGCAGCCCGTCTATCAGCCGGCGCCGATCGTCCGCGAGGCCGTGCTGAAGGAATATCCGCAGATCGAGACGCTCCTGAAGCCCGTCTTCGAGAAGCTCGACCTGACGACGCTGCAGGAATTGAACGGCCGCGTCCAGGTCGGCGGCGAACCCGCCAAGGCGGTCGCCGAGGACTTCTTGAAGCGCAACGGCTTCCTGAAATAAGCCCGGCGCCGCGCATCTGAGCAGGCCGACATGGCGGCGGCAGTGCAGACCGTTCAGGCGGCGGGCGGCAGCCCGCCTCGCGCGATCCTCGACAGGATCGGCGTGGCGGTCGCCGCGCTCGCCGCAGCCGGAAGCCTCCTGCTGCCGTTTGCGACCTTCAAGCCGAACCGGATCCTCGGCGGCCAAGGTCAGGCGCTTTGGCTGTCGCTGCCTCCAACCACGGCCGCGATCACCGGCCTTGTGCTGGCTGCGGCAGCCCTTGCAGCCCTGTTCAGGACGCCGCCTTTTGCCCGGCTTCTTGCGAGCGCCGCGGCGCTGATCGCCCTGGCCCTGGCGATCGGGGCGGCGCCCTCGCATCTGGTGCCGCCCGGAAACACGTTTGCGCGGGTGTCGCCGGCTTCCGGCTTCTGGCTGCTCGTCTTCGCCTTCGCGCTGCTTGCGGCGGACTCCTTCACTCGCCTGAGGCTTACCCCCCTCCTGCGCGTCGCGGCCCTTGCCGTTACGGCTGCGGCCGTCGCCTTGGCCTTCAGGGCCGGCATCTGGGAAGGCCTGTCGATCCTCAAGGAATACCACAACCGCGCCGCTTCCTTCTGGGCGGAGGCCGCGACGCATGTCACGCTGGCGCTCGGCTCGCTCGCAGCTTCCACCCTGGTCGGCGTGCCGCTGGGGGTTCTCTGCCACCGCGTGCCGAGACTGCGGGCAGCCGTGCTGAACAGCCTCAACATCGTCCAGACGATCCCGTCGATCGCGCTGTTCGGCATCCTGATCGCGCCGCTCGGCTGGATCGCGGCCCATGTGCCGGGTGCTGCCGCGCTCGGCATCCGCGGCATCGGCGCGGCGCCCGCCTTCGTCGCGCTGTTCCTCTATTCGCTGCTGCCGGTGGTTGCCAACACCGTGGTGGGCTTGGCCGGCGTCGCGCCGGCGGCCAACGATGCGGCGCGCGGCGTCGGCATGACGGAGGGCCAGCGCTTGGTTTTGGTGGAGTTCCCGCTGGCGCTCCCCGTCATCCTCACCGGCATCCGCATCGTGCTGGTCCAGAACATCGGGCTCGCCACCATCGCGGCGCTGATCGGCGGCGGCGGCTTCGGCGTGTTCGTCTTCCAGGGCATCGGCCAGACCGCGATGGACCTCGTGCTGCTGGGCGCGGTGCCGACCGTCGCGCTCGCCTTCGCGGCGGCCGTGGTGCTCGACGCCATCATCGAAGCGAGCGTGGGCGCGCGCAAGGGCAGTCGGCGGCAATGATCGAGATCCAGGACATCACCAAGCGCTACGACGCGAACACGGTCGTGGACGCCGTTTCGATGGTCATCGAGCCGCGCACCGTGACGGCCATCGTCGGCACGTCGGGTTCGGGCAAGACCACGCTGTTGCGCATGATCAACCGGCTGGTCGAGCCGACGTCGGGCAGCATCCTGCTCGACGGCGAGGACAATCGCTTGGCTCCAGGCCATGAGCTGCGCCGCCGCATCGGCTACGCCATCCAGGGGCACGGCCTGTTTCCCCACCGCACGGTGGCGCAGAACATCGCCACGGTGCCGACCCTGGTCGGCTGGGACAAGGCGAAGATCGATGCCCGCGTGAGCGAGCTTCTGTCGCTCTTCGGGCTCGATCCCGCGGCCTTCGGGCCGCGCTATCCGCACGAACTCTCCGGCGGCCAGCAGCAGCGCGTCGGCGTGGCCCGCGCGCTGGCGGCGAAGCCCAACGTGCTGCTGATGGACGAACCCTTCGGCGCGCTCGATCCCGTGATCCGCACCAAGGCGCAGGACGATCTCCTCGCCATCCAGAAGGAACTCGGCACCACGGTCGTGATCGTCACGCACGACATGGAGGAGGCCATCCACCTAGCCACGAAAATCGCCGTGATGGATGGGGGCAGGCTGGTGCAGTATGCAAACCCCGCCGAGATATTAGCGCAGCCGGCCAGCCCGTTCGTGCAGAGCCTGATCGGCACGGCGGAGCGCCCCTTCCGGCTGCTTTCGCTGGAAGATCTCGGCGGCGCGGTCGAGGCCGGCGCGGCGGAAGGCGAAGCGATCTCCGTTGCCGCCACGCGGCGCGACGCGCTTTCGGTCCTGCTCTGGTCCGGCCGCACCGCCCTTCCGGTCGTCGCTCCCGACGGCGCCGTGCTCGGCCGCGTGACCTTGGAAAGGCTGGTGCGGCTCGCCGAAAGGCCGGCCGCGTGAGGCTTTCCGTTCCCTTTCTGCTGCGCCTTGCCGCGCTTCTGCTGCTGGTCGCCTTTGTTTTGCGGCCCGAATGGTTCGCGCCGCTTTTCCGGCCGCTGACCAAGAACAACGCGCCCGCCATCTACACGCAGAACAGCCTCCTTTCGCTGACCCTCCTCCACCTGCGCACCGTATTCCTGGCAACCCTTGCCGCCACCGTCGTGGCGGTCGGCATGGCGATCCTGGTCACGCGGCCGGCCGGCGCGGAGTTTTTGCCGCTGTCCCGCTCCCTCGTGAACGTCGGCCAGACCTTTCCGCCCGTCGCCGTGCTGGCGCTTGCCGTGCCGGCTGTCGGCTTCGGCGAGAAGCCGACGCTGATCGCACTCTTTCTCTACGGCCTGCTGCCGATCTTCGAGAATTCCTTGACCGGCCTCAC
Source organism: uncultured Rhizobiaceae bacterium (assembly GCA_964242945.1). GTDB lineage: Bacteria > Pseudomonadota > Alphaproteobacteria > Rhizobiales > Rhizobiaceae > Mesorhizobium_B. The sequence continues at coordinate 11,393 of CAXTCF010000036.1, read as the reverse complement.
GACGCTTCCCGGCCCGGTGGCCGAGGCCGCGCGCGGCATGGGCATGACGGGCTGGCAGCGGCTGCTGCGCGTCGAGCTTCCCCTGGCCTCGCCCGTCATCCTCGCCGGCATCCGCCTGTCGGTGGTGATCAGCCTCGCCACGGCAACCATCGGCTCGACGGTGGCGGCGCGCACGCTCGGCGAGGTGATCATCGCCGGCCTGCTGTCCAACAACCTCGCCTTCGTGCTCCAAGGCGGCCTGATCGTCGGCCTGCTGGCGGTGCTGATCTACGACGCCTTCTCGGCCGTGGAGCGGCTGGCTGCCAGGCGGACGGGCCGGATCGTCCGCACGGGCTGATCCCAAGCTTTTTTCGATCGACTTGTTGCTGCTGGCAGCGGCTGAGAGGTTACGGCATGGATTCCCGCCTCAAGGGCGGTAATGACTAATGGGAAGGAGGCTTGATGCCAATCTCCAACGTCTGCGATTTGCCATAAACCCTTTTGCCTTCGTCATTCCCGCCCTTGAGGCGGGAATCCATGCCGTGACTGCTCAACTGCTGCCAGCAGCGAAAAATAAAAACAAAGGCGCGGCGGTATGAATTACTGCGCCAGCGCCTGGTCGAGGTCGGCGATCAGGTCTTCGGCCGCCTCGATGCCGGCGGACAGGCGCACCAGCCCGTCCGAGATGCCGAGCCGCGCGCGCTGCTCCGTGGGGATTGAACCGTGGGTCATCAGCGCGGGGTGCTCGATCAGGCTTTCCACGCCGCCGAGGCTTTCGGCCAGCGTAAAAAGCTGCGTGCGCTCCAGGAAGCGCTTGGCGCCCGCGAGGTCGCGGTCGAGTTCCACCGAGATCATGCCGCCGAAGGCATGCATCTGCCTGCGCGCCACCGCATGCTGAGGGTGGCTTTCCAGGCCGGGATAGACGACGCGGCGGATGCCGGAACGGTTTTCCAGCCAGCGGGCGATCGCCAGACCGTTGGCGGAGTGCCGCTCCATGCGCAGCGCCAGCGTTTTCAGCCCGCGCAGCGCCAGAAAACTGTCGAACGGGCCGGAAATCGCGCCGACCGCGTTCTGAAGGAATTTCAGCCGGTCGGCCAAGTCCTTGTTGTCGCCCACCACCGCGACGCCCCCCACCATGTCGGAATGGCCGTTGAGGTATTTCGTGGTGGAATGCACGACCACGTCGATGCCCAGTTCCAGCGGGCGCTGGATGAAGGGACTGGAAAACGTGTTGTCGGCCACCGCGATCAGCCCGCGCCGCCTGGCGATGGCTGCCACGCCTTCCAGGTCCACCACGCGCAGGAGGGGATTGGTCGGCGTTTCCACCCAAAGCATCTTTGTTTCGGGGCGGATCGCGGCCTCGACCGCCGAAAGATCGGTGAAGTCGGCGAAGCTGACCGCAAGGCCTGCCGTGCGCTTGCGCACGCGCTCCATCAGCCGGAACGTGCCGCCATAGATGTCGTCGGTGGCGACGATGTGGGCGCCGGCGTCGTTGAGTTCGAGCACGGTCGCGATGGCGGCGAGGCCGGAAGCAAAGGCGAAGGCAACGTTGCCGCTTTCGAGATCGGCCACCGCGCGCTCGAAGGCGAAGCGCGTCGGGTTCTGGCTGCGCGCGTATTCGAAGCCCTTGTGGACGCCGGGGCTCTGCTGCGCGTAGGTCGAGGTCGCATAGATCGGCACCATCACCGCGCCGGTTGTCGGATCGGGACTTTGCCCGCCGTGGATGGCGCGGGTCGCGAAGGCGAGGCGGTTGCGGCCGCGGTCGAAGGGAGCGTTCATCGGTTGCGCCTGAGATAGTTGATGAGATCGACGCGCGTGATCAGGCCGACGAACTCCTCGCCTTCGAAGACGATGGCCACCTCGTTGCGGTCGAAGACGGGCAGAAGGGCGTCCAGCGTCTGGCTGGCCTGAAGCGTGTGGAGCCGTTCCGTCATCGCGCTCTTCACGGGCGCGTCGAAGCGCTGCCAGCGGCCCTCATAGGAGCCATCGACCTTGGCGAGGATATCGCTCTCGTCGATGATGCCGACAAGCTTGCCGCCGTCGAGCACGGGCAGTTGCGAGACGTCGGCGCGGCGCATGCGGCCATAGGCGTTGATCAGCGTATCCTCCGGCCGCACGAAAACGGTGCCGCCCTCGCGGTGGGAGCGCGCCACGAGGTCGCTGAGGTTCCCGTGCTGCTCGCGCTCCGACAGGCCCTGCTCGGCCAGCCAGAAGTCGTCGAACACCTTGGACAGGTACTTGTTGCCGGAGTCGCACACGAAGGTGAGCACGCGCTTGGGCGTCTTCTGCTCCTTGCAGTAGCGGAGCGCCGCCGCCAGAAGCGTGCCGGAGGACGAGCCGGCCAGGATGCCCTCCTTGGACAGAAGCTCGCGCGCGGCGTGCATGCTCTTCTTGTCCGGGATGGAATAGGCCTTCTTCACGAAGGACAGGTCGGCGTTGGGCGGCAGGAAATCCTCGCCGATGCCTTCCACCGCCCAGCTTCCGGCCTCCACCATCCGGCCGGTCTTGACCAGCGGCGCGAGCACCGAGCCGGCGGGGTCGGCGAGCACCATCTCCGTCTTCGGCGAAACGCGAGCGAAGAACCGCCCGAGGCCGGTCAGGGTGCCGCCGGAGCCGACGCCGACCACGACGGCATCCACGTCGCCTTCCAGCTGCTGCCAAATCTCCGGGCCGGTCGTCGTCTCGTGCGCGTAGGGGTTGGCCGGGTTGGCGAACTGGTTGGCATAGAAGGCGCCGGGCGTTTCGCGCGCGAGGCGCTCGGCCATGTCCTGGTAGTAGTCCGCATGGCCCTTGCCGACGTCGGAGCGGGTGAGCCTCACCTCCGCGCCGAGAGCCCGCAAATGCTGCACCTTCTCGCGCGACATCTTGTCGGGCACGACGAGGACGACGTGATAGCCTTTCGGAATGCCGACCTGGGCCAGTCCCAGCCCCGTATTGCCCGCCGTTGCCTCCACGATCGTGCCGCCGGGCTTGAGGTCGCCCCGCCGCTCGGCCTCCCGGATCATGGACAGCGCGATGCGGTCCTTGATCGAGCCGCCGGGGTTCTGGCTTTCGAGCTTGGCGAAGAGACGGCAGGGGCCGGCGTCGAACTTGGTCAGCTCGACGACCGGCGTTTCGCCGATCAGATCCAGCACCGAGCGCAGCGGCGGATGCAGCCTGCCCGCCCCGTTTTCCCCTTGCTTCGCTTCATCCATGCCCGTTCAACCTTCCGAACATCTCAACAGATGCGGCACCCGGTTTCCGACGAGGCATTTGGGTTCTGCATCCGCCTGCGGCAACCGTCGCCGTGCGTCATCGATCCCGCGGTCAGACCGCATTCTTGTTGGACCAACGTGGATGGGAAAGCAATTCTGTTCCCCGTGATGACGGGGCGGTGGAATCATCATCCGGCGATCGGCTTCCTCGGTCGGCCGGGATCACCCTTGCCGACATGCCCAGACCCAGCAGCCCGAAAGAAGAACAGGCAGCAAGCCGGCTGGCTCGCTGCCCTCATGCGAGAACCCGTCGTTCCCGCAAATGCCCTGTTCAAAGCTTGGCTAGCTTGGGCCTCGCGCGACCATCCCGGAAGCTTCAGGCGCTTTCGCGCACCTCGTCCGGCTCCCGCAGCACATAGCCGCGGCCCCACACCGTTTCGATGTAGTTCTGCCCGCCCGACGAAAGGTCGAGCTTCTTGCGCAGCTTGCAGATGAAGACGTCGATGATCTTCAGTTCGGGCTCGTCCATGCCGCCGTAGAGGTGGTTCAGGAACATTTCCTTGGTCAGCGTCGTGCCCTTGCGGAGCGAGAGAAGCTCCAGCATCTGGTACTCCTTGCCGGTCAGGTGCACGCGGCTTCCCGCCACCTCCACCGTCTTGGCGTCCAGGTTCACCACGAGGTCGCCGGTGTGGATGACGGACTGCGCATGGCCCTTGGAGCGGCGCACGATGGCGTGGATGCGCGCCACAAGCTCGTCCTTGTGGAAGGGCTTGGTCATGTAGTCGTCGGCGCCGAAGCCCAGGCCCCGCACCTTGTCCTCGATGCCGGCCATGCCGGAAAGGATGAGGATCGGCGTCTTGACCTTGGAAAGGCGCAGCGTGCGCAGCACCTCGTAGCCCGACATGTCGGGCAGGTTCAGGTCGAGCAGGATGATGTCGTAGTCGTAGAGCTTGCCGAGATCGACGCCCTCTTCGCCGAGATCGGTGGTATAGACGTTGAAGCTTTCCGACTTCAGCATCAACTCGATGCTTTGGGCGGTCGCACTGTCGTCTTCGATCAACAGAACCCGCATCCTATTCCCCTTTTCCGCATCCGAGCGCCGCGGCGACCCGGTTGAACCTGACCCTTCGCCGATCTTCTGCCAGACTGGTTAACAAAGCCTGTTCCATCCCCATCCCCGCTGCCGCTTTCCTTGTACCTTGGCCCCGTTCCCGATCGGGGCAGAACCTCAAGCCGGGCTCCTCCCTCCTCGGCGGACGGGCGGAGGCCCGCGGCTGCCAAGGCATTGAAAGAGTGATTTTTACCCGCCCTTAAAACCTCGCCCCTATGATTAATGATGCCCGTAAACGAATGGTTATCGGCGCGGCTGGAGAGTCATGATTTGTTGTCTCCTGCGGCGGTCAGCCTTCGTTTGTTTTGGTAAGCTGCTTGGCCCGCTTGGCCAAGACAGAGTTGTTGCGCGTAGATGTTGGGGAGTAGCAGCGCATGAAGTCCCGCGAGAACCTGGTCCGGCTCAAGCAGTTCCAGGTGAACGACCGCCGCCGCCGAATCACGCAGCTTGATTCGATGATCGCCGAATTCGACCGCATGGCTGGCGAACTGGATTTCCAGATCGCCGCCGAGGAGAAGAAGGCAGGCATCACCGACGTGAACCACTTCGCCTATCCGACATTCGCCAAGGCCGCCCGCGCCCGCCGCGACAACCTCAAGAACAGCCAAGCCGATCTGCTCGCGCAGAAAGGCGCAGCCCAGGCCGTACTCGCGGAAGCTGAAGCGGAGCTTTCCAAGGCCGAGGCGCTGGAGTCGCGCGGCGGCGCGGAAGCCGTGCGCATCGCCGTTTAAGCTTGAAACGCCTAACGATGTTGCTTGGATCTGTGCGCGCCAAGCGCCCTCGTGGTTCGACAGGCTCACCATGAGGGCTGTTGAAACGCGGGAGCGGTCTGAAACGCTGCGACGGGCGCCTGCCCCCTTAGTAGCCCTCATGGTGAGCTTGTCGAACCACGAGGGCGCTTGGCGCCGATCCCACGGCTTTGCCAGAGCTTCCTAAAGGTCGGCGTGGCGCACGCTCCCCGTGAAGCGAGAGACCGCGCCCGGCGCGATCTCATGGGCCAGCAGCCTGTTCAAGTCCACCGGCCGCGGCAGCGCGACCTGCCCGCGCGGGATCTTCTCGAAGCCGAGCGGGCCGTAATAGGGCTCGTCACCGACCAGCACGACGAGTTCCGCGCCCGATTGTGAGGCCGCCTCCAGCGCCAGCCGGACAAGCCTGCGGCCGATGCCGATCTTCTTGAAGCGCGGCGCCACGGCCAGGGGACCGAGCAGCAGCGCCGCGGCAGCGCCCGCCTTCACCCGCGTCATCCGGACGGAGCCCACCAGCACGCTTTCATGCAGCGCCGCAAAGGAAAGCGCACGCTCGTGCGGCCCCTGCTCGCGGATCCGATAGGCCGCGCGCGCGAACCGGCCGGGGCCGAAGGCTTCCGCGTTCAGCGCCTCCACGGCGGCGTCGAAGGCCGGATTTTCGGGCGCGAAGGTGATGTCGTCGAGGGTCATGCGAAGAGTCCGATCGGAAGAGCCGCGACCCCGCGCTTGGGGCCGGACAAGGAGCGTGGTTCAGGCGGAAAGGCCCGTTCGTCGTCGCTCGATCCTGATCGCATCCCCCTTCAGCATGGCCGGTCCGCTAGCATCCATCGGGGTGTGCGTCCACCGTTTCCGAAACGCTGCGTTCACGGCGAGTATGCTTTCGCCGGCAGCGCTGCGCTCTAGATTGATCCCCGAGCATCAGGAGCGGCTGGCATGGGACTTCTTGTGGACGGCGTCTGGCAGGACCAGTGGTACGACACGAAGAGCACGGGCGGCAAGTTCGAGCGGCAGGACGCCAAGTGGCGCGACTGGGTGACGGCTGACGGGCAGCCGGCATCGGGACGGACGCGCGGCTTCAAGGCGGAGCCCGGCCGCTACCACCTCTATGTCAGCCTCGCCTGCCCCTGGGCGCACCGGACGCTGATCTTCCGCAAGCTGAAGAGGCTGGAAGACGTGATCTCGGTTTCGGTCGTCCACTATTTCATGGGGGAGGACGGCTGGACCTTCGAGCAGGGGGAGGGGGCGACCGGCGACACGCTCTACGGCTACCGTTGCCTCCATCAGGTCTATACGAAGGCCGACCCGCACTTCTCCGGCCGCGTGACGGTGCCTGTCCTTTGGGACAAGCGCGAGGAGACGATCGTCTCCAACGAGTCGGCCGAGATCATCCGGATGCTGAACGGAGCTTTCAACGAATGGGGCGACGCCTCGCTGGACTTTTGCCCGGAAGCGCTGCGGCCTGAAATCGACGCGATCAACTTGTCCGTCTATCACGACGTCAACAACGGCGTGTACAAAGCCGGCTTCGCCACCGAGCAGCGGGCCTACGAAGACGCCTTCGCCGCGCTCTTCTCGCAGCTGGACAGGCTGGAGGCGCGGCTTTCCGGCCAGCGCTTCCTCGTCGGCGATCAGGTCACGGAAGCCGACTGGCGGCTGTTCACCACGCTGGCCCGCTTCGACCCCGTCTATGTCGGCCACTTCAAGTGCAACCGCAACAGGATCGCCGACATGCCGAACCTTTCCGGCTACTTTCGCGACCTCTATGCCGTGCCGGGCGTGAAGGAGACGGTGAACCTCCTCCACATCAAGAATCACTACTATAGGAGCCACCCCACGGTGAACCCGACCGGGATCGTGCCCGCCGGTCCGGCGCTCGACTGGGACGCGCCGCACGATCGGGGCAGGCTCGGCGGAACGCCCTTGCCGCAAGCCGCCTGATCACCAGTCAGGCGAGGCATCCGCGCCGTTCAGCGCCTCGCGGATGCGGCGGCGCGTGCCCGATGTGACGCCTTCCGGCAGGGCACCCACAGGGAAGAAGCCGCTTTCGGCGATCTCGCGGTCCGGCGGCTTTGCCCCATCCTGCGTAAACTCCTCGATCAGGAACAACGCGACGTGGTCGCGCCGGCTGGCCTGGCGGTTGAAATGGATGGAGACGAGCCTCGGCCTCCCGGTCAGGCGGATGTTGCCTTCCTCCCGGACTTCCCGCTCCAGCGCCTCGGCAAAAGTTTCGCCAGCTTCCACGCCGCCGCCGGGCAGGTGCCAGCCCGGCACATAAGTGTGGCGGATGAGGAACACGGTGCCCTTCTCGCGGTCGTGGATCAGGCCGCGCACGCCGAGCGTCATCGGACGGGACAGGCGAAAATACAGGTGGAAGAGTTTCCCACGGAGCCGCGGCCAGCCGCGCTGCCGGGGCTCCGCACTGTCCTCGCTCATGCTGATGTCACCGCGCGGAGGGAGTGGAAACTCTCGGACCCGGTCCTAGAACAATAAAGATGTTCAGGCTCGCGCATCTTTCCGATGTCCATCTCGGTCCCCTTCCGGACGTCGCCTACCGGCAGCTCCTGTCCAAGCGGATCGTGGGCTATGTCAACTGGCGGCGCAACCGCGCCAAGTTCATGAAGGACAGCATCCTCGACGACATCGTGGACGACATGCGCGCCCACAAGCCCGACCACCTCGCGGTGACGGGCGACCTCGTCAACATCGCGCTGGACAAGGAGATCGAGCTGGCCCGCGTCTGGCTCGACGCGCTGGGCGCCCCCGACTGGGTGTCCGTGGTGCCGGGCAACCACGACGCCTATGTGCCCGGCGCCTTCGACAAATCCTGCAAGGCGTGGGCGCCCTACATGCAGGGCGACGGGCAGACGGAGATCCCGCGGCGCGAGCTTTTCCCCTATCTTCGCGTGCGCGGCGCGATAGCGCTGATCGGCGCCACTTCGTCGCGCGCGTCCGCGCCTTTCATGGCGTCGGGCTACTTCAAGGAGAACCAGGCGCAGCGCCTGGAAAGGATTCTGGACGAGACGGGGCGCCGGAAACTGTTTCGCGTGGTGATGATCCACCATCCGCCCGTGCGGGGCGCGGTGCCGCAGCACAAGCGGCTGTTCGGCATAACCCTGTTCCAGAACGCCGTGCGCCAATTCGGGGCAGAGCTGGTGCTGCACGGCCACTCGCACCTGCCTTCGCGGTTCTCCATCGCCGGGCCGCGCGGGCCGGTGCCGGTGGTGGGCGTCGCGGCAGGGGGCCAGTCGCCCGGCGGCCGCATGCCGGGCGCGCAATACAACATGTTCGAGATCGACGGCGAAGCGCCGGACTGGAACCTGCGCCTGATCCGCCGCGGCTTCCTCCAGGCCGACCATCCGCCCGAACTGGTCCAGTCCGAGCGGCTGACGCGGGAACGCACGGCCCCCGCCGGCCGCATGCCGGCAGGTTGAGAAAACCCGCATGCCGGCAGGTTGAGATCAGAATTTCACGAAAAGCCGAGAACTAAGCTGCTCCCAATACACCGCCGCGGCCAGACCCACGCCGAACAGGATCCCAAGAACCAGCACGACGAAAACCGAGCGGAAGCCGCTGCTGCGAGGGGGAACGGGGGCGAGAGCCTCGGCCGGCTCCCTTGCGGCGGGACTTCTGTCCGGTCCGGGAAGGCCAAGCGCGGAAACGCTTGCCAGCGCCCGTTCGCGCTCCACGATGCGCTCGGCGATGTAGGTCGTCACCGCTTCCGCGATCGGCGCGACGGCCTGGCTTTCCGCGATGGTGATGCGCCCCACCCGCGTGTCGCGCACGAACTGGAAGGTGCGGTGGTCGCGCGCCATGCCGACATGCGCCACCGCGTCGATCCACAGCCGCGGCTGGAGGCCGGACGAAATGGCGAAGTCGAAGGAGTCGTTCCCCGCGGGCACGTCCGCAAAGACCGGCTCCAGTTCGGCGGCCAGCAGTTCCAGCCGCGCCTGGACGGCTTCCTTCAGCTCCACCACGGCATCCTCACGGTCGGCCGCGCGGTTCTTGACCTCCCGCACGGCATCCCCAAGCCGGCCTTTTCGCGCCCCCGTTTGTTCCCCGCTTTCGCTCATGCCCGCACCACACGCTCCAACACCGGCAGCCTAACATGGATTGCGCCGGAGATGGGGAGGGCCAAACCTCCTTGCAGCGCTAACGCGCAAGACGGTTAGCGGCGGAAACGGCCGCCCTGAGCGAGGCGGAAACGATGTTGGTGTCGATGCCGACGCCGAACAGCTTTCCGTTCGCGTGCTCCACTTCGACATAGGACACCGCCGCCGCGTTCGAGCCGCGCTGGAGCGAGTGCTCGGAATAGTCGGCGACCGACAGTTCGAGCCCAAGATGTTTCGACAAGGCATCCATGAAACCGTCGATCGGGCCGGTGCCGGCGCCGGTGATGGTCACTTCCCGGCCGCGGTCGAGGATCGTGGCTTCCAGCTGGCGCCCGCCGCGGCCGGACGGGTCGGGGAAGGTCGCGTGGTCGAGGAACCGGAGACGGGCGCCGGGCTGATCGACATAGACTTCCAGGAAACGATCGTGGATGCGCTTGGAGGAGACTTCCTTGCCTTCGGCATCGGTGATCGCCTGGATGTCGCGGGAAAACTCGACCTGGAGCGGGCGCGGCAGGTTCAGGCCATAGTCGGCCTGGAGCACATAGGCGATGCCGCCCTTGCCCGACTGCGAGTTGATGCGGATGATCGCCTCGTAGGTGCGGCCGACATCAGCCGGATCGATGGGGAGATACGGCACTTCCCAAAAGGCTGTGTTGGCCTGGCGGATCGCCTTCATGCCCTTGTTGATGGCGTCCTGGTGCGAGCCGGAGAAGGCGGTATAGACGAGCTCGCCGACGTAAGGGTGGCGCTCGCCGATCTTCAGCTGGTTGCAGTGTTCATAGACGTCCTTGACCCGGTTGATGTCGGATACGTCCAGCCCCGGATCGACGCCTTGCGTCAGCATGTTCAGCGCCAGCGTCACGATATCGACGTTGCCGGTGCGCTCGCCGTTGCCGAACAGCGTGCCTTCCACGCGGTCCGCGCCCGCCATCAGGCCGAGCTCGGTCGCGGCGATGCCGGTGCCGCGGTCGTTGTGCGGGTGCAGCGAGACGATCACGCTTTCACGGCTGTCCAAGTTGCGGCACATCCACTCGATTTGGTCGGCATAGACGTTGGGCGTCGCCATCTCGACGGTTGCCGGCAGGTTCAGGATCAGTTTGTTCTCGGAGCTCGGCCGGACGATCTCCGTCACGGCGTTGCAGATCTCCAGCGCCACTTCGAGCTCGGTGCCCGTAAAACTTTCCGGCGAGTATTCGAAGCGGAACCCGGAGCTTCCCGGCCCTTTGGCGGCTTTCGCGGCCATGTCGGTGATCATCTTGGCGGCGTCGGTGGCGATCTGCTTGATGCCGGCCACGTCGCGGCCGAACACCACGCGGCGCTGCAACTCGCTGGTGGAGTTGTAGAAGTGGACGATCGGGTTCTTCGCCCCTTCCAGGGCCTCGAAGGTGCGGGTGATCAGCTCAGGCCGGCACTGCACCAGGACCTGGAGCGACACGCCCTCCGGCACGCCGCCTTCTTCGATGCACCAGCGGCAGAAGTCGAAGTCGGTCTGCGAGGCCGAGGGAAAGCCGATCTCGATCTCGCGAAAGCCCATGTCGAGGAGCAGCGCGAACATGCGGCTCTTGCGCTCGTGGCCCATCGGGTCGATCAGCGCCTGGTTGCCGTCGCGCAGGTCCACCGAGCACCAGACGGGTGCCGCCTCGATGCGCCTGCCCGGCCAGGTGCGGTCGGCAAGATTGATCAAGGGATAGGGCTGGTAGCGCTTAGCCGCTGCGGCCATGCCCTTGATCATGGCCGGAAATCCTTGTCTCGCGTTCACGTTTCTCTGCTCCCGGCCGGTCCGACGCCTTTGACGTCCAGGACGCAAGCCTTGCTGGATTTATCCTCTACCCCGCGCGGATGGGGGCATCGCTGAATTTTCGAGGAGCAAAGGCGCGGGAAGCGGCCTGTTCGACCGCCGGACGCTCCTTCTCAACGAGCCCGGCGGTCGCCGATAAGGCCGAGAAGAAGCAGCGTTGCGTTGAGCGCGCGGAACGTCTCGCCGACAAAGCCGGCCGGACGAGCAGGGCAAGGGGACTGCGGGCGCATGGGCGGGTCTCTACACCGCGGAGCTTGATCTCCGCAAGTGCACTCAACAAAATGCATAGCGCAACCGCTTGAAGTGAGATGCTGGGCGCTCTCAAGCCGGCTCGGCGCTTTCCGGCGGCTGCGGACGCCCCCTTCACCACCTTCGGCGGTCCCCCTCCCTCGGCTCATGCAGGGGAGGATCAAGCGTCGCAGGCGGCACGCCCGCTGTTCCTCACCCGTTTACGGG
>CAXTCF010000035.1:0-27818 GCA_964242945.1 uncultured Rhizobiaceae bacterium | reverse complement strand
GTGATACGCGAGGGCACGATCTTGCCGCGCTCGGAGATGTAGCGCTGGAGCAGGCGCACGTCCTTATAGTCGATGCGCGGGGCATTCGCCCCGGAGAACGGGCAGGTCTTGCGACGGCGGTGGAACGGCCGGCGCGTCGGGATCTGGTTGATATCGACCATCAGACCTGTGCTCCTTCCTCACGGGGGCGGCGCGGGCCGCGATCCCCTCTGTCTCCGCCACGGTCGCCGCCGTCGCGGTCGCCGAAGCTGCGCGGGGGCCGATCGCCGCGATCACCACGGTCGCGGTCGCCGAAGCGTCCGCCGCCGCGCTCGCCGCCGAAGCCGCCGCGGTCACCGCGCTCCGAGCGCTCTTCGCGCTTCTGGAGCATGGCCGACTGGCCTTCCTCGTGTTTCTCGACCTTGATGGTCATGAAGCGCAGGATGTCTTCCGACAGACCCATCTGGCGCTCCATCTCGTTGAGCGCCGCCGGCGGGCAGGTCAGGTCCATCAGCGTGAAATACGCCTTGCGGTTCTTCTTGATGCGGTAGGTGAGGCTCTTCAGCCCCCAGTTCTCGACCCGGCCGATCGTGCCCCCATTGGACGCGATCACCTGCCTGTAGTGTTCCACAAGCGCGTCGACCTGCTGCTGCGACAGGTCCTGCCGGGCAAGAAACACGTGTTCGTACAATGCCATGTGTCTTCGCCTTTCTGTTTCCCCCTCGGTCCGCGGCGGCTAAGCCTCTGCGAGTTTTCGCCCCGTTTTGTCACGGGAGAAAGGCGCATCGCGAAGTGGGTCGAGAGCGGGAACACGGGGGAGGCGGAAGACCGTTCCGGCTTCACCACGCGCCGTTGTGATGGCGCGTCCCTCCGTTCAGCCCCCAGCCAAGGACCGAAAGATTGCGGCGCGATATAGAGGGGATTGTGTTGCAACACAACCTCTCTTCAGGTCGAAAACGCTCTAGCTTGATTTTCGGTCAGATGCAGACACTGTACAGTCTCAAAATTCATGAGCCGCATGACAACGCGCCCACCTACGTACGAGAAGCAATCTCTCGTTAAACGCGCCAGACTTTTATTCAGACTCCCACTGTCCATCGCCCTGCTTAAAAAATCTTTTTGTATATGTCATGCCAGGATACTCATCTATAGTGAAAGTACAATTGTAGCCTGGATAGCCTACTGCCTCTTTGCACTCAATGAGCTTACTTTTACCCCATAATCTATCAACCTCAGACTGAGGCGGACCACCACTGCAGCCACAAAGAAGAGCGGAAAGTGCGACGACTGAGGAAATTTTTAGCAGTTTCATGCCAGCCCCAAATTCACGCCAGTCAAGATGCTATCCACAACCAATTTGAAATTCAATAGGTGACGGTTGCCTGCTCTGCTTGCCCTCTTTTCTTATACCAGAGATTTTGGAACGTCGAACTCTCCTTGTATGCTCCAGACAATTTTGCACCAAAGCATTGTTCCAAAACTAGCCGATAACTGAAATTCGGTTCGAGTCTTCCTCTCAGCTCGTATGCCCCACCGGCGCTTCCGGCAGCGGGAACAACCGGTCCATGCCGAACTTCCTGCCGAACATGATGTCGTATTGCAGCATCTGGAAGTTCGTCACCGCCGGATCGACCGCCTTGCCGCGCGCCCAGTCGAGGTTGGACGAACCGTCAGAAGCCAGAAGCGCGTGGCGGTCGATGACGCGGTAGCGGTCGCGCATCGCGCCCAGGAAGCCGGTGTAGTAGGGGTGGCTGATGCCTGCCGTCTTCAGGAGCATCAGCGGCAGGAAGGAGGGGCTGATCGTGCCGATGTCCCCGACCCTCCCGCCACGGTTCGACCAGACCACCAGCGGCGTCTCGTGGTGGGTCAGCAGGTCGGCCATCGGCTCGCGGCGGGCCGGCACCATGTCCTTCAGGAAGCCGGCGTCGATATAGACTTGGCCGAGCGGCGGCAGGTGGTCGCCGAAGAAGGCGATCACCGTCGGGCGCTCGCGCTTAGCCGCCCACTCGATCAGGCGCCCAAGGCCCTTGTCGGCATCCGCGCTGCCCTCGGCATAGGACAGCAGCGAGCCGTTCGACGCCTCCGGCATGGGTGAGGAAACGGCATGCGTCGGGTCGGAATAGCGGTTGACCTCATAGGGGCCGTGGTTCTGGAGGCTGACGGCGAACAGGAACAGCGGCGCGCGGGAAGCATCCGCCTGTTCGATGATCTGGTTGGTCAGCGCGGCATCCGAAGCGAGCGGCCCGCGATAGGCCATCTCGTTGGCGGGCAGCGACTCGACCGACAGAAAACGCTGGAAGCCGAAATCCTTGTAAACATTGGTGCGGTTCCAGAACCAGCCCTGGTAGGGATGGATGGCCAGCGTCTCGTAGCCTTGGGCGTCGAAGAAGGAAGGCAGCGACGGCATCGGGGCGCGCACATACTGCTGATAGGGGATAGAGCCGTAGGGCAAAAAAGCGTTGGAAAAGCCGGTCAGCGCCTCGAACTCGATGTTCGCGGTCATGCCGCCGAACTCCGGCGAGAAGATGTGGCCGGTCGAGTTGGCGTGGACGACGGGGATCGGGTCGGGCGTCACGGACACGCCGGGCAGCCGGCCGACGTCCCAGAAGGACTCGCTCATCACCATGATGATGTCGGGGCGCTCGTCGGGCAGCGCGACGGGCGTCGGCGGAACAGCGATGTTTTGGATCGTCTTCTGGCTGTAGCCGGCCGGCGCCGAAACCTTGGCCATCGGCACGTTCAGCGCAAAGGCGATCGCGAATCCGTTGGAAGCGTAGTTCTCCTTCTGGTCCCACATGATCGGCACGATCTGGAGCCGGTCGCGCGCCCAGGAGAAGGAGGCGTAGTCCATCATCGATGTAAAGAAGGCAAGCGCCGGAAGCGCCACGACGAGGCGAAGCGCGCGGCCGCGAAACTTCAGCTTCGGCAGGTTGCGGCGGCAGACGCGCCAGCCCCACACAAGCAGGAACGTGCCAACTACGATGCCGACGCCCATGCCGATCGCCGTGAAGGGGCGCTGGCGGGCAAGCAGCGGGAAGAGTTCGACGATCTGCCGGGCGTACAGGATGTCGGCGGGGTAGAGCGGGTCGCCAAGATAGTAGCTCTTCTGGTGCCCGACAAAGGCGAGCCCCAGAAACAAGGGCGCCAGCACGAGAACGCCGTAATGGGCGCGGCCGAGCACGGAGTCGAGCAGCCAGAGGAGGATGGCAAACAGCATCACGGTGGTCCAGCCCGGCCGGAACGGCTGGCTGAAGAAATCGATGGTGGAAGCGAGGGAACCGCGCGCCACGAGTTCGACGCAGAACACCAGGGCGGCGGCGACCAAGAGCGTCGTCACCACGGAAAGAACCTGCGCGGGCAGGAAGCGCCGGAGGAAGCGGCCGGCGAGCGCGAAAGGGTAGAAACGCGCCGCGGCGGCAAGCGGCGCTTGAAGACGATTCACAGTTCACTTCCCCTTCGGTGGGTTGACGCGGAAATGCAGGCGGGCCGTCATCCCGCCGTCACAAACCATAACTAATGCGGCGGGTAAACTAAGTCGGCTCATTTTTCACCCGCCACCTGAACCCCCGGTGAACACCCGTGTGCGCGGGAGGGCGCCGCTTGACTTTGGCCTCGTCTCTGCGTCACGAGAGCGCCGCAAAGAGGGAGGCTTTTGCGGATGGTCGCAGCAATCACCTTTCCCGGACAGGGCAGCCAGGCCGTCGGCATGGGGCGCGAACTGGCCGAGGCTTTTCCGGAAGCCCGCCGCGCCTTCGAGGAAGTCGATGACGCGCTCGGCGAGAAGCTCTCGCACTTGATCTGGAACGGGCCGGAAGCGGAACTGACGCTGACGGCCAACGCCCAGCCGGCTCTCATGGCCGTCTCGATCGCAGCGCTGCGCGCGATGGAGTCACGTGGGTTCGTCCTGAAGGACAGCGTCGCGTTTGTAGCGGGGCACTCGCTGGGCGAATACTCCGCCCTCGCCGCCGCCGGCACGTTCAGCCTGGCCGATACGGCGCGCCTCCTGCGCATCCGCGGGGAGGCGATGCAGCAGGCGGTGCCCGCGGGCGAGGGCGCGATGGCGGCAGTCATCGGTCTGGAAGAGCAGGACGTGGAAGCCGCCTGCGCGGAGGCGGCCGAAGGCGAGGTTTGCCAGGTCGCCAACGACAATGGCGGCGGGCAGCTGGTGATCTCCGGGGCAAAGGGTGCTGTTGAGCGGGGCATGGCGCTTTGTCTGGAACGCGGGGCCAAACGCGCGATCGCCTTGCCGGTTTCCGCGCCCTTCCATTCCGCGCTGATGGCGCCGGCAGCCGAGCGCATGCGCGAGGCGCTCCGCAGCGTCTCGATGCAGAAGCCGACCGTGCCCGTCGTGAGCAATGTTGCGGTGGAGCCGCTTTCCGACCCAGGTGACATCGCGGCGAAGCTGGTGGAACAGGTGACGGGCCGCGTGCGCTGGCGCGAAACCGTGCAGTGGTTCGGCGCCAACGGCGTTGCCGCGCTCTACGAGATCGGTGCGGGCAAGGTGCTGTCGGGCTTGGCGCGCCGCATCGACAGGACGATCGCGGTCGCGGCCGTGAACACCCCCGCGGACGTGGAAACCGCTGTAACGGCGCTGAACCAGAGGCAAACCTGATGTTCGACCTTACGGGCAAGAAAGCCCTCGTCACAGGGGCGTCAGGCGGCATCGGCAAGGCGATCGCGCGCGTGCTCCACGCGCAGGGCGCAACGGTCGGCCTGCACGGCACGCGCGCCGAGAAGCTGGAAGCGCTGGCCGCGGAACTCGGCGAGCGAACAAAAGTGTTTCCCGCCGACCTTTCCGACCGGAACGCCGTCAAGGCGCTCGGCAAAACGGCGGAAGCGGAACTCGGCGGCGTGGACATCCTGGTGAACAATGCCGGCATCACCAAGGACGGGCTCTTCGTGCGCATGTCGGACGCCGACTGGGACGCCGTGCTGGAGGTCAACCTGACGGCGGTGTTCCGCCTGACGCGGGAACTGACGCATCCGATGATGCGCCGCCGTCAGGGCCGCATCATCAACATCACCTCGGTGGTCGCCGTGACCGGCAATCCGGGACAGGCGAACTACTGCGCCGCCAAGGCCGGCATGATCGGCTTCACAAAGTCGCTGGCGCAGGAGATCGCCACGCGCAACGTCACGGTGAACTGCGTCGCCCCCGGCTTCATCGAGTCCGCCATGACGGACAAGCTGAACGACAAGCAGAAGGAAGGCATCATGGGCGCCATACCCGCGAAGCGGATGGGCACCGGCACGGAAGTCGCCGCCGCCGTGGCGTTCCTGGCGTCCGAGGAAGCGGCCTATGTGACCGGCCAGACCATCCATGTGAACGGCGGCATGGCGATGGTCTGAAGGCTCTGAGAACAGGCGGTTCCACGCGCCGCGGCAGCGGCTGCCCGGCCCTGTTTCCCCTTCGGTTGCCGCCCTATCTTTCGGCTTGATATCGGCCTCACGGGTCGATAACGGAAACGCGAACAACTAGGCAATACGAGGAAATACCCGATGAGCGACACCGCGGACCGCGTCAAGAAGATCGTTGTTGAGCACCTCGGCGTGGAAGCCGACAAGGTCACCGAACAGGCGAGCTTCATCGACGATCTCGGCGCCGACAGCCTGGACACGGTCGAACTCGTGATGGCCTTCGAGGAGGAGTTCGGCGTCGAGATTCCCGACGACGCGGCCGAAACGATCCTGACCGTCGGCGACGCCGTGAAGTACATCGACAAGGCGCAGGCCTGATCCCGAACGGCTTTCCGCTGAGTTCTTCGTTCCGGCGTTCCGCATGAGACGTGTCGTCGTCACCGGCCTTGGACTGATTTCTCCGTTCGGGGTCGGCGTGGAGCATGGCTGGAAGGAGCTTCTTTCCGGCCGCAGCGCCTGCGCAAAAGTGGAAAAGTTCGAGACCGGCGATCTCCCCTGCAAGATCGCGCACTCGATCCCGCGCGGGGATGGCAGCGACGGGACCTTCGATCCTGAGCAGTTCCTTGAGCCGAAAGAACTGCGCAAGATCGGCGACTTCATCCTTTACGGCATGGTGGCCGCGGACGAGGCCATCAGGGATTCCGGCTGGCAGCCGCTCACCGAGGAAGAGCGCTGCGCGACGGGCGTGATGATCGGTTCGGGCATCGGCGGCCTGGACGGCATCGAGCAGACGTCGATCCTGCTCCGCGACCGCGGGCCGCGCCGGGTCAGCCCGTTCTTCATCCCCGGCCAGATCATCAACCTGATTTCCGGCCAGGTCTCCATCCGGCACGGGCTGAAGGGCCCGAACCACGCAGTCGTCACGGCCTGCTCCACCGGCGCGCACGCCATCGGCGACGCTTCGCGGCTGATCCAGTTCGGCGATGCCGACGTGATGCTGGCCGGCGGCGCGGAAGCGCCGATCACCCGGCTCTCGCTCGCCGGCTTCGCCGCCTGCCGCGCGCTTTCAACCGACCGCAACGACGAGCCGGAAAAAGCCTCGCGCCCCTATGACCGCGACCGTGACGGCTTCGTCATGGGCGAAGGCGCCGGCGTCGTGGTCTTGGAAGAGCTGGAGCACGCCAAGGCGCGCGGCGCGAAAATCTATGCCGAAGTCACCGGCTACGGCCTGACAGGCGACGCCTACCATATCACCGCGCCCTCCGAGGACGGCGACGGCGCGTTCCGCTGCATGTCCGCCGCGCTGAAGCGGGCGGGGCTTAGCCCCGCCGACATCGACTACATCAACGCGCACGGCACCTCCACCATGGCCGACACGATCGAACTCGGCGCCGTGGAGCGGCTGCTGGGCAATGCGGCGGGCAACGTCTCGATGTCGTCCACCAAGTCGTCGATCGGCCACCTTCTCGGCGGGGCCGGGGCGGTCGAAGCGATCTATTCCATCCTCGCCATCCGCGACAACATCGCGCCGGCTACGATCAACCTCGACAATCCTGAGCGTCCAACGCCGGTGGACCTTGTTCCGCACATGCCTCGCGAGCGCAAGATCGACGTGGCGCTGTCCAACTCCTTCGGCTTCGGCGGCACCAACGCATCCCTGGTGTTCCAGCGCTACGCCGGCTGAAGCCGCTGCCGGCGCCCAGCATGGGGGCGCGAATTCGCCATATTCCTTGCCCATCCCGCTCCCGATGACACAGGGATCGGCCGGACGAGCATGGACGATGTGACGCCATCCGAACCACAGTTCGGCCGCCGCGCCGCGCCGGCCGAGGACACCGTGCCAAGCGATCCCGTCCCTGCAAGCGGCGCCCGCGAAGCTGCGCCTGCGCAAGGCGAGGCGGCGCGAGCCCCGGCCGAGCAGCCGTCTTCGCGGCCTGTCCCGCGGGCCGCAGGCGCGCCGCGCCGTTCGCGGCAGTCGCGCAACCAGACGGTGGTGTTCCTCAACTTCCTGCTGTCCTGCGTCACGGTCGGTGTGCTCGCGGCAGGCCTCGTCGTCTGGTACGGCAAGCGGACGTTCGAGGCGCCGGGGCCCGGCCAGGCGGATACGGCCTTCGCCGTTGAAAAGGGGGCGGGCGTCCGCGACATCGCGGAAGGGCTGGAGGGGCGCGGCCTCATCACCGACGCCCGCGTCTTCCAGGCCGGCGTCCGCGTCTCTGTCAAGAAGGGCGCGCTACAGGCGGGCGAGTTCGCCATCCCAGCGCACGCCTCCATGCGCGACATCATGGACATCATCGCCAGCGGCAAATCCATCTTCTACTCGCTGACGATTCCGGAGGGCCTGACGGTGGAGCAGGCTTTGGCGCGCGTTGCTGCTCAGGAGGAGCTTGACGGCCCGATGCCGGCAACCCGGCCGCCCGAAGGCAGCCTGGCGACCGACACGCAGCGGTTCAACCGAGGCACGCCGCGGGTGCAGATCGTGGACAAGATGATTGCGGAGCAGAAAGCGCTGGTGGACGAGATCTGGGCCGGCCGCGACCCCGACCTGCCGCTCGCCGACACGGGCGAGTTCGTGACGCTGGCTTCCATCGTGGAAAAGGAAACGGGCGTTGAAAGCGAGCGTCCGCGCGTCGCCGCGGTGTTCGTCAACCGCCTGAACAAGAACATGCGGCTGCAATCCGATCCTACGGTCATCTATGGTCTTTTTGGAGGTAAAGGAAAGCCTCCCGGCCGGGATATCCTGCAAGCCGACCTCGACAAGCCGACCCCCTACAACACCTACAAGATCCGCGGCCTGCCGCCGACGCCGATCGCCAACCCCGGCCGCGCCGCGCTGGAGGCGGTGGCGCATCCGGCCGACACGAAGGAGCTTTATTTCGTGGCCGACGGCTCCGGCGGCCATGCCTTCGCCTCCACGCTGGCCGAGCACAACGCGAATGTCGCGCGCTGGCGCGCTTTGCAGGACAGTTCCGGCACCGCCGACGATGCGAACGTTGAGCAGCAGTAGAGGAAAAGCGGGCGCTGTGATTTTGCGTATCGGCTGCGGCGCATGAGCGTGCAGAGCATGACCGGCTTCGCCCGCGCCGCCAGCGAATAGGATGGTGCCCTGCTCACTTGGGAGCTTAAGTCCGTCAACGGCAAAAGCCTGGAAGTCCGCTTTCGCCTGCCCCAGGGCTGGGATCGCATAGAGGCCGCCGCCCGCCAAGCGATTGGGCGCCGGTTCGGCCGCGGAACCATTCAAGCCGTGCTGACTGCCGGCCGCGATGGTATCGCCACGGCCGCTCCGGTGGTCAATGAAGAACTGCTGAACGGGCTGGCCGCTCTCGCACAGCGTCTGGTCCAGCAGTTCGGGACGCTGCCGGCCAGCGCGGACGGCCTGCTCGCCTTGCCCGGCGTGCTGCAAAATCCGGCCGTTGCTGAAACGGAGGAAGCGCGGGCGCTGGGCGACCGCTCGGCCCTGGCGGTGCTGGAAGAAGCGCTCGGCGGCCTGGAAACGGCAAGGCGCACCGAAGGCGAAGCGCTGCGCGACATCCTCCTGCGCCAAGTCGGCGTGATCGAAGCGATCACGCGGCGGGTGGAAGCCGATCCGTCGCGTGAGCCCGAAGCAGTCCGCGCTCGCCTTGCGGCGCAGGTCCAACTGCTGCTCGATCCGCAGCTTGGATTGGACGAAGGCAGGCTTGCCGCCGAAGCCGCCCTTCTCAGCGTCCGCGCCGACATCCGCGAGGAGATCGACCGCCTGAAGACGCATTGCGCCGCCGCGCGTGCCCTGCTCGGCGGAAACGGGCCGGCCGGGCGGCGGCTCGACTTCCTCGGCCAGGAATTTAACCGCGAAGCAAACACCTTGTGCGCAAAATCGGCCACTCCTGCCGTGACTGCGGCCGGACTGGAACTGAAGGCCGTAGTGGATCAGTTCCGCGAGCAGGTGCAGAACCTGGAGTAGGTCCTGTGGGCAGGTATGGATTGGATCGCGGCATGAGGCAAAACCGCTCAGGTCAAGGAGCGCAGCTGAAGGCGGAGTGGTTCTCCGGCAAAGCTGCGCGACGCGGAGATGGGCGGTTTTACCCATGCCGCGGCCGATTCATACCTGTTCACAGGGCCTAAGCATGGCCGTCCAGAGCGACGACCGACAAACCGCTTCCATCCGCCGGCGGGGCATCATGCTGGTGCTTTCCTCGCCTTCGGGCGCGGGCAAGTCCACGATCGCGCGCAACCTGCTGGCAGCCGATCCGACGCTCGAACTCTCGGTCAGCGTCACCACGAGGCCGCAGCGCGGCGCAGAGGTGCACGGCCTGCATTACCACTTCGTGTCCGTCGAGGAGTTCATGCGGCTGCGCGACCGCGGCGCGCTGCTCGAATGGGCGGAAGTGCATGGAAATTTCTACGCCACGCCCCGCGCCCCGGCGGAGTCCGCGATGGCGGGCGGGCGCGACATGCTGTTCGACATCGACTGGCAGGGCGCGGTCCAGCTTGCCGAGAAGATGCGGGCCGACATCGTTTCCATCTTCATCCTGCCTCCTTCCATGAAGGAGTTGCAGACGCGGCTCCTGCGCCGCGCCGAAGACGCCCCCGCAAGCATCGCGATCCGCCTGCGCAACGCCCGCGACGAGTTGGAGCACTGGCGCGAATACGACTACGTCGTCGTCAACGAGTCCCTCGACAGCGCCTTCGAAGCGGTGCGGGCGATCCTCGCGGCAGAGCGCCTGCGGCGCAACCGCCGGCCTGGGCTGTTCGATTTCGTGTCCGGCCTCTTGGACGAAAAGCTGGACTAAAGCATCGGCCCGAAAAGTGCGCAGCGGCTTTCGGAAAAAGCCGATGCGAAAACAAAGGGCTACAGCATCGGACCGAATACGATATTCGGTCCGATGCTGTAAGCGCTCAGCTTCGCTCGATAGCCAGCGCGTTTGCCAGCGCCGCGAACTCCTCCACGCCGAGCGTTTCCGCGCGCCGCGTTCCATCGATTCCGGTGCGCGCCAGCAGCGCTTCGCCGCCGATGCCTTTCAGGCTCTGGCGCAGCATCTTGCGGCGCTGGCCGAAGGCTGCCTGCGTCACGCGGCCGAGCGCTTGCGCCGAGGCGGGCAGGGGCTGGACACGCGGCACGAGGTTCACCACCGATGAGGTGACCTTCGGCGGCGGCCAGAAGGCTTGGGGGGACACGTCGAAGGCGATGCGGGCGTCCGTCCGCCAACCGGCCAGCACGCTTAAGCGGCCATAAGCGGCGGTGTCCGGCTGCGCCGTGATGCGCTCGGCCACCTCGCGCTGGAACATCAGCGTCAGCGATTGGAAGAAGGGCGGCCAGCGCTCCGGGGTCAGCCAGCGCACGAGCAGCTCCGTGCCGATATTGTAGGGCAGGTTGGCGACGACCTTCACCGCGCCGTTCGGGGCAAGCGCCGCCCAATCGGTTGCGAGCGCGTCGCCGGAAATGATCTCAAGCCGGCCAGGGTAATGCGCCGCGATCTCGGCCAGCGCCGGCAGGCAGCGCTCGTCGCGTTCCACCGCGATCACGCGCGCGGCCCCGTTTGCCAGCAGCGCGCGCGTCAGCCCGCCCGGTCCGGGCCCGACTTCGAGCACCGCGCAGCCCTCCAGGTTCCCCGCGGCGCGGGCGATGCGGGATGTCAGGTTGAGGTCGAGCAGGAAGTTCTGGCCGAGCGACTTCTTGGCATTGAGTCCGAAGCGCTCGATCACGCTGCGCAGCGGCGGCAGGCCGTCGAAGCCGCGCACTCCTTCTGCGGTCGCGCTCAAGGAAAGCGTAAACTCCCGCGTCAGCGGGCGGTGATCTGAGCCCGCTTGCGCAAGTCCGACAGGTATTGCTCGCTCAACTCGTCGCTCTTCTTGTCGCCTTGGGCATTCTGGGACTGCGCCAACACTTGGGCCACGCGGTCGTCCGACACTTCGCGCGCCGAGCAAACGCCGATGAATTCCACGCCGCGTTCGGTCTCCTTCACGGGCGTTGCCGCGCCCGGCTTGGTCGCCTTGACGGCGTCGGCCCACTGCGGCGGCAGGGCGGGTGCCAGCGTGCGCCCAAGGTCGCGCACGGTAACGTCGATAAGTCCCTTGGCGAACTGCCGCGTCGTTTCGCATCCGGTGAAGCGCTGGCGCATCGACTCGGCCTGCGCCTTGCGCTGGCCGAGCCTTGCCGCACGGTCCGCCGGCGGCACCACGAAGATCACCTGTTGCAGCATGTATTCCGTGGCGCTGGGCTTGGCGCCGCCCTGCTTGAACATCTGCTGCACGGCGTCGCGCTGGCTCGGTTGCTTGTTCTTGGCGGCGTAGCGGGCAGAGACAGCCTGGTTCCAGCTCATCTGCGCGCGGATGTACTCCTTGAAGTGCTGCGCGCCGACGCCGGCCTTGTCCAGGAGGGTGCTCATCTGCGCCGCCGTCATCTTGTTGGATTTGGCGAAGCGGTCAAAGGCGGCATCGACGGCCTGCGCGGTGATGTTGATGTTCAGCCGCTTGGCTTCTTGGCCGCGCAGCGCCTGGTTGACCATCTCCTCGCCGGCCAGCTTGTTGAGGTCGCCCTTCTTGTGCTGAAGCCGCAGGAAGGCCGCGCGCCGCTGGATGTCGTAGCTCGTGACCGGCACTCCGTTGACGATGAACTTGATGTCGCTCGCCACGGCGGGAACAGCCATGGCGCCTGCAAGACTGCCGGCGGCTAGAAGGAAGCTCAGGCATGCGGAAGCGAGTGCGTGTTTCATGGTCGCAAGCTAGTTTCGAGCGGAATGATGGAGAATGTCGTTTCGCGGAAGAATTGCTCGCTTATGAGGCAAAAGCGTGTCCAACTCGATAACTTGAACCTTAAAGCACCGGACCGAAAAGTGCGCGGCGGCTTACGGAAAGTCTGATGCTGTAGGAGCCCTCAAGAGCGCTCCCGGAGGCGGCTGGTTCCTTTCGCCGCCTGCTTTGTTGCCGATACTCTCCTTGCATCGGCTGTGCCCGGCGTTTCGCAGGCAGCGGAAGATCCTCGCCCATCCTCAACCAGTGAGGTTCGTTAGACAGGCCAGGCCTGCTCCTTATTCCCCAAGAACGTCCGTCACGGCGCTTGTGGATGAGCCGAAGGTGCCGATGGTGCGGAACGTCACGTTCAGAGCGATGCTCGGCCTCTCCAGGCCGGTTATAACATTCCGGCTGTTGGCGTAGGTGAGCACTAGGCCGAAGCACTCGTCGCTGTAGCTCACGCCGTAGGCGGTGCTGGCGAGCCCTTCGTTCTGCAGGTCGTAGGTCGCCGTGGTGAACGCGCGCAAGGTGTCGGTGAGCTTGACCGAAGCGCCGCCGGTGACTTCCTGCCGATCGTCGGTGAAGCCGTAGAGCGGCTGCGCCTGGATGAAGGTGTATCGCCCCGTGAGCGACACGAAGTTCGTGGGATAGGCGGCCTTCACCTCGCCGCGGCGCAGTTCGAAAGTCTGCTCGTCGAAACGGCCGCTTGCGGAAACGGCGATGTTCGTCGGCGTGATGAACCCGGCGAGAGCCACGAAATCCGAGGTATCGGTTTCCAGGCCGGAATAGGCGCCGACATTGAGGAGGTCGGGCGCGTCGAACGAGTTTTCCCCTGCCAGATGGTAGGATTGCCCCAAAATGGCGTTGGTGGTCCAGCCGTTGTCGTAGGCGCCGGAATAGCGCAGGCCCACATTGGCGCGGGTGCCGCCCTCGATGCGGTCGTAGCCCGAAAACTTGTCGCGCTCGAACAGGGTGGAGGCGTCGAAGACGAAGCTCTGGGCGTCTTCGTTGGGGATCCCAAGTTCGCCCAGATGCCCCTCGCTGGGCCGCGCGAACACCTGGGCCATCGGCTCCAGGATATGCGTGCCGCTGGTGAAGGAAAACAGCACGGGCCAGCGAAGCTCCATGCCGAGCGTGGCCATGGCGCGGGCAAACGCCGAGTCCACCTCGCCTTCGACCGGAATGCCCGTATAGTCCGGGGATGCATTCAGCTGTGCGGCCATCAGGTCCAGCCGCGCGGCCGACCCGTCCGAGATGTCCGAATAGCTCGCATCGGTCTGAAAGGCGAGCAGCGGCGTCACGACCACGCCGGAGTCGGTGATGATCGAGCGCTTCCACTCGGCTTCGGCTGTCACCCGCCCGTCATTGCCTTCGATGCCGCGGATGCGCGGGTCGTCATCGTCTTCAATGTCGTTGTCTGTGAAGCGGGTGGCGTCGAGCCTGCTGCGGCTTAGCGCCCGCGCGTTGACGGTGAAATTCAGCTCGCCTCCATAGACCGGCTCGTCGGGCGTGAAGGAGTAGTCGAATGTGGGAAGGACGAAGGGCTGGTCCTTGTCGCGCGAGCCGGGATTGGTATCGGGGGTCTCTTCCTGAATGTCGAACTTGATCCCGCGCAGGTCGAAGTAGTTCCGGTCGTTCAATCCAAAGAGATATACCTGATTCAGACGGACGAGATCGCTGTAGTCGTCGATGCCGTAGGTGCGCGAGAAATTCTTGTCGGACTGGGCCATGACGTCCCAGCCGAAAGCCCAGCGCGGGTTGATGGCGAAGCGGCCCTGGCTGCCGATCATGCCGCGTTTCTCGCGCAGGTCGCCGTCGGATGTCAGCCCGTCAATCGTGCCTGCATCGAACTTCGAGGGGTCGGCCTGATTGATTCCAGCGACCGTCAGCGTGTACTGGCCGTTGTTGAAGCGCTGGCGGAACTGCGCCTGTCCGAGGAAGCCCTGGTTGGCGTAGTAGGTGCCGGTGGTCGTCAGATCGAAGGTCGGAGACAGCGCGAAGTAGTAGGGCACCGTGACGCCGGTGCCGAGCTCGTCGTCGAATTCAAGTCCCGGAATCAGGAAGCCTGATTTGCGCTTGACGGAAGGGTCGGGAACTTCCGCCACGGGGAAGTAGGCGATCGGCAGGCCGAAGAGCTCGAAGCGGGAATGCTCGAAGCGGATCGTCTTGGTTTCGCCGTTCCATATCACGCGGCGCGCCTTGATGCGCCAGATCGGCGGCCTGTTCGGATGCTCCTCGCAGGGCGCGCAGGCGGTGTAGACGCCGTTGAAGAAGGTGGTCAGGCGCCCGCCTTCGCGCTTGGCGCTTTCGGCTGCGACATAGGTCTTTTCGATCGTCTCGACGCGCAGCGCGTTGACGAAGCCTTCGCCGAAGTCCTCGGTGATGTCGATCTGGTTGGAAAAGACGCGGGTGCCTTCCCTGTCGATGATCTGCACGCCGCCGTTGGCCTTCAGCCGGCCGCTCTTGCGGTCGTAAACCACCGTGTCCGCGACGAGCCTGGTGCCGTTGTATTCTATCCGCACGCCTCCCGACGCCGTCACGACGTCCTTGTCGTTGTCGTAGGTCAGCCTGTCCGCTTCCAGCAGGAGCTGGGCGTTGCTCGGTGCCGCCCCGCCATCTCCGGCCAGGGCGCCGAGGTCCTGGGCGCACGCCGACCCTGCGCCGCCCGCGGCCGCCAAAAGGCAGGCGAGCGCCGTTGCCCGGAGAAGCCCGGCGGAGACGGCAGCCATCCGGCCGCGGTTCTTCGAAGCCGCCACTAGCCATCCTCCTTGTAGAGCAGGAACGTCACCCCGAAGGCGGACGCAAACACCACCGGAACCCAAGCCGCCACGGCGGGCGGAACGAAGCCGGCATTGCCGAATGCTCGCACAAGCACCGACACGACATAAAGCAGGAACCCCGCCGCGACGCCGCCGAGGATCAGCGTCGCCGACTGGCCCATCCGGGCGAACCGCATCGACACGGTTGCGGCGATCAGCGTCATGGCGATGAGGAGGAACGGCATCGCGATCAGGGAATGCAGCTGCATCTCGTAGGGTGCGGTGCGCAGGCCGTAGGCGGCTGCGTCGCTGATCTGCGCGGGCAGGGCGAAAACGGAAACGCCTTCCGGCTGCGCCAGGCTGTCGCGCACATAAGCCGGCTTCAGGTTGGTCGCGACCTGCTCGGAGGGCAAGGCCGTCAGGCGGACGCCCGCCTCGTAGCGCTGGACGTTGCGAAGCTCCCAGTAGCCGTCGCGAAGGTCGGCCTGGTCGGCGTCGCGGCGCACCCGGATGTTGCCGCCCGCGTCCAGCGACAGGAACACCGGAGAAACCAGCGTCAAGCCGTTGTTCTTGAGGGCTTGCGCGCCGATGATCGTATCGCCTTCGTCCGTATGCTGGCGCAGCCACGGCGCGGATTTTGTCGCGCTGCGCGAGGAAGCGTCGCTGCGCAGGTCCGCCTCGATGTTTTCGGATCGGGCAAGGCCTTCGGCAGCCAGCGGGTTGACCACCGCCACGTTCAGAATGCCGAACAAAAGGGCTCCGAGGCAGATCGGCAGCAGAAATGCCCAAGCCGATATGCCGGCCGCGCGCGCCACCACCAGTTCGAACTTGCGGTTCACGTTGACCAGCATGGCCATCGCCGAGAACAGCCCGATGAAGGGTGCGGTCTGCTGCATTATCAGCGGCACGCGCAACGCCGAAATCGATGCGGTGACGCCGATCGAAAAGGCGGGCGCATCGCCGAGCCGGCGCGACAGTTCGGTGAAGTCAACGAGAAAAACCAGCGCGAAGATGCCGGCGAAGAACCACCCGGTCATCGCGGCATAGCGCAGAAAGAAGTAGCGCGACAGCGTCCAGCCCATCAGGCGTCTCCGCCCAGCGCGTTGCGCCTGTCCGGTCTCGCCGGCACCGGCCAAAGGCGGCGCAGGGCGTCGAGGCTGCGCTCAACCGCGCCAAAAGGAAGCTCCATCGGCCTGTTGGAAAGCAGGAAGAAGGCCGAAATGGCCGTTGCGCCGAGCGGCACGAGATACACCAATACGCCGGCCCAGGGTACGGTCTGCGACTTGTCGGCGGCGAAGAAGCCGAGCCAGCGAACCACAAGCGCGATCAGCGCCGCCGACAACAGCGGATGGATGCGCCCCTCCCGATGCGATCGCGGATTCGCCGCTACGGCCAGCGCGATGATGGCGAACACGAAGGGATAGATCCACTCGGTCAGGCGGCGGTGGATCTCGGCGCGGTAGGCTTGCGGCACCTGCTGGAAGATCTTGTCGTCGGGGTCGGGGTGAAGGAGGTAGGGAAGCGTCCGGTCCTTCGGCAGGAGCTTCACTTCGCCGGACCCGGCGGTAAACGAAGAAAGGTCGAAGGCGTTGGAGCTGAAGCGGATGATGGAGGCTTCGCCGTCGCGCGACTTGCGGTGAAGCTCGCCGTTCTCCATCAGCAGGATGCTTTTGTTGCCGCTCTTCGAAACGACGCCCTCCCGCGCGTAGTAGATGAGTTCGACGCCCGGCGTGCGGGAGTCCGCGATGAAGATGCCGCCGAGCTTGCCGTCCGGCAGCCGGCGCGCGATCTGAAGGTAGAGATTGTTTTCCACCTTGCGGAACGTGCCTTCCTGAATCACCAGCGACAGGAGGTCGGCGCGCGCCGCCGCCACGATCTCCCGGCCGCGCTGGCGGGCATAGGGATCGACCGCACTGTCGATGACGAAGGCGAACACGCTGGCGCTCAAGGCAAGCAGCAGGATCGGGCGGACCACGGCCGAGCGCGGGCTGCCCGCCGCGTTGATCACGACAAGCTCGGAATCGGTGTTCATGATGGTCAGCACCTGGGCCGTCGCGATGAGCATGGAGAAGGCGACGACGAGCGGCACGACGGAAGGCAGGATGAGCGACGCGACCTTGAAGAAGGTCAGCGCGGACTGGCCTCCGTCGGTCACGAGATCGACGCGCGCGAGCACCTGCGTGGTCCAGACGATCGCCAGGGTCCAGAACAGCGACCCGGCGAAAAACACGAAGGTTCGGCGCATCATGTAGCGCTCGAGTGTTCTCATTGCACCTGTGAAGTCCACCCCTTGTGGCCGGTCCCGGCTTTGCCCATGCCGGAGTCCTTCGTTTCGCTGCTTCAGCCCACCGCGCGCGACCCTATCTTCCCGCACGGATTAGGACAACCTCTACGCTTCAGGGAAACGCTTGGGCGCGTCCTCTCTGCAACACCGTCACATTGTTGGGAATAGGCTGAAATTTCCCTAACCGGGAGCTACCTGGGGCGATCATGCCGCTCGGCGCGCGCGGGAGTTCTTGCAAACACAAGCGAAAACGCCGATGTCCCGCTGCGATCTCCGAGCAATTTTGGGAACCCCATGTCCACGAGCCGACCATCCATCACCTTCTCGCGCTTAGGCCCGCCGTCGGGCGAGGCCAAAGGCATCGGCGCAAAGGGCATCGGCGCAAAGGGCATCGGCATCGTGCTGGCCGGAGATGGCGGAAGTTTGAGCGAGGCCGCGCGCTTGCTTGATCCCGCCGGCCTGCTGCCCAAGGCCTTTGCGGTCGCCGAGTTCAACGGAAAGGCGGGAAGCTCGGTCGAGGTGCTGGCCCCGGAAGGTGTTCCGCTCGACCGGCTGATCGCGGTCGGCGCCGCCAAGGCGGGCGAGACCGGCGAAACCGGCTGGATGAAGCTCGGCGGCACGATCGCCACGCACCTGCGCAAGGGCGCGGCGGTTTCCGTGGTGGCCGACCTCGAAGGCACAACGCTCGGCCCGGCGGAAGCTGCCGCGCTGGCCGCGGGCATGCTCCTGCGCAGCTACAGCTTCGACAAGTACAAGACCAAGAAGGAAGACGCAGACGCCGCAAGCGCGTCCAAGGAGCCGGCCGCTGTGACGATCCTCACGGGGG
Source organism: uncultured Rhizobiaceae bacterium (assembly GCA_964242945.1). Taxonomy (GTDB): domain Bacteria; phylum Pseudomonadota; class Alphaproteobacteria; order Rhizobiales; family Rhizobiaceae; genus Mesorhizobium_B. The sequence continues at coordinate 9,904 of CAXTCF010000035.1, read as the reverse complement.
ATCCCGCCGGCGCGACGGAGGCTTTTGTCGCGGCGCAGGCCGCGGTGGACGGCGTCGTCCTCGCGCGCGACCTCGTCAACGAGCCGGCCAACAAGCTGGGACCGGAGGATTTCGCGGCCAGGGCGTTGGAACTGCAAGGCCTCGGCGTGGCCGTCGAGGTTCTGACCGAAGCGGACATGGAAAAGCTCGGCATGGGCGCGCTGCTCGGCGTTTCCCAGGGCGCGACCCGCCCGGCCCGCCTCGTCGTCATGCAGTGGAACGGCGGCGAAGATGGGGCGCAGCCGATCGCCTTCGTCGGCAAGGGCGTGGTGTTCGACACAGGCGGCAACTCGATGAAGCCCGCCGCCGGCATGGAGGACATGAAGGGCGACATGGGGGGGGCTGCGGCCGTCACCGGGCTGATGCATACCCTGGCTGCGCGGAAAGCGCGGGCGAACGTGGTCGGCATCATCGGCTGCGTCGAAAACATGGTGGACGGCAACGCGCAGCGGCCCGGCGACATCGTCACCTCCATGTCAGGCCAGACGATCGAGGTTCTGAACACCGACGCAGAAGGCCGCCTCGTTCTCGCCGACGCCCTCTGGTACTGCAACGACCGCTTCAGCCCGAAATTCATGGTCAACCTGGCGACGCTGACCGGCGCCATCATGGTTGCGCTGGGCCAGGGCCATGCCGGCCTGTTTTCCAACAACGACGAACTGGCCGAACGCCTCACGGCGGCGGGCAAGGTGACCGAGGAGCGGCTCTGGCGCATGCCGATGGGGCCGGACTACGACAAGCTGATCGACTCCAAGAACGCCGACATGAAGAACATCGGCGGGCGCTTCGGCGGCTCGATCACCGCCGCGCAGTTCATCCAGCGCTTCGTCAAGGACACGCCCTGGGCGCATCTCGACATTGCGGGCACCGCCATGGGCTCGCCTTCCAACGAGATCAACCAGAGCTGGGGTTCGGGCTTCGGCGTGCGGCTGCTCGACCGGCTGGTCAAGGACAACTACGAGGCCGCGCCGGCCGCATGACAGAAGTGCTGTTCTACCACCTGACTGAATCGACCCTGGAGGACGCGCTGCCGGGCCTGCTGGAACGCAGCCTGGCCAAGGGTTGGCGGGTGGTGGTGCAGACCGGCACGCCGGAGCGCCGCGATGCGCTCGACGCCCATCTCTGGACGTTCCGCGAGGACTCCTTCCTGGCGCACGGCCTGGACCGCGACCCATTTGCGGCCGACCAGCCGATCCTGCTGACCGTGGGCGAGAGCAATCCGAACGACGCGCAGGTCCGCTTTCTCGTGGACGATGCCGCGCCGCCCGACCTGTCGCCCTATCAGCGCGGCGTGTTCCTGTTCGACGGCCACGATGCGGCCCAGGTGGCGGGCGCGCGAAAACACTGGACGGCGATGAAAACGGCCGGCTTCGACGTCACCTACTGGCAGCAGACGCCGGACCGCAAATGGGACCGCAAGGCGTGACCCCGGAAAACCGCGCTCCGACGATGGCTTCTCCGGTGCGGCACGGCAGCGGGAAACGGCGATGCGCGTTCTTTTCCTGATCCTGTTCCTGCTCGGCGCCGCGGCCGGCTTCGGCACGCCTTTTCTTCCTGAAACGTTCAGGAGCGCGCCGCTTGGGGAATGGCGCGTATATCAGCCGGCAGCCGGCTTCCACTCCGTGGACGTGCCGCTGACGCCGGCAGCCGCGCCGCTGCGCATGCTCCTCGACCTTTCCGCGCCCGGCCCCTTCGTGCCGGATGGCGCGTTGAGCAGCGCGACCCTGACGGTGGCGCAAGGCGGCAAGACCGTCTTTGCCAAGCCGGTCACCTTCCGCGACGCCGCCCTGCACGACGACAACCCGCAAACGCCCGATCGCAGCTTCCAAGTCGAGGCGGGAACGCTGGCCGAACTGGAAGGGGCCACCTACACCTTCACGGTGTCGCGCGGGGAAGTCGAGATCCCGCAGGTGACGTCCTTCGACCTCGTGCTGGAGCGCGCCGCCCCGTCCTGGCTCCGTTTCCTCCAGCCCGCGGGCTTTGCGGCGCTGGCGGTCGGCTTCATCGGCTTCGTGCTGACGGCTTTCCGCCGCACGCCCGCGACGCCCGCTGAAGCGCCGAAGCCGCGCTGGGGCAGGGGCGCAAGCGACGCCTAGAACACAAAACTTATAGCCGGGAACGGGCCTCGCCGCGTTCCCGACAAAGCCTGCCCCGGCTCACGCTTGGGCAGGTTTTCTTTTGCCGCGTGGGGGCCTGCGGAAGGCCAAACCTGCAAGCCGTGGTTTCGCGCGAACATGGTTCCCCCCGTCCACAGCGGAGTTTGCCGCCGCCGCAAGACGGAGGGGCAAGCGCTTTCCGGGAGGCCTCCACAGAAATCATGGGTTCCTGTGGAGCAGTGTGATCAAGTCGAACAAAAGCGGGTGTCCGCCCAGGCCCCATGTATAAGCCGGCTGATTATCCCCAAACCATGCTTCCGCCGCCGCAGCAGCGGTGGTGTGGGCGGCCCGGGGATGAAGAAGCGCCGTCCACAGGCTCCGGCGGCACTAGGTCGGCTGCATACCCGGCTCTGACACCTGATTGCGCTGCGATTTCGCGGACCGCGTCACGCTCTTATCCACAGCCGCCGCATGCGCGTTCCGTGAAGCGTTCTGCGCCCCTCCCGGCCGACAACCGTTGGAAAAATCGATGTTCCCAATTTCAACAGAGTCGAAAAAGGAGAACCTCTTTCTCCCAAGGGTTTTGGACGCACGCGCCCCTCCGAGCCGCTGTGCAGAAGCCGGCAGGCCGGGACCGCGGCGCGGAAGCGCGCAATCGGGCCGGATGTCTTGATTGTGGAGAACCCGGCTTTCCCGCGAGCCGGCAGGAACCGCCGTTTGCGCTCGTCATTTCCGAGCGGCTGAAACACGACGCTGCGGCCGCGCACCGCTGGGGAGGACAACTTGGCCGAAGGGAAAATGCTTGGCGGTATGCTCGATGGACGAACGGACACGCGGAACTCGCGGGATGAGACCACATCGGCCCTCGTGCTCGATTCCGTCGGGTTCGGCTTTGCGGCAGCTTCGCATTTCAGCGTCGCTCAACGGCGCGCTAGAAGTCACTCGAACGGACGGCGAGACGCTACCATCGGTCCCTTCCTGCCGATTGTGACAATCCGCCCGCTCGAACCTGCGTCCGAGCCTTGCAATCCCCTGGTGCGGGCCTACTCCGCCACGGCTTCCTCATACTCCGCCGAAAGCGTCAGCCAACGGTCTTCCTGGGCCGAGATCGTGCCGGAGACTTCCGCGCGCTCCTTGGAAAGCCTGGTCGCCTTGGCCGGCTCCTTTTCGTAGAGGCCGGGCGTGCTCAGCTCCTTGTCGATGGAGCTCAGCCGCTTGCGCATCCGCTCGATCAGGGCTTCCGTCGCCTTGATCTCCTTGGCGAGCGGCTCCTGCGCCGCACGGCGCTGCGCAGCCTCGCGGCGGCGGCCGGCCTTGGACGCCTTGTCCGCCTCGCGCTTTTCCCGCCGGTCGCCTGACCCGCCCGTGACGATCTGACGGTAGTCGCTCATGTCGCCGTCGAACGGGGCAACGGTGCCGTCCTTGACCAGCCAGAGCCGGTCGGCCGTCGCCTCGATCAGGGAACGGTCGTGGGAGATCAGGATCACCGCTCCCGGAAAGTCGTTCAGCGCCACCATCAGCGCCTCGCGGCTGTCGATGTCGAGGTGGTTGGTCGGCTCGTCCAGGATGAAGAGGTTCGGCCCTTCGAAGGCGGCAAGCCCCATCAGCAGCCGCGCCTTCTCGCCCCCCGAAAGATCCTTCGCCTTGGTGTTCATCTTCTCCGTCGTCAGGCCGAACTGCGCCACGCGGGCGCGCACCTTCGGCTCCGGGGCATCCGGCATCAGCCGGCGCACGTGCTCCGTCGGCGTCTCCTCCGGGCGCAGGTCGTCAAGCTGGTGCTGCGCGAAGATCGCCGTTTTCAGCCCCGGCGCGACGGTGATCCGGCCCGCCTCCGCCCCAAGCCGGCCGGCGAGCAGCTTGGCGAAGGTGGACTTGCCGTTGCCGTTGGACCCCAGCAGGGCGATGCGGTCGTCCGCGTCGATGCGGAAGTCGAGGTGCTTCAGCACGGGCTTTCCCGGTTGATAGCCGACCGCGATGCCGGAAGCCGCGATGATCGGCGAGGCCACGGTCTTCACCGGCTCAGGGAAGGAGAAGGGCCGCACATTGTCCTCGATGGCCGCGGCGATCGGCTTCATCCGCTCCAGCGCCTTGATGCGCGACTGCGCTTGGCGCGCCTTGGAAGCCTTGGCCTTGAAACGGTCGATGAAGCTTTGCAGGTGCTTTCTCTGGGCCTCCTGCTTCACCCGGCCTTTCTCCTGAAGCTCCATCGCCTCGGCGCGCGCGCGCTCGAACTGGTCGTAGTTGCCGCGCCAGAGGTTCAGCTTCCGCTGGTCCAGATGGATGATCGAGTTCACTGCGCGGTTCAGAAGGTCGCGGTCGTGGGAGATCAGCAGGACGGTGTGCGGATAGCGGGCAACGTAAGACTCCAGCCACATCGTCCCTTCGAGGTCGAGATAGTTGGTGGGCTCGTCCAGGAGCAGCAGGTCGGGCTGCGCGAACAGCACCGAGGCAAGCGCCACGCGCATGCGCCAGCCGCCGGAGAAGGACGAGGCGGGCCGCGCCTGCGCCGCCTCGTCGAAGCCCAGGCCCGAAAGGATCGTGGCCGCGCGCGCTTCGGCCGAGTGGGCGTCGATGTCGGCCAGCCGCATCTGGATCTCGGCGATGCGATGGGGATCGGCGGCGCTTTCGGCTTCCTCCATCAGCGCCAGGCGCTCGGTGTCGGCGCGCAGCACGATGTCGATCAGCGCGTCCTCGGTGCCCGGCGCCTCCTGCGCCACCGAGCCGATGCGCGTGTTCTTCGGCATCTCCACCGTGCCGGTCTCGGAATGCAGGTCGCCGGTGATCGCCCGGAACAGCGTCGTCTTGCCCGTGCCGTTGCGCCCGACCAGCCCCGCCTTGGTGCCGGCGGGCAATGTCAGGGAGGCATGTTCGATCAGCAGGCGGCCTGCAACGCGCAGCGAAAGGTCAGACAAGATCAGCATGGCCCGCGCTTTCGCACACTCCACGCGAAGGGGGCAAGCGAGCCGGCATCGCGGTGCCGGTCAGGAAAGGTCGTGCAGATCCTTGCGCAGCGGCGGGCCGACCTGGAAATCGGAAAAGCGCGCGCGCAAGGCAGCACGCTCCGGCGTGCAGCACATCGGGCCGGCAAGGTAATTGGGTGCGGAAGGAAAAGGCGCCAGCCGCACCAGGGGCCAGATCTTTCCATCCGCCGAAACTTGCAGGCGCAAGCTCCCATCCGCCACCGTGATGCGCAGGCGAAAATCGGCAGCATCGCCGCCATAAGGCGCAGTCGCCCAATCCGATCTGCCGTCCGTCAGAACGCTGGAAAGCATCGGCACCCCATCGGACAGCTCGATCCCGGCCTTGATCCAGCGCGTCTCGTCCAGGCGGACCATGATGCCGGCCTGATCGTACAGTTCCTCATACCGCGCTTGGACGCGCAGTTCGGCCGTGAAGTCACCTTCGGTTGGACGCCCGAAGAAATGGCCGCTGTCGCGGGTGAAGCCGTAAAAAGTTTCGCGCCAGAAGTCGGTTCTGGCATCAGTGACCACGGAAAGCGCGCCGCTTTCCAGCCGCCAGTCGGCAGGCTCGTTCAGCCATGTGCAGCGGGCAAAGCTCATGCGAAGACGCGGCCTTCTTCCGTGCGCTGGAAATAGATGAGGTCGAGCGCGAGCGAAGGGCGGCCGAGCACCGTCAGGATCATGTGCGCCTGGCCGCGATGGTGCGTCTGGTGGTTGAAGAGGTGATGCAGGGCAGGAGCGAGACGCTGCGAAACCCGGCGCATGTCGGTGATGGTGGTATAGGTGAAGCGGCCGTTGAGGTCGTCCTCCGACCGGCTCTCGATCCAATGTTTAATCCGCTGGTCCTCGGCTTGGCGCGCCTTGCGCAGCCCCGGAAAATCCTCGAACAGGATCAGGTCAAGCCGCTTCGGCGCGTCGCCCTCGCCGGAGAAACGGTGCAGCCACACGCGGTCCGTCACCAGCAAGTGGTTCAGCGTCCCCATCATCGAGCGGAAGAAGGCGCCGGTGTCGCGGCGGAACTCCTCTTGGCTCAGACCCGCGGCAGCCTCGTACACCTGCGCGTTGGCCCAGGCATTGTAGGCGGCCATCATCAGAAAATGTTGTTTCAACATCAGCGGGGCAGGTAACAAGCTAAGGGTTGAAGCGGCTCTAGCATGAACGGGAGAAAGCGCCAGTGACCATCCTCCTCTACGATCTCGTCGCTGCCGATGAGAGCAGGCCCTTCAGCCCGCACTGCTGGAAGGTGAAGATGGCGCTGATGCACAAGGGGTTGGACTTCCGCACGGTGCCGACGCGCTTCCTTGAAGTCCCAGGCGTGGAAGGCGGGGTCTCGAAGACGATCCCGGTGATCCGCGACGGTGAAACCGTAGTTGCGGATTCCTTTGCAATTGCGCGCTACCTCGATGAAAAATACCCGGAGCGGCCGACCCTGTTCGGTGGTCCAGGCGGCGAAGCGACCGCGCGCTTCATCGAGCGCTGGTCTCAGCTGACGATCCACCCTTATCTGCTCAAGCCCGCGCTGACCGGCGTGCACGCCATGCAGGACGACGCCAACAAGCGATATTTTCGCGACAGCCGGGAAGCCCGCATCGGCATGCCGCTGGAGGAGTTCGGCCGGGATGCGGAAGCCGGGCTGGCCGCGTTCCGCGCCAGCCTGGAGCCGTTGCGCAACATGCTTTCGTACCAGCCCTGGATCGGCGGGAGCATGCCGCTTTTCCCCGACTACATCGTGTTCGGCGCGTTCCAATGGGCGCGGATCGCGACGTCATTTCAGCCGTTTGCCGCCAGTGACCCCGTGGCGGAGTGGTTCGAGCGCTGCCTCGCGCTTTATGACGGTTTGGGGCGGAGCGTGCCGGCCGCGGCCTGATGCAGCGCCCCTTGGCAAGAGACGGGAGGCTCCCGTATAGAGCCGCAACTTTCAAAGCCACCAAGGGGATTTCATATGGCGGTCGAGCGCACCTTTTCGATGATCAAGCCGGATGCGACCAGGCGCAACCTGACGGGAGCGATCACCGCGATGCTGGAAGAGGCCGGCCTGCGCGTGGTCGCCAGCCGCCGGGTCTGGATGAGCCGGCGCGAGGCGGAAGGGTTTTACGCCGTCCACAAGGGCCGTCCCTTCTTCGAGGAACTGGTGGAGTTCATGTCCTCCGGCCCGACGGTCGTGCAGGTGCTGGAAGGCGAGAACGCCATTGCGAAGAACCGCGAAGTGATGGGCGCCACCAACCCGGCCAACGCCGCCGAGGGCACCATCCGCAAGGTGCATGCGCTGTTGATCGGCGAAAACTCCGTCCACGGCTCCGACGCGCCGGAAACGGCGAGGGAAGAGATCGCCTACTGGTTCTCGCAGACCGAGGTCGTCGGCTGATCCTTGTTCCCGCTTGGAAGCGCTTCAGCCCGCCTGAAGCGCTTCCAGCAGACCGGCTTTGACGGCGCTCGCGCGGTGCTGGCGCGCATAGGCCAGAAAATCGGCTTCCGCCATCGGGGCGGCATAGAGGCTGCCCTGGAGCAGGTTGCAGCCGTAGGCCCGCAGGAACGCCTCCTGCCTGATGTTCTCCACCCCCTCCGCAACCGCCCGCAGGTTGAGCAGCCGCGCCATGGCGAGAACCGTGCGGACCAGCGAGCGGCCCTCTTCCGAGGTTTCAATGTCGGCGACGAACTTGCCGTCCATCTTGATCTCGCCGAAGGGCAGACGCCGCAGCGTGGCCAGCGACGAGTAGCCGGTGCCGAACTCGTCCAGGGAAAGCGTGATGCCGAGGACTTTCAGTTCCGCCATGCGGGCGGCGACCTGCTCGCCGTCCTTGATCGTCAGGCTTTCGGTCAGTTCCAGCGTCAGCAACGCGGGATCGACGCCGTGCTGCTCGATCAGCCCGCGGATGCCGGGAACGATCCCGTCGCCGGAGAACACCGGCAGGCCGAGGTTGAAGGCAAGGCGCAAGCGGGATGCCGCCGGCTCGCTGCGCCATGAGCCGAGCACGGCTATACCCAGTTCCAGCACCTGCCGGCCTAGTTCCCCGGCCAAGCCGAACTGCTGCGCGATAGGCAGGAATTTTTCCGGCTCCAGCAGCCCTCGCGCCGGGTGCGCCCAGCGCACCAGCGCCTCGGCGCCCCAGAGCCGGCGCTCGTCGTCCACCTGCGGCTGGAAGTGGAGCACGAACTGCCGCTCCGCGATCGCCGTGCGCAGTTCCTGAACAAGCCGGTAGCGGGCAGTTTCGCGGTCGAGCGCCGAAGGGTCGAACAGCGCCACGCCGTTCCGGCCCGCCGCCTTGGCCTGATACATCGTGATGTCCGCCCGCTTGAGCAGCTCTTCGGGGCCCACCGTGCCGCCTTCAAAAGCCACCACTCCGACGCTGGCCGATCCGACATGGCTCATCGGACCGAGGGTGAAGCTGTAATGAAGTGCCGCGACGATCCGGTGCGCTGCCGTGATGGCGTGGCGCATGGCGTGGCCGGCATCGGCCCGGCCCGCGCCCAGGATGACCACGAACTCATCGCCGCCCAGCCGCGCGACCGTGTCGGCAGCATCGACGCAACCGCGTAAGCGTTCCGCAACCTGAACCAGATAGGCGTCGCCGACGTCGTGGCCCTGCGTGTCGTTGAGGGTCTTGAAGTTGTCGAGGTCGATGAACAGCAGCGCGCCGCGCATGCCGGCTTCGCGGGTGAGCGCGCTGAGCCGCTTCATGAACATGCGGCGGTTCGGCAGCTTGGTGAGCGGGTCGAAATAGGCGAGTTCCTCGATCTCCAGTTCCTGCCGCTTGCGCGTGGAAACATCCGCGACATAGCCGTGCCATGTCAGCAGGCCGGGCGCGCGCTCAGGCGAGGCCATCATGCGCAGCCACTTTTCCGTGCCGCATCTGGCGCGGATGCGGAATTCGACCTCCCAGGTCGAAAGCAACTGCACCGCTTCGGAGGAGGAGCGGTCGTATTCCGGCCTGTCGGCGCTTAAGATCAGGCTGTTGAAGAGACCGGGGCGGGCGATGTGCTCGCCATGCCCGTAGCCGGTTATGCGGGTGATGCCGGGGCTCATATAGGCCATGCGCGGCTTGCCGGCGTCCGGGATCTCCATCTGGAAGAGCACGCCGGGAAGCTGGCGCGTCAGTTTTTGGAAGCGCTCCTCGATTGCCAGCTTCTCGACGGTTGCGGTGATCTCGCGGACCGAGCCCTCGTAGAACAAAGGCTGCCCCGTCCTGCGATGGCGCACCAGCCGTGCCGATTCCGTGATCCAGATGCGCTCGCGAGTCTTGTGGCGGAAGATCTCCGACACGAAGCCGTCCACGCGGCCCTTCTCCATCAGAACGGCGCGGAACGCATCGCGGCGCTGCGGATCGACATACCATTCCGTCGCGATGTTCTTGACGCCCTCAAGCTGTTCGGCTTCGGAGTTGTAGCCGTTGAGCTTCACCAGGGCGGCGTTGGCACTCAGCTGTTTGCCGTCCAGCGAGGAGCGGTAGATGCCCTCGGCAAGATTTTCGATCAGGTCCCGCTTGTTGCGCCGCTCCTCGGCAGCTTCGTGAAAGAGGCTCCTATAATGCCATGCCGCGCCGGCCGCAGCGGAAATGGCCAGCAACGAGGCCGCGCCCAGCCAGATCTGAGCCGCTTCTTCCATCACCAGCAATGAAAGAGGAAGAAGAGCCATGATCTCCGCGCGGCATCCTGAGCTAAAGGATGTTCTAGCCACGCAGGGCTTTCAAAATCTCTAAGATTCCGCTGACTGAGACTTCCACTCACGGTAAGGGGCGACGTTTCAGCTTCCTTGCCTAGAGCATCGGACGGTTGATCGCACGCAGTCTGCCGGCCGGGGGCGGGCGCAGG
>CAXTCF010000034.1:23287-28032 GCA_964242945.1 uncultured Rhizobiaceae bacterium | reverse complement strand
CAGGCTTGTTTCTGCACCGCCGGCAGCGGTTGCGAGGGTACGGCATGGATTCCCGCCGCAAGGGCGAGAATGACGAGTGGGAGGGAGGCGGGATGTCAACCTTCAACGCTGGCGACTTGCCACAAACCTCCCTGCCTTCGTCATTCTCGGCCTTGCGGCGGGAAGCCATGCCGGAACGATGACGAAACGGGGCGACGGTGAAAAATGAAAACGAAGCCAGGACAGAGCAGTTGCGAGCTTGGCAGTGAAGCTCCGGGAGCTATTGCAAGAACTCTCGCCGGCCCCCTGGACCTCAACGCCTGCTGCAGCAATTCCACATCCGCTTTGCCGGATGCCTCAAACGGTTCGGCACAGAGCCTCGGCAGCCTTCTATCGCAGGGCTCCTGTACCTGCGGGAGGACAGCACGCCTTCCTGAAGAACATCTTGATGGCGCGCTGCCGTTCCCCGCGTCCCCTGCATGACAGACATGCGTTTTCCGCACTTCAACCGATTTAGCTTTACACCTATCTCTGCCTTGTCAACAAGACAGTACGAACCAAAGACGAAGTGAGAAAGACCATGAACGTAATCGACAGCTTCAACAACTGGCGCCGCTACCGCAACACGGTGAACGAGCTGAGCCGCCTGAACAACCGCGAACTCGCCGACCTCGGCATCTCCCGCGGCAACATCCGCCAGGTCGCGCGCAAGGCGCTCTGAAGAATTCAAGGTTTCGTCGGGGCCCTCCTCCTCCCAGCCCTGACGGAAAAAGGCCGGCGGTTCTCCTCCTCCCGACTGCTGGCCGCGATCAAGCAACACCCGCCGGACCTCCTCCCCCGGCGGGTGTTGTCGTTTTCGCTGTTCTTTGAGTTCTTCGGACGCCTCGCCCGAGTTGACCGGCCTACAGCCACCACGCAGCATCTTTGTAGAACTTCTAAGCTCGCTTCACCACACGAGATGTCATGCGTATGAAGCGGATATTCGCTTGATCAAGCCAAGCGCTTTTCGCCGTTCGGCTCTCCAGCCTCTGCTCTATCTTCAGGCGCGGGGCGCTTGGTACGAAGCTTGGACTTCACGACCCTGCCGTTGCGGAATGGTACTTCCGCCGTCGTTCCATCGGGGAACTCGACAACGAGCTTTATCTGCCCGCCGATGCCGGCAGCGTATCGTTCCATATTCCTGATCTGCACCGTATCGGGCGCACGTTCCAGACGCGAAATCTCGCTCTGTCTCATTCCGGTTCTTCGTGCGACTTCTGTCTGGGTGACTTCCAGCGACTTCCGCAGTTCTGCCAAGTGTGTCGCCTCGATGATCTCCTTGGCCCGCGCTTTTATCTTCGTGCGCCGTTCTGCCGGTAACGCCTCTGAATACTCGCGAGAAGGGCGAAAGTCAGACTTCTTGAGCATGGTCAGTCCTCGGCACGCAGCCATTCGTCATAACGCCTGTCAGCCTTCGCAATAAGCAATTTGTAAAATCGCTGCTGCGACACGCCTTGCTTCTCACCGCCGCAAAGAATGATGCCGCGTCTCTCTGGATCAAAGGCATAAGCAAACCGCCAGACGGCGCTCCCTACCTTGAATCTCAGTTCCTTCATGTTGGCGTGTTTCGAACCGTTGAGGGCATCCGCATGTGGACGCTTCAACTTCGGCCGATATCGCCGCACAAACGAGATGCCTCTCGCAGGGTGGCGCTCGTGCGCGATCTGCTCGAAATCCGCGGGTACCGATTACCAATCAGCGTGCAGGCGCCGGCTGATCGCATATCGCGGCGGCCTTTTGGATGCCGTCGCGCCAAGCAACATAACCCTTGTCCGAAAGGTGCGTGTGGTCGGGAAGAAACGCCGTCGAGAAATCGTTCGGCAAAGCGTCATGCATGTGCTTAGCCAGGTCGAACACGCGAACACGGTCGCCGCGCGAAAGAACGTCCTGGTTGATCGCTTCTGCTGTATCGGCATCCACGAGTGATGACTTGCCGGAATAAGGGAACTTCGTCAGAACGATCCGCTTCTCGACCAGGCGCAGCATCGCGTCCAAGTTGGCCCGGAACGCGGCGACCTTTCTGTCCTTCTCCCCGTGCGCGTCGTTAAGTCCTATCGCCACCACGACGCAGGAGACTTTCGACCACGCCGGGTTTCTTTGCAGAACAGCCGCTTGGTAAAGGGCGTCCAGGCTGTCGAACCCGCTTGTCCCAGCGTTGCTCAGGTTCGCTGGGAAAACGGCCCGCTCAACCAGACTGTCACCGAGGATTGCTGGTTGTGATGCGTCGAGTTGATTGATCTGCGTTTCGATTACCGCGCGTATAGCTGAGGCCTGAACAGGCTTCAATCGCCCTTGCACGCTCAAGCTGAATGCCGCGGCCGCATAGATCCGCGTTTCAGGCGATCTTTGAGGCTTTCCGCCGGCCTCACCGCTCCGCCGGGTAGGCGATGATCGAGAGGTAGCGCATCGGCAGCCGCACCAGCTCTTCCGGGCCGTGCGGGGCGTCGGCTTCGAAGAACAGGCTGTCGCCCGGCGTCAGGCGGTACAGGTTGGCGCCGTGGCGGTACACGACTTCGCCTTCCAGCATGTAGAGGAACTCCATGCCCTCGTGCTGAAAGGTCGGGAAGGTGTCCGACTCCGCCGTCAGCGTGATCAGGTAGGGTTCCACCGTCACGCCGCCGCCCCCGCCGCTGAGATGGCCGAGCAGGGCGTATTGGTGGCCGGCGCGGGTGCCGCGGCGTTCCACGTCAACGCCTTGGCCGGCCGGCACGAAGACGGCGCCGCGCTCCGCTTCGAAGCGGCGGAAGAAGCTGGTCAGCGCCACGCCCAGCGCGCGCGACAGGGTTTGCAGCGTGGTCAGCGAGGGCGAGATCGCGCCGTTCTCGATCTTGGACAGCATGCCGGCCGAAAGGCCGGTTCGCGTCGCGAGGTCGGCCACCGTGATGCCTAGCCGCTGGCGCGCCGCGCGCACCTCCCGGCCGATCGCCACCTCCAGCACGTTCTCCCGCTCGTCGCGGACGGCGTGCGGGTTTTGGCTGAGCGGAAGCGTGGGCAAGGGAGGTTTCGACATGCCGGAAAACCTCGCACGAGTTTTCGCAGCCGAGAAGTGCGCCCACACTTTGTTTGCCCTCCTGCTGGAACAACGAATCGGAGAAACCCAGAAAACGCTTGACGCCGCTTGTGAAAAAATGGAATGAACGTTTCATAATGGGGAGGATACGGTTCATTCGTTCGATTTTTGCGCTGCTATCGAGGCGGTGCCGGAGCGAAAACCGTGTCGGCATAGAAACGGATGCCGTGGTGGTGGATATTTACCGCAACAGCAACAAGCGGAAGTAAAGCTTCACGCGTCGCACGTGCACCTCGCGCCCCCTCCACCACGCGAAGCGTGGGGGGGGGGGCGGTGCGGCGCGGGTCGGCATACAGCATTTCATCGAAGCAATAGGACAAAGAGAAAAAATGACTGTTCGTTTTGGCGTGCTGGGTGCCGGACGCATCGGCAAGGTCCACGCCCGCGCCGTGGCGTCCAACCCGGAGGCCGGGCTTGTGGCGGTGGCTGATGCGGTGCCGAAAGCCGCGGAGGATCTCGCCAAAGCCTGGGGTGCCGAAGTGCGCACCATCGATGCCATCGAGAAAGCTTCCGACATCGACGCGGTGGTGATCTGCACGCCGACCGACACGCATGCCGACCTGATCGAGCGCTTCGCCCGCGCCGGCAAGGCGATCTTCTGCGAGAAGCCGATCGATCTCGACGCGGAGCGCGTCAAAGCCTGCCTCAGGATAGTGGAGGAAACCGGCGCCACGCTGATGGTCGGCTTCAACCGCCGCTTCGACCCGCACTTCATGGCGGTGCGCCAGGCGATCGACGACGGCGCGATCGGGGAGGTCGAGCAGGTGGTGATCACCTCGCGCGACCCCGGCCCGCCGCCGGTGGACTACATCAAGCGCTCCGGCGGCATTTTTCGCGACATGACCATCCACGACTTCGACATGGCCCGCTTCCTTTTGGGCGAGGAGCCGGTGAAGGTGCAGGCGAGCGGCTCCGTGCTGGTGGACAAGGCGATCGGCGAGGCCGGCGACTGGGACAGCGCCAGCGTGATCCTCACGACGCAAAGCGGCAAGCAGTGCGTGATCACCAATTCCCGCCGCGCGACCTACGGCTACGACCAGCGCATCGAGGTGCATGGGTCGGAGGGGATGGTGGCGGCCGAGAACCAGCGGCCGGTTTCGATCGAGGTCGCCGGCAAAAACGGCTACACCCGCCCGCCGCTGCACGACTTCTTCATGACGCGCTATCTCGACGCCTATGCCAACGAGATCGCGGCTTTCATCAAGGCCGCGACGACCAAAGAACGGCCAAGCCCAAGCGGAAAGGACGGCCTGATGGCGCTGGCGCTTGCCGACGCGGCAGTGCAGTCGGCGCAGGAAGGGCGCACCGTTTCCGTGTCGGCGGCTTGAGGGAGGCTGCCGTGCGGGAAGCAGGCGGCGCGGAGTAGGCAAGAATAGGAGCGGGAGGGCATGACGATCACCGACGCGCCCACCCCGCAGGACTTCGAAACCCTGCGGTCAACCGTGCTGGAGCAGCGCGACACGCTGCCCCGGCGGCTGGCGCAGGTCGCGGCCTTCTGCCTGGACAACCCCGACGAGATCGCCTTCGGCACGGCGGCGAGCATCGCGGCATCGGCCGGCGTGCAGCCGTCCACCCTGATCCGTTTCGCGCAGCATCTTGGCTTCGACGGCTTCACCAGCCTGCAAGGCGTATTCCGCGAGCGCCTGCGCGAGCGCAC
>CAXTCF010000034.1:0-23277 GCA_964242945.1 uncultured Rhizobiaceae bacterium | reverse complement strand
CCGCCCCCCCCCCGCCCCCCCCCCCCCACGACCTCCTACGAGGAGCGGCTCGACGCGCTGCGCGCCGCGTCCGGAGCGGGCCTAAGCGGCGGCAGCCGCAGGCTGATGGAGGGCTTCGCCGCCGCCGCCGCCAAGTCGCTCGATGCGATGACGCGCGGGCTGGACGAGGCACTCTTGGAAAAAGCCGTTTCGATCCTGGCCGGCGCCGACACGATCTATCTCGTCGCGCGGCGGCGTTCCTTCCCCGTGTCCTCCTACCTCGCTTATGCCTTCGGCAAGCTGGAAATCCGCTCCCACCTGATCGACTCCACGGCGGGACTCGACCCGGAAATCCTGTCCTTCGCCACACCCGCGGATGCGGCCATCGTTGTCAGCTTCTCGCCTTACGCCCCGGCGACGATCGAGAACGCCCGCTGGCTCCAGGCGCGGAACATTCCCGTGGTCGCCGTCACCGACAGTTCGTTCTCGCCATTGGCGCAAGCGGCGAACGTCTGGTTCGAAGTGGCCGAAAGCGACTTTTCCGGTTTTCGCTCACTTTCCGCTACCATGGCCTTTGTGATGGGGCTGGCCGTTTCGGTCGCCGAACGGCGTCGGCAACCCTGACGCTGTGGGAACACCCATTCCAGTTTGAAACAGGTATTCCATCTTGACCGACAGGTAGAATTCTTATTCTGTAGAACAAAGCGACGGCGCGCGATGCCGGCCTGCGAAGAAATTGGGAGGACGATGTGGCAGCTACCGCCGCGCGGGCAGAAAAGCTCGACGTGATCACGATCGGGCGCGCATCCGTTGACCTCTACGGGCAGCAGATCGGCACGCGCCTGGAAGACATCGCAACCTTCACCAAGGCGGTGGGCGGCTGCCCCGCCAACATCGCCGTCGGCACCGCGCGGCTGGGGCTGAAGTCCGCGCTGCTGACGCGCGTCGGCGACGAGCAGATGGGCCGCTTCCTGCGCGAGCAGCTTTCCCGCGAGGGTGTCGCCGTTGACGGCGTTCACACGGATGCCGCGCGGCTTACCGCGCTGGTGCTGCTGGCGGTGGAGGACGAGGGCGTTTCGCCCATGATCTTTGTCCGCTCGGATTGCGCCGACATGGCGCTGGACGAGAGCGACGTGGACGAGGGCTTCATCGCCTCGGCAAAGGCGATCGTCGTCACCGGCACGCATTTTTCGCGAGAAGCCAGTGCTGCGGCGCAGGCGAAGGCCATCCGCATCGCCAAGGCGAATGGCGGCAAGGTCGTGTTCGACATCGACTACCGCCCGAACCTCTGGGGGCTTGCCGGCCACGCCGCCGGGTTCGAGCGCTACGTGAAGTCGGACGCCGTATCGGAGAAGCTGCGCGCCATCCTGCCCGACTGCGACCTGATCGTCGGCACCGAAGAGGAGATCATGATCGCTTCCGGCGCCGACGACGTGGCTGGCGCGCTCCAGGCAATTCGCGCGGTTTCCGGCGCCGTCGTGGTGCTGAAGCGCGGCGCCAAGGGCTGCATAGTCTATGACGGCGCGATTCCCGAAAACCTGGAACAGGGCATCGTCGGCGACGGCTTCCCGATCGAAGTGTTCAACGTTCTGGGCGCCGGCGACGCCTTCATGTCGGGCTTTCTGCGCGGCTGGCTCGGCGGCGAAAATCTCCATACCGCGGCGACCTGGGCCAACGCCTGCGGCGCCTTTGCCGTGTCGCGGCTGCTGTGCTCGCCGGAATACCCGACCTGGGCGGAGCTTCAGCACTTTCTGAAGAACGGCAGCAGGCACCACGCCTTGCGCAAGGACGCGGCGTTGAACCACATCCATTGGGCAACGACCCGGCGTGAAGAGATCCCAGCCGTCATGGCGCTGGCCTGCGACCACCGCATCCAGCTGGAGGAGATCGCCACCCGCCACGGCGTCGATTTCGCTTACATCAACCGCTTCAAGGTGCTCGCGGTGGAAGCCGCCGCGCGCGTCGCGGCAGGGCGGCCAGGCTATGGCATGCTGCTCGACGAGAGGTACGGCCGCGAGGCGATGTTCGCGTTCAACCGCCACAACTTCGACTGGCTGGGCCGCCCGGTGGAACTGCCGGGCTCGCGCCCGCTGCGCTTCGAGTTCTCGCAGGACATCGGCTCGCAACTGGTCGAATGGCCGGTGGACCACTGCATCAAGTGCCTTTGCTTCTACCACCCCGATGATCCAGCCGAACTCAAGACGGAACAGGGGCAGAAGCTGCTGGCGCTCTACGAGGCCTCGCGAAAAGTCGGGCGCGAATTGCTGGTCGAGATCATCGCAGGCAAGAACGGCCCGGTGGACGACAGTACGATCAGCCGCGCTTGTGCCCAGCTATACGCATTGGGCATCAAGCCGGACTGGTGGAAGCTGGAGCCGCAGGAAACGCCCGCCGCATGGCGCAATATCGAAGCGGTGATCGCTGCGAACGACCCGTGGTGCCGCGGCATCGTCATGCTCGGCCTGGAAGCGCCGATAGACAAGCTGCAAAAATCCTTTGCGCATGCCGCGGACGCCAAGCTGGTAAAGGGTTTCGCAGTGGGGCGCAGCATCTTTGCGCAGGCCGCCGATCAATGGCTTGCGGGGAAGATGAGCGATGAGGAGGCGGTGGCCGACATGGCCGGACGCTTCGAGACGCTGACGCAGACGTGGGCTGCCGTGCGCGAGCGGAAAGCGGCTTGAGTGCCAGGATGATCCTGGGGGACGATAACGGCGCTGTTGGTAGGCTCCAGCCGCCTGCGTTGGCCATGGGGCGAAGCTTCCAGAGCGCGAGAGCAGGCAGATCTTGAGCGAGCTTGTTGTTTCGGCTGCGACTGTTCGCACCGTCGTTCGCTCAGAATTGGATCGTATGTCGGAGGCGGTTGCGGCTGAGATTGCAGAGCACCAGATCGAGCCCTATCCGCTCACCATTCCTTGGTCCTACGGCCCGGAGACCTTCGACTGCTGGATGGTTGTGGCAGACGAGCAAGTCAACTCAGGCATTGCTTACTGCCCGAAGGGTGTGAGTCAGCCAAACCGGAAATGGATTCTGCTTTTGCTTGATCGCTTGCACGATGCCGGGCAGGACACCGGCTGGTTCGCTTCGCTGGAGGAAGCATACCAAGATTCATGGATCGCTCTGAAGTAGCAAGGCACCGGCTGGATGATCGGCAAGCGTCTCCCCAGCTGGCCCGATAGGAGAACTGTTGTGAAGGCCAAACTGGGAATGTCGCCCATCGCGTGGTGGAACGACGATCTGGCGGAACTGTCCGACGACGTTTCGCTGGAGGAATGCTTGGCGCAGTCGCGCTCGGCCGGCTTCACCGGCATGGAGATGGGCCGCCGCTTTCCGAAAGACCCGGAGGTGATGCTGCCGATCCTGCGCGAGGCCGACGTGACGCTGTGCGGCGGCTGGTTCTCCGGCACGCTGGTGGACGAGGAGATGGCGGTCAACCAGAACCGCATCCGGCCGATGATCGACCTGTTCAAGGCGGTGAACGCGCCCTGCATCGTCTATGGCGAGGTCGGCCGCTCGATCCAGGGCGACCGCTCCAAACCGCTGGCGACCAAGCCGAAGCTGTCGGACGACGAGATGCAACGGTATGCCAGGCGGCTGACCGCGTTCGGCGAGTGGTGCGCGGAGCAGGGCATGCCGCTTTCCTTTCATCACCACATGGCAGCGGTGGTGGAAACGGAGGCTGAGCTCGACGCCTTCATGCGCTGGTCCGGCGAAGGCATTCCGCTGCTGCTCGACGCCGGGCACCTGGCCTTTGCGGGCGGCGACGTGCTGCGCGCGATCGACAATCACCACGCCCGCATCAACCACGTGCATGTAAAGGACATCCGCCGCGACGTCGTGGACGGGCTGGACCGCTCGAGGCAATCGTTCCTCGACGCCGTGGCGCTGGGCGCCTTCACCGTGCCCGGCGACGGCTCGCTGGATTTCGGCGCGATCGTGCAAAAATTCGCGGACTACGGCTACGAGGGCTGGTTCGTGGTGGAGGCCGAGCAGGACCCTAAGGCGAACCCGCCGCTGAAGATGGCGCAAGTCGGCTATGCTGAATTGATGCGCGTGATGCAGGCCGCTGGCTATACCGTGGAAACGCAAGGTTTTCCGGCGGGCTGATCCTCTGCGAAGGAGAAACGGCATGCCGATTGTCGAGCAGAACCAATACCACCCCTGGCTACGGCCGCTCTGGCGCCGGGCGCTGCTGGTCGCCTTCTGTGCGGCCTGGACCGTGTTCGAGCTTGTCGGCAGCTCGCCCGGCTGGGCGGCCCTTGCCGGCGCCATGACGGCCTATGGCGCCTGGATGTACCTGATCGCCTACAAGCCGCCCGCAGACGAGCCGTCAAAGAAGGAGTAAGAGATGTCGAAGCTGCGGATCAGGCCGGAGAAGGGTTTCGGGCACGTCGCCCACGTGACGCCGGAAAGCGCCGGCTGGACCTATGTCGGCTTCGACCTTCACCGCCTGAAGGCCGGCGAGACAGTTTCGGGCGAAACCGGCGGCCAGGAAGCCTGCCTCGTCTTCGTGACGGGAAAGGGGAGGGTGCAGGCGAACGGGGAAGATTTCGGGGTGCTGGGCGAGCGCATGTCGCCCTTCGACGGGAAGCCCTGGTCGGTCTATGTGCCGCAGGACGGGTCGTGGTCGGTGACGGCGGAAACCGACGGGGAAATCGCCGTGTGCCTGGCGCCGGGCCTGGCCGGCGGCCTGCCGGCCCGCGCGATCGCGCCGGACGATCTGAGCACCACCACGCGCGGGAAAAGCACCAACACGCGCTATGTCACCAACATCCTCGCCGAGGGCGGGCTGCCGGCCGACTCGCTGCTGGTCGTGGAGGTGATCACGCCGGGCGGCCACACGTCGAGCTACCCCCCGCACAAGCACGACCAGGACAACCTGCCGGCCGAATCCTACCTGGAGGAAACCTACTACCACCGCCTCAACCCGCCGCAGGGTTTCGCCTTCCAGCGCGTCTATACCGACGCGGACGCAAGCGGAGAGCGGGCGTTGGACGAGGCGATGGTCGTGGAGGACGGCGACGTGGTGCTGGTGCCCAAGGGCTACCACCCCTGCGCCGCCTGCCACGGCTACGACCTCTACTACCTCAACGTCATGGCCGGCCCGACGCGCACCTGGAAGTTCCACAACGCGCCGGAGCACGAGTGGCTGATGAAGGCGTAAAGGAGCGTCACCAACTCTTCCGCTTTGCAGCCTCGAAGAACCATGAGCGCGTATGGATCGTCCTTCAGGTCCGCGCCATGTCGATCTCGCTTTGGCGCCCGACTTCGCGGATCATCCGGGTGAGGTCGGGCCTATTGGCGACCTGATAGGCATAGTGCCGCCGCAGTGCATACGTGAACTTGCCCTGCAGGCGCATGAGATCGTCGGCATAGCCGATCATCACCGAGTTGGGCCAAGCCTGGGGACGGATCTCGCGCAGGCGCGCAAATAATTCGTCCAAGTCCAGATCCGGCTCGGCCTGCGCCATCAGCGTCGCCATGGCGGCGGTAGAGCGCGAGATGCCCATGTGGCAGTGGACGAGCAGGTGGCCGTCCACGCCGGCTTCCGCCGCAGCGTCCATGTCGGCGCCGAAGCGCAGGATGGCCTCGACATGGGCCGGTTCGGGAAAGACGGTGCCGGGGTGGCGGTCGATGACGTCGTGGAACCGGAGGCTGGTGCGGCGGATGTCGCCATAGGCAGTGAAGGCTTCCAGCTCGCCCCTGTCGGGATCGGTAATGGACAGCACATGCGTCACGCCGGCTGCGCCGAAGGAGGGCAGTTCCTCGATGCCGCAGATGGTTCGGGTGGGAATGGAAAGCGTCTTCATGGGCGCACTCCTATCCGGGAGCGTAGCCGGCCGGCAAGTGAAAGCCGTGCAAGAGCAGGCATGCGTCCAATGCAGAACGGGCGGCACAAGGCCGCTCGTCCGCTTCCGGAAAGCGTGGAGGATCAGTTCATCGTGGGAATCACGAACTCCGCGCCTTCCTTGACCCCCGACGGCCAGCGCGAGGTGACGGTCTTGGTCTTGGTGTAGAAGCGGAAGGCGTCGGGGCCGTGCTGGTTGAGGTCGCCGAAGCCGGACGCCTTCCAGCCGCCGAACGTGTAGTAGGCGATCGGAACCGGGATCGGCACGTTGATGCCGACCATGCCGACCTGCACCTTGGAGGCGAAGTCGCGGGCCGCGTCGCCGTCGCGGGTGAAGATCGCGACGCCGTTGCCGTATTCGTGCTCGTTGGGCAGGCGCAGGGCCTCGTCGTAGTTCTTTGCGCGCACTACGGAAAGCACGGGGCCAAAAATCTCCTCCTTGTAGATGCGCATGTCCGGCGTCACCTCGTCGAACAGGCAGCCGCCCATGTAGTAGCCGTTCTCGTAGCCCTGCATGCTGAAGCCGCGGCCGTCCACGACGAGCTTGGCGCCTTCCTGCACGCCGAGATCGACATAGCCTTTTACGCGTTCGAGAGCCTGCTTCGTGACCAGCGGGCCGAAGTCGGCCGACGAGTCCAGCGAGGAACCGACGCGCAGGCTTTCCACGCGCGGGATCAGCTTTTCCACCAGGCGGTCGGCGGTTTCCTTGCCGACCGGCACGGCGACCGAGATCGCCATGCAGCGCTCGCCGGCCGACCCGTAGCCGGCGCCGATCAGCGCGTCGACGGTCTGGTCCATGTCGGCGTCGGGCATGATGATCATGTGGTTCTTGGCGCCCCCGAAACACTGCACGCGCTTGCCGTTCGAGCAGCCGCGGCCGTAGATGTACTGCGCGATCGGCGTCGAGCCGACGAAGCCGATCGCCTTGATGTCGGGATCGTCCAGGATAGCATCCACGACCTCCTTGTCGCCGTTGACGACGTTGAGCACGCCGGCCGGCAGGCCAGCCTCCACGAAAAGCTCGGCGATGCGCATCGGCACGGACGGGTCGCGTTCCGACGGCTTCAGGATGAAGGCGTTGCCGCTGCTAAGTGCGGGCGCGATCTTCCAGAGCGGGATCATGGCGGGGAAGTTGAAGGGCGTGATGCCCGCAACGACGCCGAGCGGCTGGCGCATGGAATAGGTGTCGATGCCGGGGCCGGCGCCGTCGGTGTATTCGCCTTTCATCATGTGCGGGGAGCCAAGGCAGACCTCGACCACTTCCAGCCCGCGCTGGATGTCGCCCTTGGCGTCGGCAATCGTCTTGCCGTGCTCGCGCGCCAGGAGTTCGGCAAGGCTGTCATATTCCGCGTGCACAAGCTCCAGGAACTTGACCAGCACGCGCACGCGGCGCTGCGGGTTGGTGGCCGCCCATTTGAGCTGTGCTTCCTTCGCATTCTCGACGGCCGCGCGCAGTTCCGCCTTTGTGGCCAGCGCCACACGCCCACGCACCGTGCCGTCCATCGGCTGCATGATGTCCTGCGTGCGCCCGCTGGTGCCGGCGACGCGCTTGCCGCCGATGAAGTGTCCGATCTCGACCATTTTCTTGTTTCGCTCCCTGTTTGTGGCCGCCGGAATGCGCCTGTGGAGCGGGAAAAGCAACGCGAGCAGGAGCGTAACCGTTGTGCATGAATTCAAGCGCATGGCATGCTCAGGCATTAAACCGTGCAAGGCGACGCCATGAATTGGGACGATGTGCGCGTCTTCCTCGCTGTGGCGCGGGCGGGGCAGATCCTTGGGGCAGCTAAGCGGCTCGACCTCAACCATGCTACCGTGTCCCGCCGTATCGCCGCGCTGGAAGCATCGCTCGGCGCGAAGCTGTTCCGGCGGCAAACCACGGGAAGCGAACTGACGCCGGCCGGTCAGCAGTTCCTCGAAGCGGCGGAACGCATGGAAGCGGAGATGCTGACGGCCGGCGCGTCGCTGGCGGGGGAGGGGGACGCCATTGCCGGCACGGTGCGTATCGGCGCGCCAGACGGGTTCGGCACCGCTTTCCTGGCGCCGCGTCTGGGGCGGCTCGCCGAGCGTCACCCGCAGCTCACCTTGCAGCTCGTGCCGGTGCCGCGCTCTTTCTCGCTGTCGCGGCGCGAGGCCGACATCGCCATCACCACGGAGCGGCCGACGGAAGGGCGGCTGGTCGCAGCCAAGCTTACGGACTACTCGCTAGGGCTCTACGCCTCCCGCGCCTATGCCGATGCGAACGGGCTGCCGGAGAGACCAATGGACCTCAAGCGGCACCGGCTAGTCGGCTACGTGCCGGACCTGCTGCCATCCGCCAGCCTGGATTATGCCGGCGAGTTTTCAGGCGATTGGAGCGCGCAGCTTGCCGTGTCGTCGTCGCTGGGCCAGGTGGAAGCCGTGCGGTCGGGCGCGGGCATCGGCATCCTGCACGCCTTCATCGCGCGCACCCACCCGGAACTCGTGGAGGTTGCGGCGGCAAAGCCGATCCGCCGCGCCTACTGGCTGGTGTTCCACGAATCCGAACGGCACCTTCGCGGCGTGCAGGCGGTCGCCGCCTTCATCGGGGAAACCGTGGAAGCGGAGCGCCGCCTGTTCACCTGAAAGAAGCGTCAGGACTCGGCGGCGCTGATCTTCAGGATGGAAGACCCGTCTCCGCCTTCGGTGAGCGCATAGACGCTGCCGTCCGGGCCGACCTTCACGTCGCGGATGCGGGCATCGAGCGGCAGGCGCTCTTCGCTCGCCACGCGCTCGCCGTCGATCTTCAGCACGACCAAGCCTCCGCTCCCCAGGCCGCCGATGAGCAAGGAGTTCTGCCAGGCTGCGATCGGGCCGTCGCCGTACCAGGCCATGCCGGACGGAGCGATGACCGGGTCCCAGAAGTAAACCGGCTGCTCCATGCCTTCCTGCGCCGTAATGCCCTGGCCGATCGGCCGGCCGTTGTAGTCGATGCCGTAGGTGATCACCGGCCAGCCGTAGTTCTTGCCCGCTTCCGGCCGGTTCAACTCGTCACCGCCTTTCGGGCCGTGCTCGACGGTCCAGAGCCGCCCCTGGCCGTCCAGAGTTGCGGCTTGCAAGTTGCGGTGGCCGTAGGACCAGATTTCGGGCTGCGCGTCCTTGCGGCCGGCAAACGGGTTGCCGCCCGGCGCCGAGCCGTCGGCGTTGATGCGGAACACCTTGCCCATGCCGTAGTCGAGGTCCTGCGCATGCACGCGCGAATCCGGGTTGGAGCGCTCGCCGACCGTCACGAACAGTTTTCCATCAGGCGCCCAAACGAGCCGCGAGCCGAAATGCTTGGTGCTGTCCCAGGCCGGCATCTGCCGGAAGATGACCTGCACGTCTTCGAGCTTCGCCGTCCCGCCTGCCTCGACCAGCTTGCCGCGTGCCACGCTGGTGCCGTTTTTGCCCTCTCCGCGCGGCTCGGAAAAGCTCCAATAGACCAGTTTGTCTTCAGAAAAACTTGGGCTGAGCGCCACGTCGAGCAGGCCGCCCTGGCCGCGCGCATCGACCTTCGGCGCGCCGTCGATCGCCGGCCCGATCTCGCCGGAAGGCGAGACGATGTGCATCGTGCCTTCCTTGGCCGTCACGAGCATGCGGCCGTCCGGCAGGAACTCCAGGGCCCAGGCCTGCGGCAGTCCCTTGACGACTTCGGACACTTCGACCGCAGTGGCTTGCGCGGGCTTCGGCGCCCGCGTCTGGCCGGCAAAGGCCGGCTGCTGGTTTTTGGCGTTCGGCGGGCGGGTTTCCGCCGTTTCCTGCGCGTGAGCGCCGGTTGCGCCGAGGAGAGCGGCGGCGAGCAATAGGGGAAGATGTCGGGACAAAGGGTCGCTCCTGTTCAGTTCCAGTCGTCCAAACAAGCGCGCGGCCTCCGCCCCGTTCCCGGCTGTCCTTCACTTCCCTGCGAGCCGGCGGTATCGCATCGGGTCGTGCGGGGATGAATGCTGACTTCTTTGGTATAGTTTCCTCTGTGCCCTTTTCCGAAGCCGCCTGGCGGTGCTAGTGCTGCAATCCTGTTCATGTGCCAGCCCGCGGCTTTGAGGCCGGACTGAGTTGGAAGTTGAGCCAAAGAGGGGGTTTTCAGATCATGCGCCGGTCGCTTGTCGCCAAAGGGTTCGTTGCCGCGATTGGCCTGCTTCATGGGCCAAGCATCGCCGCCGCGCAGGACGCGCCGGGCAAGGCGCTTTCCATCGAACTGAACAAGAGCACGGATTCCGAAAAAGGCTGCCGCCTGACCTTCGTGGCGCAGAACGGAACGGGCGTGGACCTCACCAAGACCTCCTACGAGATCGCGGTGTTCGACGCCAACAACCAGGTCGCCAAGCTGCTCGTCCTGGCGTTCAACGGCCTGTCGCAGAACAAGACCAAGGTGTTCGAATTCCAGTATCCCGACGCGCCCTGCAACGGCATCTCGCGCATTCTGGTCAACACCGCGCCGGAATGCCTTGCCGGGGGTGCGGCATCGCCGGTCTGCCTTGAGGCGCTGAAGACAGCCACGCGGACGAACATCGCCTTCAACCAATAGTTCCCGCGCGGAAACGCTGACGGGACTGCCATCCGGTGGGGCAAGTGGTATAGAGCGGGTGATGCTCGACACCATCTTTCACCAGTTCACGTCCATCGGCGGGCCGATCCTGGCCCTGTTGCTGCTGCTTTCGGTGCTCGCCACGGCGACCGCGATCGTCAAGCTGGTGTCGCTGTCGCGCCTGGGCGTCGGGCAGCGCAAGCTCGTGCGCCAGGTCCTGTCCCGCTGGGCCGCGGGTGACGGGCCGGCCGCGCAGCAGCTTGCGGGAACCGACCGCTCGGCGCTCGGCCGCGTCGTCGCTTCCACGATTTCCGCCCGCCTGCGCTGGCCCGCCGACAAGGAGCGGGCGCGGGAAGTCGCCACCGGCACCGCGCTGGTCCTGCTCGACCGGATGAACGCGCAGATGCGCATCCTGGAAACGGCGGTGCAGGCAGCACCCATGCTGGGGCTGCTCGGCACGGTGCTCGGCATGATCGCCGCCTTCAACGAGATGGCCAGCACCGGCGGCGCGATCAGCCCGACGGAACTCGCCGGCGGCATCTGGGTGGCGCTTTCCTCCACGGCGCTCGGCCTCGCCATCGCCATTCCCTTCTACCTCCTGACGAGCTGGATCGAAGGCCGCATCGACCGCGAGCGCGCCGCCATGGACGCCGCCATCCTGGCCATCGTGTTCGGCGCCGGGCCGGAGCCCGCGCAGGAAACGCCCGCGGCGCCGCAAGCGCCCATCTCCCCGCTTGAAACGCCCGCCGCCGGCGCGACGCCGCTCTTCGCACGGCGATGAGCTTAGCTGCCAATCCGCTGCGCCCGCCGCGCCGCAGGGCCAAGGGGTTCATGCTGATCCCCCTGGTGGACGTGATCTTTCTGCTGCTCACCTTCTTCATGCTGGCATCCAGCATCGACCCTTTTTCGCTTCTGACGCTGGACGACTACCGCGGCCGCGCGCAAGGTGCGCTTACGCGAGCGCCGGCCAAGCCCCAGCCGGCGCCTGACCTCATCATCTCCGTCGGCCGAGGCATCGTCCAGGCGAACGGCGCGCCGGTGCCGCTCGGCGGCTTCGCGGGTGCTGCCGCGGCGTTGCGGAAGCAGGGCCTGAACCGGGTGCTCGTCTTCACGCGGCCCGAAGCCACGGTGCAGGACATCGTCTCGGTGATCGACGCCTTGAAAAAGGCATCCTTTCCCGCGGTTGTGATCCGCAGCGGCAGCGGCTGAGTTCCGGGCCAACAGAGGAAACCGGGCGATGCTGCGCACCGAGCGGAAACGGGAAAAACTCGACTTTCCCTTCGCCACCATCAACATCATCCTCTTGCTGCTGTTCTTCTTCATCGTTTCCGGCTCGATCATGGGAACGAACGAAACGGGCGTTACGCCGCCGACGGTGCGCAAAGCGCTGCCGGAGCGCCTGCCGCGGCCCTTGCTGGTCGTGGCGCAATCCGGGGCGCTCTATCTTGACGACACGCTGGTCGCGGTGAACGACATCCCCGGCCGGATCGGGCTGCGCGGCGGGCAGCCCGCGCCGACCCTCAACATCATCGCCGACCGCGATTTCTCGGCCGGGCGCTTCCTGACCATCGTGGAAGCCGTGCGCGCCAAGGGCGTCCCCGTGCGCATCGTAACCTTGAGCGACGTTTCGGGGAGTTAAGGTGGCCGCGCTAGCCGCACCCTCGCGCGCCGGCTGGACGGCGGCATTCGGTGGGTCGCTCCTGCTGCATGCGGGCCTGGCCGCGGCGGTGCTGCCGCTGCTTGACGGCGCCCGCGGGAAGCCGCCGCCGACGGAGATCAGCTTCTCCGAGCCGCCCCCCGACGTGATCGCAGCCCTGCCGCAGCGCAGCGAGACCCTGCCTGCCGCAGACGCTGCAACGGCCGAACCTGCCGGCTCAGCCGGCCAAGCTCTGGCTCCGCTGCGCAACGAGGCTGCCGCCGAAGGCCTGACACCGGCCGAGCCGCTCACGCCGGAAGCCGCCTTGCCGGTCGATCAGGTGGCCGGCGAAGTTTTTGCGGCTCTCAGCCCTTCCGAGCAGGGAACTCCGGTTGCGACGGAAGCCCTGCCGCAGGCGAGCGCCGAGCAGCGGGTTGCACCGTCTTTGGCCGGCGAGGCGCAGGCCTTGGCGCTTTCCGTCCCGGCGCAGCCTGTTCCCCAATCGGGAGAACTCGCCGCATCGGCGCCCGCTCCGGCGGCGAGCGTTGCGAACCCTACGACTGCGCACCCGCTTGCCGCCGCGGCGCTGGAGCCGCAAGCGGGTGCCGCGACGGCGACGCCGGTCGAGGCTGCCGAACTGGCGGGGGAGGCGGCGATGGCTGCCCCGGCAACGCCGGCGATCGTCCCGCAGGCTCTCGACGCGATCGCGCCCGCCGCTTCCGTGCCGGACTCGGCGGTCCCTGCCGCGATGCCGGTTGCCGCTGCCGCGATCGAGCCGCCCGGCGCTGCCGCCTCGGTTGTCTCCGAACTCGCCCCGGTGCTTACCCCATCCATGCAGGCGAGCGCACCGGCCCCGCCGTCCGCGGCAGCCGAGCCGGTCCAGGCGGCGGAGCTTGCGCCGGCGCTTGCCGCATCTGTAATGCCGCAAGCGGCGGTCGCAGCCGCACCGATCCCGCCTTCCGGTGCGGCGGCATCTGCCGTGCCCGAATCGGCTCCGGTGCTGGCGCCTTCCGCGCAGGCGGCTGCATTGCCTCCGCAGCCCGGTGCAGCCGAGCCGGTCGAAGCGGCGCAACTCCCGGCCTCGCAGGCGTCCGCCGCGCCGGTGCTGCCACAAGCAGCCGTGGCAGCACCGCTTTCTTCGCAGCCGGCCCTTTCGGTGACCTTGCCGCTGCGTCTTACCCAGCCGCTCGCGTCCGAACCGGCTATTCCGCCTGCCGCGTCCTCGCAAGAAGCCGCTGGAAACGTGCTTGCGCCGTTGGGCGGAACAAGCGGCGCTATCGCACCGTCCGCACCTTTGGCCGGTGCGGTTCTGGAGCCGATTGCGCAGCAGCCGGAAACCGTCGCCTCTGCGGCGGGAGCGGCCGGCGGCGCGGCGGAAAGCGGGGAGTCAACGGAGGGGCAGGCGGCTTTGCGGAAGCGGGCCGTCGCGTTCGCCCGGAATTTCAAGGGCGGCGGCAACTGCTTTGCCGTTGTGCCGGCGGCTCAGGAGGGCGACGCGGTCGGCTTCGACGCTTTCAGCCGGAACAGCGATGCGATGCGTGGATTCGCGGAGGCCGCGCTGGCGCTGGGGAAGAACACCAGCACCTCGTTCGGCGACCTTTCCGCACCGCAATGCCGGGCGCTGCTCTTTGCCCGCAACTTGCGCAACTACCCCGATTTTTCCGTTCTCCTTCGGCTGGAGCAGGACCGCATTCCCGACCATGGATTTCTTGCCGGGCGGATCGGCGGGGCAGGGGGGAAGGCGGTGCATCTTCTGCTGATCGACGACGAGGGCACCGTGCAGACCTTGCAGCGCTTTCCCGCTTCCGCCGATGAGCCGACATTCCGGGTCCAGATGAACCTCACCGCCGGTGTGGTGCAAACCAAGCAGCTGCTGATGGCCATTACGGCCGACCAAGACGTCAAAATGCTCGACAACCCGGTGGACACTATGGCGCCAGCCTTCTTCAGCCGGCTCGAAGCGGAACTGCGCGTTTCCGGCATGAAGCTCGATCTGGCGCTTGGCGCCTTCAACGTCGATGCGCTGGCGGCTGGGGCGGTGCAGGCCGCAGGAGAGCGGAAACGGTGACAAGGCTTTTCCCGCTCATCCTCGCCGGCGCGCTGCTCTGCGGCTCTGCCGCGCAGGCCCAGCCGGCGGTTGCGCAGATCGTCAGGCAGTTCGTCGAGGGTGCCGATCTTGGCCCAGCGCGGGGCATCTGCATCGGCCCGGAAGCCGAATGCCGCGCCAAGGGCGAGCAATCCGCCCGGACGGGAATCGATCTGCTCGTCACCTTCGACCTGGACTCCGCGGAACTTAAAACCGAAGCGCAGGGAAAGCTCGTGGAGATCGCCGCGGCCCTCGCAGATCCGACGCTGAAGCCGCATCGCTTTGCCGTCGAGGGCTATACCGATGCCAGGGGTACGGAGGCGCACAATGCCGGCCTTTCCGCGCGCCGCGCCCAGGCCGTCCGCGCCTTTCTGCTGGCGCGCGGCGTCGAAGCGTCCCGGCTGACGGCGGTCGGCAAGGGCGCCAGCAATTTTCGCGTTGCCGACCCGTATGATCCGATCAACCGCCGGGTGGAGTTGCGGCTCCTGCCGCCTTGAAGACGAAGGGCTTGCGCAGCGTGGACCGGCTCCAGGGGATCTGACGGCCAAGCGTCAGGCGTTCGGTTTCCTCCTCCACGCGCGCCATGACGGCGTTGAGATCGAGCCCAGGGATGGCCATCGCCTGAAGAAGCGCGCGGGCGAACGGGCTGTTGCCCTCGGCACCATCGTTTGCGGCCTCTCCGGGCTGTGAGGCGAAGGCCAGGAAGACATTGTCGCCTTGCAAAGCCTGCGGCCGGCTCGACCCGGTTTCTGCCGCCGGTCCGTCGCGGCAGGCATCCAGGAACATCAGGAAAGCGCGTCGAGGCTTGGCGAAGCGCGCTGTCAGGGCGCTGAGCCGCGTCGCGTTCGATGTCAGCTGTGCGAAATTCGCGGGGTCGAGAGCGTCCGTCGGCAGCAGGTATGTTTCTCCGCCGCTCGTCACGGCATGGCCGGCATAGAAGAACAGGAAACCCTCGGAGGCTTGCTCCGCTTCGGCCTTCGACAGGAGTTCCAAAAGACTGGCCGCCGTCACGTCGGTGGCCTCCATCACCGTGAAGTCGAGGGTTTCCAATTCATGCGCCAGTGCCGCAGCGTCATGCGCGGCGTTCGGCAGGTCGGGCAGCCGGGCGTTTTGATAGTTCGCGTTGCCGATCACCAGCGCCACGCGCGTCTGGCCCTCCGCCCCGGCCGGAAAGGCGAGCGCAAGCAGGAACAGCACGAAAAGCCGCGCCGCCTTCATGCCGGAGGGTGAGCGACTTGCAAGCATGGCCATGCCCTAGCCAATCCGGAACGCGGCGGGAAGACGTTCCTCAGTCTGAACGCGGCGTCCGGCCGATTGCACGTTGCGGGAACGGGGGGCGGGCGTGCTAGAGGGCGGCAAGGGAATAGCGTGTGAAAAGGTTGGGCGGGATGACGGAGCGCGTGGCGAGCTTTGTGATGAGCGGGGGCGTCGGCTCCCGGCTTTGGCCTTTGTCGCGCGAGGACAACCCAAAACAGTTCCATGATTTCTCCGGCAGCGGAACAGGCGGCGGCTCGATGCTGCTGCGCACGGTGCGGCGGCTGAAGAGCCGGCAGGAAGGCGAAACGCCGGTCTATGTCATCGGGTCGGAGCGCCATGCGGAGCGCGTGCATGCCGACCTCGCCTCCGTGGACCTGAACGGCGGCGAGGCGATCTTCGAGCCGGTCGGCCGCAACACGGCAGCCGCCGTCGCGGTGGCCACGCTGGAAACCCTGCGCGCCTGGGGCGACGCGCTTGTGCTGGTCGTGCCCTCCGACCATGAGATCTCCACGGAAAAGCAGTTCTGGGCAACCGTCGAGGAGGGCGTGCCGGCTGCCCGAAGCGGCCGCCTCGTGGTGTTCGGGGTCAAGCCGTCCCACCCTGAGACCGGCTACGGCTATGTGGAAACGGCGCCCAATGCGTCGGGCGTGCGCGACGTGATGCGTTTCGTGGAAAAGCCCGACCTCGCTACCGCCGAGAAGTACCTCGCCGCAGGCAACTTCTTCTGGAATGCCGGCATCTTCCTGTTCCGGGCAAGCACCATGCGCGATGCCTTCCGCGCGCTGGCGCCGGAGATTTTAGCGCAGGCACAAGTGGCGATCGATGGCGCGGCGCGCAGCGTTTCCGGCGTGTTCCTGCCGCTCGAAGCCTATGCCGGCATCCCGTCCACCTCCATCGATTATGCCGTGATGGAGCGCTCGCACGACATCGCGATGGTGCCGGTCGGCTTCCGCTGGAACGATCTGGGGTCGTGGCAGTCGCTGCTCGACGTCAGCGAATCCGACGCCTCCGGCAACGTCGTGGTCGGCGACGTGATCGCCATCGACACGGAGCACTGCTACCTGCGCAGCCAGGGACGCCTGCTTTCTGTGATCGGCATGAAGGACGTCGCCATCGTCGCCACGGCGGACGCGACCTTCGTCGCCCCGGTGGAGGAAAGCCAGAACGTCAAGAAGATCGTGGAGAAGCTGGAAAAGAGCGGGCGCTTGGAAGCGCGCTTCACGCCAGCGCCCGGCCACGTGCTGTCGCCCGGCACGATGCGCCGGCGGGTCCGCCATTGGCTTTTCGACGAGGCGCTGCCGCTGTGGTCCACCAAGGGGGTGGATTTTTACGGGGGCGGCTTCTTCGAGGCGCTGGATTTTTCCGGCAACCCGATTCCGCGGCCCAAGCGTATGCGCACCATCGCGCGCCAGGTCTATGCCTTCGCGGTGGCCAAGGAGTTCGGCTGGGACGGCGAGGCCGACCGGCTGATCGGGCACGGCATCGACTTCATGCGAAAGGGCCGCACGGCTGAAGGCGGCTGGGCCCGCAGCATGAACCTGGACGGCACGATCCTCGATGGCACGGCGGACGCCTACGACCACTCCTGCGTGCTGCTGGCGCTCGCCCATGCCCACCGCGCGGGCAATCCCGACGCGATGCGGCTCGGCGCCGAGACCTTCGCCTTTCTCGACAGCCACCTGGAAGACCACCGTCTGACCGGCTACCGCGAAACGGCGGAAGGCGGGACGCCGCGCCGCTCCAACCCGCACATGCACCTGCTGGAAGCGTTTCTCGCCTGGTATGCCGTCACCGACGACCGCGCGCACCTGCGCCGCGCCGCACGCGTGATCGACCTGTTCCGCTCCCACTTCTTCGACGCCGAAACCTGGACGCTGGGCGAGTTCTTCGACGACGAGTGGCGCCCGTCGCCCGGCGAGGAGGGGGACTGGACCGAACCCGGCCACCACTTCGAATGGTGCTCGCTGCTAGTCGATTTCTCCGCCGCCAGCGGCCAGAAGGATCTGATCCGCTTTGCCCGGAAGCTCTATGCCTCGGCGATCGCCAACGGCCTGAACCGCGCCACCGGCCTCGCCTACGGGGCCGTCTCACGCGAAGGCCTCCCGCTCAGCCGGCTGTCGCGCTCCTGGCCGCAGACCGAGGTCATCAAGGCGGCTCTGGCTTTGGACGGCAAGGGCGGTCCCGATCTCAAGCCGGAGATCGAGGCGCGGGTAAGCAGCCTGTTCCGCTGGCACATCGACCCCGCGCCGAGGGGACTCTGGATCGACGGCATAGACGAGGCCGGCCGGGCGTCCGCGACGGACGTGCCGGCTTCTATCCTGTATCATCTGGTCTGCGCGTTGACGGCCTACATCCGCGAGACGGAGTAAGCCTTCTGCCTTCATGTTAGGCAACTTTAAAGGATTGCCTACTTTTAATGCGTTGATGGTCTCACGCGCTCCGCCCGACGTAGCGACGGCCTGACGCAAGGTGAGCTTAACTATTTGTTAACTTGTTGAAGCGGCTCGCTTTCGCCGTTCGTCCGCGCGCCCGGGCGCATCTGGCACATCGCTTGCTCTACCCCCTTGTGTTCCTCAACAAGGAGGTGGGCCTTCATGAACCGCATCAAGACTTTCTTCTCGACCGCTGCCTTTGCAGCGGCCTTATCGACCAGCCTGCTCACTGGCGCCGCGCTGGCCCAGGAAGACACGATCAAGGTGGGCATCCTTCATTCGCTTTCGGGCACGATGGCGATTTCGGAAACCACGCTGAAAGACGCCATGCTGATGCTCATCGACGAGCAGAACAAGAAGGGCGGTCTGCTCGGCAAGAAGCTGGAAGCCGTGGTGGTCGATCCGGCGTCAGACTGGCCGCTCTTCGCCGAAAAGGCGCGCGAACTCATCTCCAAGGACAAGGTCGCCGCCGTGTTCGGCTGCTGGACCTCGGTGTCGCGGAAATCCGTGCTCCCCGTCTTCGAAGAGCTCGACAACGTCCTGTTCTACCCCGTCCAATATGAGGGCGAGGAGTCGCAGCGCAACGTGTTCTACACGGGTGCTGCCCCGAACCAGCAGGCCATTCCCGCCGTCGATTACCTGATGAGCGAGGACGGCGGCGAGGTAAAGCGCTGGGTGCTGGAAGGCACGGACTACGTCTATCCGCAGACCACCAACAAGATCCTTCAGGCCTACCTGGAATCCAAGGGCGTGGCCAAGGAGGACATCATGGTCAACTACACGCCGTTCGGCTTCTCCGACTGGCAGACCGAAGTGGCCGCGATCAAGAAGTTCGGCTCCGAGGGCAAGAAGACGGCGGTCGTTTCCACCGTCAACGGCGACGCCAACGTGCCCTTCTACAAGGAACTCGGCAACCAGGGCATCAAGGCCGAGGACATTCCGGTCGTTGCCTTCTCCGTCGGCGAGGAAGAGCTTGCCGGCATCGACACCGCCCCGCTGGTCGGCCACCTGACCGCCTGGAACTACTTCGAGTCCGTCGATACGCCGGAAAACGCCGAGTTCATCAAGACCTGGAAGACGTTCATCAAAAACGACAAGCGCGTCACCAACGACCCGATGGAAGCCCACTATATCGGCTTCAACATGTGGATAAAGGCCGTCGAAAAGGCCGGCACCACCGAGCCGGACAAGGTGATCGACTCGATCGTCGGCGTGTCCGTGCCGAACCTTTCCGGCGGCTTCTCCACCATGATGCCGAACCACCACATCACCAAGCCGGTGATGATCGGCGAGATCCAGGCGGACGGCCAGATGGAAACGGTGTGGCAGACGTCCGGCCTCGTGGTCGGCGACGAGTGGTCGGACTACCTGCCGGACTCCAAGGACCTGATCTCCGATTGGCGCAAGCCGATGAACTGCGGCAACTTCAACACCGCGACCGGCAAGTGCGGCGGCAAGGGCACGAACTGAGCGCGGCTACGCGATGTACCGCTCCGCCAGCTTCGGACGGTGGAGCATTTCTGATCAACCTCAGACGCGCTGATGTTCAACCTCTGCGCCGCCCCTCACTGCCCTGCCGGGCATCTTTCCCCGCAAGCGGGGAGAGAGTGCGCCGTCATTGAAGCTGCGCTCTTCTCCCCGTTCACGGGGAGAAGGTGGCGGCAGCGGGATGAGGGGCGGCGCAAAAGTTTGAACATTTGAGCACCCGCGACATGCCACCTCGGAACCGCAGCATGAATTTCCTGCGCTCTTTCGCGCTTGCCCTGTTCACGCTCCTCACCTGCGTCTCTGCGCACGCCGATGAAGCCTCGCTGCGCGCCACGGTCGCCAAGTTCGCCACGGCAAAGAGCTTCAAGGATACGGAGGCGGTCGTCCGTGAACTCGCCGCGACGGGCGATCCGCAGGTCGAACGGCCGCTTGCCGCCCTCAGCGAAGGCAATCTTGCCTTCCGCAAGGCGGACAAGGCCGTGTTCATCCTCTCGAACGAAGGCGGCTTCGCGATCCTCGATCCGCTGACCGGCGCAAAGGCGGGCGAGGGCAAGTCGAGCGAGTTCACCAAGGTCAAGGTCAACAACGGTTTGCGCGGCGTCATCCGCGACGTGCTGGGTTCGCTGACGCTCGGCTCTCCCGATGCTGCCGTTCGGCTGGCCGCGGTCGAGAATATTTTTACACGTCCTGACCCCGCTGCCATCCCCACGCTGGACGCTGCCATAGCAAAGGAAACGGACCCTGGCGTAAAAGCCAAGCTGGAAGAGGCGCGCGCCGCCGCCGTGCTCCAGTCCGACCTGCCCGAAGCGGAAAAGCTGGCTGCGGTCGGCCGCATCGGCGCGATGGGAAACCGCGCCGCGCTTTCGCTTCTGACGGCGTTTTCCTCCGGAGCCGACGGGGCCTTGAAGGCGGAGGCCGAAGCCCAAGCCGCCCGCATCCAGACCGTGCTGGCCGGCTGGGACGTCGCCCAGAACATCTGGTTCGGCGTCTCGCTCGGTTCCGTCCTGCTGCTCGCCGCCATCGGCCTCGCCATCACCTTCGGCGTGATGGGCGTCATCAACATGGCGCATGGCGAGATGGTCATGCTCGGCGCCTACACGACCTTCGCGGTCCAGGAAGTTATCCGCAACACTGCCCCCGGCCTGTTCGACTGGTCGCTGCTCATCGCGCTGCCCGCCGCCTTCTTGGTCGCCGGCGCGGTCGGCCTCGTGATGGAGCGCGGCATCATCCGCTTCCTCTATGGCCGTCCGCTGGAAACGCTTCTCGCCACCTGGGGCGTGTCGCTCATCCTCCAGCAGAGCGTGCGCGTTCTCTTCGGGCCGAACAACCGCGAGGTCGGCAACCCGTCCTGGATGAGCGGCTCCTTCGACCTCGGCCAGATGGCGGTCACCTGGAACCGGCTGTGGATCGTCGTCTTCGCGCTCGCCGTCTTCGGCGGCCTGCTCTACGTGATGAAGCGCACGCCCTGGGGCCTTCAGATGCGCGCGGTGACGCAGAACCGCCGCATGGCCGCGTCGATGGGCATCCGCACGCCCTGGGTGGACGCCTTCACCTTCGCGCTGGGGTCCGGCATCGCGGGCATCGCCGGCGTCGCGCTCTCCCAGATCGGCAACGTCTCGCCGAACCTCGGCCAGAGCTACATCATCGACTCCTTCATGGTCGTGGTGTTCGGCGGCGTCGGCAACCTCTGGGGCACGCTGGTCGGCGCGATGAGCCTCGGCGTGCTCAACAAGTTCCTGGAGCCCTATTCCGGCGCCGTGCTCGGCAAGATCATCGTGCTGGTGCTGATCATCCTGTTCATCCAGAAGCGGCCGCGCGGTCTCTTTGCGCTTAAAGGTAGGGCGGTCGAGGCATGATGGCGGCACGCATTTTCGGCGCCGGCCTGACGCCGCGCATCCAGCTTGCGATCCTCCTGATCCTCCTCGCCGGTGCACTCGTGCCGGCCCTCAACCTCCTCACCGCGCCGGACAGCGCGCTGCACATTCCGACCTACATCGTGGCGCTCTTCGGCAAGTATCTCTGCTACGCGCTGCTTGCGCTCAGCCTGGATCTCGTCTGGGGCTATGTCGGCATCCTTTCGCTCGGCCACGGCGCGTTCTTCGCGCTCGGCGGCTATGCGATGGGCATGTACCTGATGCGCCAGATCGGCTCCCGCGGCGTCTATGGCAACCCGCTCCTGCCGGACTTCATGGTATTCCTGAACTGGAAGGAACTGCCCTGGTACTGGCACGGCTTCGAGTGGTTCCCCTTCGCCGCCCTGATGGTGGTGCTGGCGCCCGGCCTGCTCGCCTTCGTGTTCGGCTGGTTCGCCTTCCGCTCCCGCGTCACCGGCGTCTATCTCTCCATCATCACGCAGGCGATGACCTACGCGCTGCTGCTCGCCTTCTTCCGCAACGACATGGGGTTCGGCGGCAACAACGGCCTGACCGATTTCAAGGACATTCTGGGCTTTCCCGTCCAGGCGGATACCACGCGCGGCGCGCTCTTCTTCGCCAGCGCCTTGGCGCTGGCGCTCGGAGTGCTTGTGGCCGCCCTCATTGTCGGCTCGAAATACGGGAAGCTGATGATTTCGGTGCGCGATGCCGAAAGCCGCACGCGGTTTCTCGGCTGGCGGCCGGAATACATAAAACTCTTCGCCTTCACGGTTTCGGCCGTCATGGCGGGCATCGCCGGCGCGCTCTACGTGCCGCAGGTCGGCATCATCAACCCCGGCGAGTTCGCCCCGGCCAACTCGATCGAGGTGGTCGTGTGGACGGCCGTCGGCGGGCGCGGCACGATCGTCGGGCCGATCGTCGGCGCGCTGCTCGTCAATGCCGCGAAAAGCTGGTTCACCGGCGCCTTCCCCGACTTCTGGCTGTTCGCGCTGGGCGGCCTGTTCATCTTCGTGACGCTGTTCCTGCCGAAAGGCATCCTTGGGCTTTGGGACCAGTGGCAGGGACGCCGGCGGCGCGTCCGCAATCCCGTGCCGGCGGAAGTCGCCGCCGGCGAAGCGCAGCCGGCGGAGTAGCGGGCCATGCTGGACAGACCCATCGCAAAACCCATCGGAGCGCCGGAGAAAAGCGCCACCATCCTCTACCTCAACGGCGTGTCCGTCGCCTTTGACGGTTTTCGCGCGATCAACAACCTGTCGCTGTTCCTCCAGCCCGGCGAGATGCGCGCCATCATCGGCCCAAACGGGGCGGGCAAGACCACCATGATGGACATCATCACCGGCAAGACCAGGCCCGACGCAGGCGAGGTGTTCTTCAACGGCACGGTGGACCTGACGGAGCACGACGAAGCGGACATCGCGAACCTGGGAATCGGCCGGAAATTCCAGAAGCCGACCGTGTTCGAAAGCCACACGGTGGAGGACAACGTCCGCTTGTCGCTGAAAGGCGCGCGCAGCGTCTGGTCCGCGCTGTTGGCCCGCCGCTCCACGGAGGAGGACGCGCGAATCGAGAAGATCCTTGCCACCGTGCGCCTGGGCGACAAGCGCAAGGTGCTGGCGGCCAGCCTTTCCCATGGCCAGAAGCAATGGCTGGAGATCGGCATGCTGCTGGCGCAGGACCCGAAGGTGCTGCTGGTGGACGAGCCCGTCGCCGGCATGACGGACGCCGAAACCGCCGAAACCGCGCGGCTGCTGAAGGACATCGCGCGGGACCATTCGGTAATCGTGGTGGAGCACGACATGCATTTCGTGCGTGAACTCGGCGTCAAGGTGACCTGCCTGCACGAAGGCTCGGTGCTTTCCGAAGGCTCGCTTGACCACGTCTCGGCGGATGAGCGCGTGGTCGAAGTGTATCTGGGACGGTGACGATGTGGCGGGTTTGCCTCGACCGGATTGCGGCAATGTATGGGATTGAGAGGTCGCGCTCCGTCCAGCACCCCTCATCCGCCTGCCGGCACCTTCTCCCACAAGGGGAGAAGAAGGCCATCGTGACGGCTTTCGCCAATCGTCAGCAGTGTGGCGCGGCGGAGAAACTGCCCCCTTCCCCCCCTGTGGGAGAAGGTGCCGGCAGGCGGATGAGCGACTATCTGTTGTGTCAAGTTGCA